>JACRIO010000206.1 GCA_016220035.1 Planctomycetota bacterium | reverse complement strand
CTTGCTGGGACGGCGGGGGCATCCCCCTACCCTGGCCCGTGCGCGCCGAAAAAGCGGACAGGTTTGGGTGCGCACCCCAGGGGGGATGTGTCCGCGACGACGGAACACCAGTTCCCTCGGGAAAACAAGCTCCGATCGCCGATCCAACCGCACCGTCAACCGGGACCTATGTCAGGAGGTCTGGAGTCAGCGTCTCGTCGACGGGGCTCCAGGGCAACAGCGGGAGCGGGGCTGACTGCTGCATCGGATACACCTCCTCGCCGATATCCTATGACGGCCGTGTCGTCGCTTTTCTCAGTGCGGCCACATCGCTCGTTCCGGGGGACACAGGCTTCTACTGGGACGTCTTCACACACGATCTGGTCACGCGCGTCACCCAGAAGGTGAGTGAGGTGATACCGGGGCAGGAACTTTTCAACGGTGGCATCCTCCCGGCCATTTCTGCGGACGGGCGATGGGTCACGTTTGCAGCCTCGGACAACACCGTCGTCCCCGGCGACACCAACTCGGCCCAGGACGTGTTCCTTCGCGACCGTGGCCCGACTCCGCCGCACTCCTATTGCTTCGGCGACGGCTCGAGCGGTGCGTGTCCTTGCGGCAACGCGGGGAGCCCGGGTCGTGGGTGTCAGAACTCGCGCGGGACCGGTGGTGGTCAACTCATCGCGACCGGAGCAGCCAACCTCTCGGCGGATTCGCTCTCGTTCTCGTTCTCCGGCGGGAGCCCCGCGACGCTCGTGATCCTGTTCCAGGGGACGGAGGCCGAGTTGGTCGCGCCGTTCGGCGATGGGCTGCGCTGCGTCGGCGGGTTCCTCAGGCGCATCCAAGCGCGCACCGCCGCGGGCGGGTTCGCGCTCTTTCCCGAGGCGGGGGAGCCGTCCATCTCCGCGCGTTCCGCGATCGTTGGCGATCCGATCCCGATCGGTGCCACGCGGCACTACCAGGCGTACTACCGCGATGCGGACCCGACGTTCTGCCCGGCGGGCGGGACGGCGAACTCCTCGCAGGCCGTTGCCGTTCTCTGGGAACCGTAGAGCTCGACTACGGTCGGCAATTGCTCGACTGAGAGGGAGACGAACCCGAGGCCGAGAGGATCGGGGGTGCTCCGAGCGAGTTTCGGCGGCGCGGGACCACGCTCGGCTCGAGTCCGCACACGCAAGCGCGTGGGGCGTGCACCGGTGCGAGGTCGTCGGTGCTATCGAGCGTGCGCCTCGGGAGCAGCACGCTGGGAGGAGTGGCTCGAACGGTCCGCGTCAAGGCCACGCGCTCACTTCTTCGTGGATTCTCGCGCCCAGGATTCGCGCTCGCCCGTCGCGCACGGCCCGCCGACCGCTCCCACCGATTGACGACCCCGCGACGCTCGGCCAGAGTACGCGCTCCACCTCGACGCGCACTCGTGACGACCTCTCGGATCCATGCTCGACACCTCCCGCTTCGACCTGTCTCGGTTGCGGTCGTTCACCAAGTGGATGCATGCGGGCGAGCGGATCCAGGCGGACGAAACGCGCGGCGCCCGCGTCGTCTGCGTCGCCAGCGGGAAGGGCGGGACGGGCAAGAGCATCCTCGCTTCCAACCTCGCCGTCCTCCGCGCGCGGCGCGGTGAGCGCGTCCTGCTCGTCGACTGGGACGCCGGCCTCGCCAACGCGCACCTCCTCCTCGGGCTCTCGCCGCGCTACGACCTCGGCCACATCCTCGACGATCAGGTCGACGCGGAAACGGCGCTCGTCGAGGGGCCGGAGGGGATTCGGCTGCTTTCCGGCGGCGTCGGACGGCACGCGCTCGCGAATCCGACGCGGCGGGAGCTCGACAAGCTCTTCAAGGCGCTCCTCCCGCTCGAACAGCGCTTCGATTTGATGATCATCGACCACGGCGCGGGGCTCCAGTACTCGACCGTGGCGCACCTCGCGGCGACGAGCACCTTGATCGTCGTCACGAACCACGAGGTCACGGCGCTCTCGGACGCCTACGCGCTCTACAAGCGCGCGCACATGGTCAACCCGCACGTTCGCACGGGCGTCGTGGTGAACCGCGTGCCGACCGAGGCCGACGCGCACGGCGCGTGGGACCGTTTCAAGGCCGCCTCGCTGCGCTTCCTCGGCGCGTCGCCGGAGTTCATCGGTTGGGTTCCGGCCGACGACGCCGTCGCGCGCAGCGTCCAGGCGCGCGTGCCGGTCGCCGTGCACGAACCGGAGAGCCGCGCCGCGCGCGCATTCGCGCACGTGTCCGCGTGGGGGCCGATCGATCACGCCCGGACGACGAGCGCGTTCTACGACAAGGCGCGCAGGGCGCTGCGTTGACCGCGCGGGACGCGAAGTGCTCGCGTCGCCGCCGTTGAACCGAGCACTCCCGACCTGCATGCTCCACGTGGAGAGGCAAGGCATGGCGAGCGGCGATCCCTGGGTCACGACGGCGAACTCGTTCGAGGGCTGGCGCATCACGCGCTACCTCGGCGTCGTGCGCGGCATCACCGTGCGCAGCCGTTCCTTCATCGGAACGTTCGGCGCCGGCCTGCAGACGCTCGTCGGCGGCAACATCACGCTCTACACCGAGCTCGCCGAGAAGGCGCGCTCGGAAGCGTACGAGCTCATGGTGCGCCATGCGCGCGACGTCGGCGCGAACGCGATCGTGGCGATGCGCTACGACGCGAACGAGATCGCGGCCGGAGTGACCGAGGTGCTCGCGTACGGCACCGCGGTGGTCATCGAAGCGGAGCCTCGAAGCTGAGCTTCGGAGCAATGAAGGGTGAAGAGCTGGTGCACGTCCTCGCGTTCGTGAATCAAAAAGGCGGCTGCGGCAAGACGACCAGCGCCGTGAACCTGGCCGGCGCGTTCGCGCGCCTCGGGCTGCGCACGCTGCTGGTGGACCTCGATCCGCAGGCGCACGCGACGCTCTCGCTCTCGTGCGCGCCCGCGCCGGGCGAAGCGACGACGCTCGAAGTGCTGTCAGGGAGCTCGCGCGCCGACGCCGCGCTCTTCGCCGCGCCCGGCGGGGTGTGGTTGATACCCGCGACGCTCGAGCTCGCGCGCTTCGAGGAGGAGAGCGCGCGCGTGCTCCAGCCCGAACAGCGGTTGAAGCTCGCGCTGGAGGAGCTCGACGGCATCTTCGACGTCGTGCTCCTCGACTGCCCGCCGCGCGTCGACGGCGTGCTCGCGAAGAACGCGTTGAGGGCCTGCGATACGGCGTTGTTGGTCGTCGAGACCGGCGCGTACTCGCTCCAGGGCGCCGTGAAGGCCGACGCGATCCTCGCGGAGCTGAAGGCCGAGCTGGAGCACCCGTTCGAGACACGCGTGCTCGCGACCCTCTTCGACCGACGCGTGCCGTTCCTGCGCGAGGTCCTCATCGCGCTCGAACTGCGCTTCGGCGCGCGCCTCCTCGACGCCGCGATCCGCACACACGACCGACTGCGCGAAGCCGCCGGCGCCGGCGCGCCGATCCAGGTCGTCGATCCCGCGTCCGATGCGTGCCTCGACTTCGACCTGCTCGCCGAGGAGCTCTTCGCGAAGGGGCTCGTGGGCCGCGCGCGCGCCGTCGTCGCGTAGCAGGCTCAGCGGGGATTCGCCCGCGCGAGGAAGAACCCGTCGCTGCCCGCGCCCTGGTAGCGGGGCATGATCAGCGTCGCGTCGTACGGCGCGCGGAGCTCCTGCTCCAGCGTGGGGCCGCCGCGCGCGAGCATGTCGCCTTCGCGCACGGGATCGAAGCCCGACCAGCCGGGGAGCATCTCGAAGCGCTCGCCCTCGGGGATCACGTGGCGGTGGCAGATCGTCAGTGCGCGCGGCGTCGGGCCGGCGGCGCGCGTGAGGCGCGCGCGGTGGGCCGCGAGGTCGGGGAGCGCGTTCGCGTCGAGCACGCCCGCGTGCGCGAGCGCGATCCACAGCGCGGACTCGTGGTGGTCGGCCGTGTCCTCCGCTTCGTTCTGGCCGCCTTCGATCACGAGACCGGTGTGGCCGAGCTTGTGGGTCCAGTCGACGAGCGTGCTGCCGAGCAGCATTTCGAGGCCGAACAGCGCGGCCACGTCGAGCGCGCGGGCGAGCTCGACCGCGCGGAGCTCGTCGGCGTGCAGCGTGAACGGCGGCGTGGGCCCGGACGTCGAGTGCAGGTCGAGCAGCGTCACCGGGCCCGGCGCGCGTGCGAACTCGCGTTCGAGGGCTTCGGCGAGCTCGACGAGCTCCTTCTGTTCCGTGTCGCGCGCCTCTGGAGCCTTCGAGCGCGCCTCCGCGATCGACGCGCGCGTCCAGTACCGGTTCAGGTCGTGGTCGACGCCGCGCACGCCGCGCGCGAGGCCCGCGCGGTTGCCCGTGAGCGCGACGAATCGCCCGCGCAGCGTCTGCGCGTGCGGCACGAGCTCGCGCAGCACGCGGCGCAGCGCCACGACGCCCGCCGGCTCGTTGCCGTGGATTCCCGCGATCGCGATCACGAGCGGTCCGGACGCGCGGCCTTGGCAGGCGCCGAGCACGCGCTCGAGCGGCTCGTCGCGGCGAAAGCCGGAGAGGTGCATGTCCCTCCGCTCGATCACTCGTTCTTCAACCAGCGATCGAGCAAGGCGCCCGCGATCTCGAAGAAGTCGTGCTCCGTGATGATGCCGACGAGCCGGCCGTCGCTGACGACCGGCAGGCAACCGGTCTTGTGCTTGCGCATCATCGCGATCGCGTCGAGCGTGCTCGTCTCGGGCGTCACGGTGACCGGGTCGGTTTCCATGACCTCGCGCACGGCGATCGGGTTGTCGGTGGCCGCCTGGCCGCGCGAGAGCATGCGCATGAGCGCGCGGTGCGAGACCAGGCCCACGAGCCGTCCGTCCTTGTCCTCGACGGGGACGTGACGGAGGTGCTCCCACTCCATCATGCTCGCGGCGAGGTCGACGATGTCCTCCTCCTGCACGGTGAAGAGGTCGGTGGTCATCACCTGGCCGACGGTGCGGAAGCTGTCGCGCTCGGCCGTGCCGTCGCGCAGGGACGCGAGCTCCCACGTGTGCACGGGCGCGTGCTCGGCCTGGTGGCGCGCCATCGCCTGCGTCAGCGCGCGGAAGCGCTCCACGCTCTTGCCGCGCTCGCCCATCTGCGCGAGCGAATCGAGCGCCCACTGCGAGCCCGTGCGGCCCGACTGCACGCGCTCCTGGAGGATGCCGAGGTACCGATCGACGTCTTTCGCGTCGATCTTGCGCGCGGCGAGGCCTTTCCTCGCGAGCGGGAGGAGCACGCGGAGGATCAGCTCGTCCGCGCCGTACGGCTTGCCGTCGACCCAGCGGAAGCGCGCGTGCAGTCCGTAGCGCGCCGCCGCGACGAAGTTCGACTTCGCGTCGTCGAACGGCATGCGCTTCGTGACGTCGCCGTACTCCGTGTCGAGCGCAGCCATCAATCCGTAGAAGAAGACCGCGTTCGCGATCTCGTCGACCGTCGACGGGCCGGCGGGGAACGCACGCGACTCGATGCGCAGGTGCGCCTTGCCCTCGTGGACGCCGTAGCACGGGCGGTTCCAGCGGTAGACCGTGCCGTTGTGGAGGCGGAGCGCCTTGAGCGGCGGCACCTCGCCGCGCTCCATCATCTCGACCGGCGACTCGTTCGAGCCCGTCGTGATCAAGGAACGGAAGCGCGCGATGTCGTCGCGGTAGACCTCGAGGATCGAATCCCTCACCCAGCTGTCGCCGAAGCTGACGCGCTGGCGCGTGCCGCGCGACGCCTGGTGCTCGGAACGCGTGTCGAGCGACTGCTGGAACAGCGCGACGCGCGTCTCGTGCCACAGTCGATGCCGCAGGAGCACCGGCGAGTTCACCGCGGCCGCGAGCACGGGCGCCGTGATCACCTGCGCGAGGTTGTAGAGCCGCGCGAACTCCTTCGCGCCGACCTGGTAGTGGAGCTGGAAGCTCGTGTTGCACGCCTCGAGCATCACGTTCTCGTGCGTCGTCTGGAGCTCGTCCGTGCCCTTGATCAGCGTCTGGAAGCGCCCGCCGCGCTGCTCGACCATGATGCGGTTGAGCTGGAGGTAGCGCGGGATCGGCGTCATCGAGTCGAGGCCGAGGTGCTCCTTCCCGAGCGTGGGGAGGATGCCGCAGAGGACGATCTTCGTGCGCTCCTGTTCCGCGGCGGCGCGCGCTGCGTCGACGAGCCGGTCGAGCTCGGCGTGCATCTTCGCGAAGCAATCCCCGCTGAACTCGAGCGGCGCGAGGTTGGCCTCGAGGTTGAACTGCGCGAGCTCGGTCGTGTACGAGCCGCTCTGAAGCCGCTCCAGGATCGCGAGCGCCTTGTTCGCGGGATCGAAGGAGCGGTCGACGAGGAACATCTCCTGCTCGGCGCCGATGCGACGGACGCCCTCCTCGATCCAGCCGTCCTCGAGCATGCGTTCGAGCGCATGCACGTCCTCGAGCAGGGCGCGGACGAAGTTGCGGCGTTGAGCGTCGTCGGGCGGAGCGGTGATGTCGATCTTGGACATGGGTTCTCGGGTGGATCGCGGCGCGGGATTGTAGCGATCGACGCGGCGCGACGTCGCGCTCCGCGCCGCGCGCTCCCGGCCGAACCCGCGGGAAACGGCCGGGATTCCGGCCCGAACGCGCGCTCCGCGCCGGAGGAGACTTTCGCTCGCGCGCGCGGCGCGGCATCCTGGGGCCGGACGCGCACCTGGAACCTCCTCGCGCTGGCCCCGCACCCCTCACGGAGCGCCGCATGTCGCTGCATCAGGACCTCAAGGAGACGCTCACGTTCATCCTGGCCGGCGGCCAGGGTGAGCGCTTGAAGCCGCTCACGATCAACCGCTCGAAGCCCGCGGTCCCGTTCGGCGGCGCGTACCGGATCATCGACTTCACGCTGTCGAACTGCATCCACTCGGGGCTGCGCCGCATCTTCGTGCTGACGCAGTACCAGGCGCGCTCGCTGGAGGAGCACATCCGCTTCGGCTGGAACTTCCTCCCGCGCCGACTCGAGCAGTTCATCTCGGTCAGCCCGCCGCACCATGCGACGGTCGGCGAGTGGTACGTCGGCACCGCGGACGCGATCTACAAGAACCTCGACCTGCTCCAGGAGGAGCGCGCGGCGCAGGTGCTGATCCTCTCCGGCGACCACATCTACAAGATGGATTACGGCGCGATGCTCGAGGAGCACCTCGCGAAGAAGGCCGCGCTCACGATCGGCGCCGTGCGCATCCCCGCGGAGGAGAGCCGACGCTTCGGGATCCTCGAGGTCGACGCGAAGAACCGCGTCGTGTCGTTCGCGGAGAAGCCGAAGCAGGGGAAGGAGATTCCCGGCATGCCCGGGAAGTGTCTCGGCTCGATGGGTATCTACATCTTCGAGACGAAGGAGCTCATCCGCCGTCTGCGCGCCGACGCGGAGCTCGGCGCTCAATCGAGTCACGACTTCGGCAAGGACGTCATCCCGCGCATGATCGGCGAGGTGCCCGTGCACGCGCACCACTTCGTGGACATGGACGAGAGCGCGGAGCCGTACTGGCGCGACGTCGGCACGCTCGACGCGTACTACGAATCGAGCATGGACCTCTGCTCGATCAAGCCGAACTTCAACCTGTACGACTCGAAGTGGCCCATCTACTCCTTGTGGCACGCGGACCCGCCGGCGAAGACGGTGCTCGACGAGGACGGACGGCGCGCCGAGGTCGTCGACTCACTGCTCTGCGCGGGGACGGTGGTGTCCGGAGCGCGCGTGAAGCGCTCGATCCTGTCCAATCGCTGTCTCGTGAAGGAGCACGCGGTGGTCGAGGACTCGATCCTCTTCGGCGGCGTCACGGTGCACCCGGGTGCCAAGGTGCGCCGCGCGATCCTCGACAAGTGGACCGAGGTCCCGAGCGGCGAGTCGATCGGCTACGACCTCGAGCTCGATCGCAAGCGCTTCACGGTGACGCAGGAAGGCATCGTCGTCGTGCCCATGCGCTACCCGTTCGCGGGCTCGGCGCCGCGCAACGACGTGAACATGAACTTCCCCCGACCTGGAGAGTGAGCTCGGTTCGACGCCGGCGGGTACGCATCGAACGGCCCGCTCTGCGTTCCGGTGCGTAGGTGTACTCCGTCCGCGCTCCAGGGCTGGTCGACGCGCGCACTCTCGGAGAAACTGGAGTCGTCCGCAACGCGGGCGCGAGCGCGAGCCATCAAGCAGATCGCGCACCATCGCGTACGACCCCACGCATCGAGGAGGTTTCCTTGTCGCGCCGATTCCAACTTCTTTCCCTCGTGTTCGCTGCGAGCCTCGCCGCGCGCTCTTCTGCGCAGACGACTTGGTACGTCGACGTGAACGCGACGCCGCCGGGCAGCGGCACGCTTGCGAGCCCGTACACGGACCTCCAAAACGCGCACGACCAAGCGAGCACGGTCGACTACGACACGATCCTGGTCGCGCCGGGTACGTACGTCGACGACTTCGCCTTCTCGAAGCGCGTCACGATCCGCACCACCGGAGGAGCGGAGGTGACGACGTTGCGTTCCACCGGCGCCGCGGCCGCGACGCTGTCGCTCAACGCGCCGCTCGACGAACTCGACGTGCTCGTGGTCGAGGGCTTCACGATCACTGGGCACGTTGCGCCCGCGACGCAGGGCGTGGTGCGTTCCGGCGAGGGAACGCTCGTGCGCTGCATCGTGCGTGACAACGTCGGCATCGGCGTGGAGACGACCTACGACACGGTGCTCGTGGACTGCACCATCGTGAACAACACCTACGGCATCGAGTGCTCCACGCTCTCCGACGCGATCTGGATGAAGAACTGCATCGTGTGGGGCAACGGCGTGAACCACCTGTCCGGTCCGCAGCCGATCGGATCCGACATCCGCTACTGCGCGGGGGGACCGTTCTACTTCGCCTCGGGGCCGGGCAACCTCACCGGTGATCCGGGGATGTGGAACGTCTCTGGTGGCGACTTCCGCCTGCGCCCCGGCTCGCCGTGCGTCGATGCGGGTGATCCGGCGCTCCTCGATCCCGACCTGTCGCGCAGCGACATCGGGTACTACGCCTACGACGGCGGCTACGCTCCGATCACCATCTACTGCGTCGGCAAGCTGAACTCGCAGGGCTGTGTCCCGCAGATCGCGGGGAGCGGGCTCCCGAGCCTCACGAACCCCGCGCCGTTCCTCATCACGGCGACGCTCGTTCCGCCGGGAAAACGCGGCGTGCTCTTCTACTCGCACACGCAGGACGCGCAACCGTTCGAGGGCGGGACGTTCTGCATTGGCCCGTTTCGACGCGCGGGCGGGCAGACGTCGCAGGGCGCGGGTCCGTGCGGCGGGGTCTTCTCCTACAATTTCAACGTCCGCGTCCAGAGCGGCGCGGACCCGACGCTCCTGCCCGGCGAGCTCGTCTACGCGCAGTGGTGGCACCGCGATCCCAACGATCCGGCCGGCTACCAGAGCGGGCTCACGAACGCGCTCTGCTTCGGCATCGTGCCGTGAAGCGAGAATCCAGGATCCTTCGCGATCGGAGCCACTCATGAAACTCAGCCGTCGAACCTCGATCCTCGCCCTCGGCGTCCTCGCGCTCGCCGCGCGCGTCCCGGCGCAGACGACCTGGTACGTCGACGTGAACGCGACGGCGCCGGGCCTCGGCACGCAGGCGAGTCCCTACGCGAGCATCCAGTACGCGCACGACCGCCCGACGACGCTGGACTTCGACACCGTGCTCGTTGCCGCCGGCACGTACGTCGAGAACGTGCACCTGACGAAACGCATCACCGTGCGCGCGACGGCCGGCGCCGAGGCGACCACGCTGCGACCGGCAGCCGCGACGTCGATCCTCATCCTCGACGCGCCCACCGACGAGATGGACTCGATCGTGTTCGAGGGGTTCACGATCACGGGACTTCTGCCCGGGGGAGTGTCCGCCGTGCAGTCGTGGGACGGGCGCCTGGAGCGCTGCATCGTGCGCGACAATGCGGGCTACGGCGTCATCACGGTCTACGACAGCAACCTGCTCGACTGCACGATCGTGAACAACACGGTCGGCGTCGAAGCGGCGCTCTTCACCGACTTCATCCGGATGAAGAACTGCATCGTGTGGGGCAACGGCACGAATCACGCGGGCCCCGCTTACGGAACGATCGTCTACTGCGCGGGCGGGCCGTTCTACGCCGCGGGAGCACCCTTCACGAACAACCTCACGGGCGATCCGGGGTTGTGGAACCTCGCGGGCGGAGACCTCCACCTGCGGCCCGGTTCGCCGTGCATCGACGCGGGCGATCCGGCGCTGCTCGATCCCGACCTGTCGCGCAGCGACATCGGGTACTACGCCTACGACGGCGGCTACGCTCCGATCACCACCTACTGCGTCGGCAAGCTGAACTCGCAGGGCTGTGTCCCGCAGATCGCGGGGAGCGGACTCCCGAGCCTCACGAACCCCGCGCCGTTCCTCATCACGGCGACGCTCGTCCCGCCGGGAAAACGCGGCGTGCTCTTCTACTCGCACACGCAGGACGCGCAGCCGTTCGAGGGCGGGACGTTCTGCATCGGCGCGTTCCGGCGCGCGGGCGGGCAGACGTCGCAGGGTTCGGGGCCGTGCGGCGGCGTCTTCTCCTACAACTTCAACGTCCGCATCCAGAGCGGCGCGGATCCGACGCTCCTGCCCGGCGAGCTCATTTACGCGCAGTGGTGGCACCGCGACCCGAACGATCCCGCCGGCTACCAGAGCGGGCTCACGAACGCGCTGTGCTTCGGCATCGTGCCCTGATTTCGCGCTGCCGAGGTGGAAAAGACTCGACGGACTGCGCCCAGGGACCGTGAGTGGTTGGTGGGGCGCAGGTCGCGCGAATTCCTGCTCGGAGTCGGTTCCCTCGGCGTGACGATGGTGAGACATGGAGCCAGCCCGACGCCTCGCAAGTGGAGAACACTGGTGGGAACGACAGCGCGAGGGCGTCCGACTCGGACACCCTCGCGCCGCTGCCGGAGCCGAGCTCTCAGTCGAGCAGCCGTTTCACGAGCGCCGAGGCCTCCGCGGGCGAACGCCGTTGGAAGGCCTGCTGCACTGGATCCCCTGCTTCGGAATCCACCCCGTGCAGGCGACCCTGGAGGATCGTGTAACGGGCCTGCGCGTTGACTTGATAATGGAGGCCCGTGTTTCCGGGCTGCTCGTTCAAGAACAAGAGGTAGGTTCCGCCGATCTCGAACTCGCCGCCATCGATGTCGATGTCGTGGTGGACGTCGGTGCCCGGCTCGATGCCACCCGCGCGCTCGACGTACACACGCCCGTCGGGGAACGCACCCTTCAGCTCTTCCTCGATCTGGAACTCGACGATCTGGAAGGGCAGCAGGTCCCCGCCGTTCTCGGACACCGCGACGCGGCCCGGGTGGTTCGCCACGGCCTTGGCGACGACGATGGCCTCCGCGTGTGTGACGAGCGCCTTGGCGCTGTCCGCGGTGAAAGCCCAGGCTGCATCGCTCCGCGGACCATCCGGGGGGCAGAAGCGTGCGGTGAGCAGCGACGAGCTCACGACACCCACGACGGCCAGCGCCGCGGAGACGGACCAGAACTTCACTTTGGTGATCATGGCGCGCCTTTCAGTAGATCGAGTTGACGAGGGACTGGTCGTGTGAATTCGGGTTCGGCACGCTGAGGATCCGGTCGTTCATGCAGGACTGCGCCTGGCCCCGCTGGTGGTCGAGGCCGAACAAGTGCCCGATCTCCTGGCAAACGACGTGCTTCTTGTTCGTCGTCGAGTAGCCGTACGCTGGATTGTCCATGTAGCTCTGATTGAAGCGCGCCCTGCCCTGCAGGATCGTGCAGCCGTTGTAGGTGAGGATCTCCGCGATGCCGAGCCACCCATTGATGCCGTAGGAGCCGTTGAAGCAGTTCAGGTGGTCGGTCGTGCCCTGCGGCGACGGGCTGAGGTTGACGTCGGTGTAGTTGTGCCAGGAGTTGGCGTCGTTGATGGCTTCATCCGCGACGTAGGTGGAGTAGCTCCCCGTGCAGCCGTTGTAGAAGCTGATGTTGGCGTCGGCGTATCTCCAGCAGCCCCATCGGTGGTTGGCCCATGCGGTGCCGACCACGCCGCTCGCGATCGATACGAGTAGGACCGCCGACCAGAGCCTTCGCGCCCGTCTGGAATCCATGACTGCACTCCTGGAATGAGTTGTCTCGAGGTGAAGAAACGCAAACCGCATCACGCCTGAGTGGCGGACACGGTGCGGTCTCGACTCTACGAATGGTGGTTCACGCCGGGAAGGGGGACTTTCCGCCGCGCCCAAGAATGGGATCTGCCGCAGGCCGGCGGGCGCAGTGGATCTGGGCGGCCGGCCGAACTGCCTTCGGCGTGGCCATGCACTCGGGACGCACCAGGAACGACTGGGGTGTCCGAACGCCGCGGACCGTGACTCGCCGATCTCGCCCGGCTCCAGGCGGTCGAGCCGTCACTTGCCCGCGAAGAGCTCGATTTCGCTGAACCCCGCCGATGCCGTGCCGAGCTTGCCGTCATGCAGCGACAAGATGTGGAGCTCCAGTGTGCGGACCACCGTGCGCGGCGGGAGCTCGATCGACCCCTTGAGGCGGTTGTCCGCGTCCATCACGAGGCGCAGCTTCACGTCGCCGTTGATCACGACCTCCACCTCGCGCGCGCGCGCCTTCGCGGTGTCGCGCGGACGGTTGAGCGCCTGCGCGAGCGTCAGCCGGTCCGCCTGCAGGCCGCGCGGCAGCGTGATGCGGATCCACGGGCTCGCGTCCTTCGCGTCGCACTCCCAGGAGCTCGCGTAGCGCCCGTCGAACGCCTCCTTCGCGCGGGGCGCGCTGCTCGAGGCCTCGCACTTCGGTTCGAGCCCGCGCAGCAGGTTGCGGCCGGGGTCGTTCACGTATTCGAGGCGCCGCCGGTCGAACACGTCGCGCACCACGATCGCGATCGTCGGCGTGTCGATCACGCGCAACTGCGTGCCCTGGACGAGGACGTTGAGCCGCCCGCGCACGGTCCACGTGCCCGGTCGCGCGAAGACGTGCGTGAGCTCGAGGCGCGGCAGGTCCTCCGCCGCGACGAAGCGGCCCGGCACGGTGCCGATCACGTCCTCGGCGTCCTCCTTCTCGTCCGAGCAGCGGCCGACGAACTGGAGCTCCTTGACCTCGACGCCCTTGGGCCCGCTGATCGCCTGCTTCAGGTCGTCGCGCAGTCCGCCGACCCAGAGGACCGTCTGCGCCTCGCCGCGCGCGTGGATCGCTAGCGGATCGCGCGCGGCACCGGCGCTCCACTCCGTCTTGCGCTCGCCTTCGTCCGCGGTGCGCGGCTTGCGCGGATCGGGGCGCGAGTGGTCCGTGCCCGGGCTCCCGATCGGCGCGGTCGCGCGCTCGAGGAAGAGCAGCGCGAGCAGCGTGTCGATCGGTTCGCCGGCTTCGTCGCCGCCCGACGACCACGCGCCGTTCTCCTTCTGCTTCTTCACGAGGTACGCGGCCCCCGACCAGTACCAATCGATGCCCGCGAGCACGTCGAGTCCGAGCAGCGTGCCCGCGCGCTCGACGCCGTAGATCCAGAAGTAGTGGTGCCCGTTCTGCCCGGGGTTTTGACCCCACTCCATGTGCTGGTCGAGCCACCCGAGTCCGAGTGCGATCGCCGCGTTCGTGCGCGCCTGCATCGCGGACGGGAAGCGCGCGCCCGTGCCTTCGCGCGCGAGCGCGAGCACGGAGAGCCCGGCCGTCGTCATCGAACCCGTGCACTCGAACGTGCCGGCGCGGTAGGAGAAACCCGCCGACTTACTCGCCGGCTTGCCGGTCGCGACCGAACGCTGCGCCTGCTCCTTCCCCAGGCAGCGCAGCGTGCCCTGCGCGAGGTCGATCCACACCTTGTCGGGCACGTCGACGCCCATGCGCTCGGCCGCGCGGAAGGCGAGTGCCGCGTAGAGCGTGTTCGACAGGTCGGCCGGGAGCGTGCCCGGGTAGTTCGGCAGGATCGGATAGGAGAAGAGGTCCTGCCCGCCCTGGAACTCGATCAGGTCGCGCACGCACTGCTCGACGCGCGCGCGGTGGCGTTCGTCGTGCGTCGCCGCGAGGGCGAGCGCGAGGCACGCGACCGAGTACGTGTGCTCCGAGGCCAGCACGTCCATCGCGCCCATCGCGTGCACGATCGCGGGATCCTCGGGCGGGACGCCGGACTTGAGCAGCGTGTAGACCGTGAACGACGTGTGGCCCGCGCCGTACTCGGGGTGCTCGCCCCACGTCCCGTCGAGGAGCTGCGCGTCGAGCAGGTACTGGACGCCGCGATCGATCGCCGTGTCGATCGCCTTCTGCTCGATGCGTTTCCAAGGCGCGACGCGGAAACTCCACGCACCGCCTTCGTTCGTGACCTTCGCGAGCAGGTGGTGCACGCCCCGCGCGAGGCGGAGCACGAGCTGTTCGTCCTCGAGGTTCAGACCGCGCGCGACCGCGCGCTCGAGCACGACCTCGCCGTCCAGCCACACGCGCACGCCGTCGTCGCTGCCGAGCATGATCGGCAGCTCCACCGCGTCCGCGCAGTCGACGCGGCGGTAGAGGAACGCAACCTGCTTCGCGTTCCATCCCTGCGGCGCGTTCGCCGGCTGGAGGAGCGCGTTGAAGTCGAGCAACCCGACGTCGAGCTCGCGTCCGCCGCCTTTGCCCTGCGTGACCGGCGTCCAGCGCAGCGCCGCGTCCTTCGTCTTCACCGGCGTCGCGAGATCGGGCCCGTCCTTCCCGGCCTTCATCCGTTCGAGCGCGCGCTCGGGCGGCTCCGCGGGCTCGAAGGTCGAAGCGCCCGCGGGATGCGGGAACGGGCCGATCACGTGCCAAGGCCCGAACTCCTGCGCGCGAAGCGGGAGCGTCAGGAGCGCGACGGCGGCGAGCGCCGAGGCTGCGAGGCGGGGGGACATCGCGCTCCGAGGATAGCGCGCGGCGCCGAGGCGCGGATCGATCTCGGGACGAGCGCGGGCTTTTTCCTCACGGGAAGAGAGTTCCGGTCCGAAGAGGCGGGTGTCCCGATCCGAAACCCCAAGCACCCAATCATGAACTCGAAGCTCACGTTCACGCCCACGCAGATCCAGAAGTTCAGCAAGGCCTTCAAGACGACGCGCAACACCGACTGGAAGATCCAGACGAACTCGGTGACGACGATCCAGGCCTTCCGCACGCTCATGAGCGCGTTCCCCGGCCTGATCCGAGACTGGAACGGCTTCTACGCGACGACGATGCGCGCGACGACCAAGAACGCGCGCCGGAACACCTCGAAGCGCATCACGAAGGCGCGCAAGAGCACGAACCAGCGCTCGACCACGATCGCGCGCAAGAACACGCGCGCGACGAACGCGAAGCGCTGGAACACGACGTCGAAGCGCTCGACGACTCGCACCGGCGCGAACACGAAGCGCTGGAACGCGAAGAAGAACACGACCACGCGCTCCACGCCGTGGAACACGCGCCGCACGATCACCTCGAAGACGCGCCGCGCCGCCTGAGACGAATCCGGTCCCCCTCCCGCGCCCCGCGGTTCCGCATGGATCCGTGGGGCGTTTCGTTTCACGCGCGCGGCGCGAGCTCGTCCAGGTACTTCGGCAGCATCTTGCGCCACGTGACCCAGTCGTGCGGGTAGTCGGGTCCCCAGTCGTCGACGCGATTGGGGATGCCCTTCGCCCCAAGGATCTGCGCCATGCCCCAGTTGTGCTCGGGACTCTCGGCGCGGCCTTGGCCGTGCGCCATGAGCACGAAGCGCGTCTTGAGCTTCTCCAAGTGCTCGCCCGGCGGCATGCGCGGCATGAAATGGAGCGGCGAGGCGTGCCACAAGTCGCGCGAGACCTGGCCGTCGGCGAACAAGCGTTCGATGTCGAACGTCCCGCTCATGCAGATCGCCTTCGAGAAGACGTCGGGATGCCGACAGATCGCCGCGAGCGCGTTGAACGCGCCGATCGACGCACCCGCGACGAAGACCTCGATGTCGGGCGACTTGCAGTCCGAGCGGATGAGCGGGATCACCTCGCGGTAGACGAACTCGTCGAATTGGTTCTGCCGTCGGCCCGCGACGTCGCGCGGGATGTCGCGATCGACCCACGCCTGCCCCGCGATGGAGTCGACGGAGTAGACCTTGATCCGGCCCGCCTCGAGCAGCGGCGCGAGCACGTCGAGCAGGAGGAAGCGCTCGCACTCCTCCGCGTCGCCCGCGGCGGTGGGGAAGACGAGCACGGGGGTGCCCACCTGGCCCCAGCGCGCGACGGTGACGTGCTGGCCCAGGCGTTCGGAGTACCAGTTCTCGGATTGCTTGCTCATGGGGGAAGAGCGGGGTGCGTGCGGGGGAGACGAGTTCGGCCGGCGGAGCGCGCGCTCCGCCGACCGCGACGGGGTCACTTCTTCGAGCTCTTCTTCGCGGGCTTCGACGCCTTGTCCGCGCCGTCGGCATGCGTCCCGGTGCTCGGCGTCTTGGCCGCGGAGCCGGCGGGCGCGAGGAAGCTGTGCTGCTGCACGCTCGGGCCCTTGGCCTTGGTCTTCTCCGCGCGCTCGGCGGCGTCACGCTCGCGCCACTTCTGGATCTCGGCGAAGAAGTGCTCGGTGAACTGCTCCCGCTCGTGCAGCGGAAACAGCATCTCGACCTTTTTGCGGATGGCTTCCTTCGCGCTCGGCGTGCCGAAGTAGTTCCACGCGACCTCGTCGAGGTTCGGGAGGTGCTTCGCGCACCACTCCTCGAAGCGATCGGCCTCGAGGCGCTCGCGCGCGATCTTCGCGTAGCGCGCCACTTGCGTGCGCAGGTCGAGTTTTTCGTCGCGGGCCGCGAAGAACGGCTCCCAGTCGAGCGACGGGCGCATCTTCTTCTTCGTCGCGGCGCAGTAGAGCGACCAGCGGACGTAGCTCTTGACGAGCCACGGGAAGTGCTGGTGCAGGCTCGTCACCTGCGAATCGGGGCACGGGTTCGCGTAGTCGATCGGATACCAGACATGGTCCTTCAGGAGCGCCTCGCAGCTGTTGAAGTCCCAGCCGAAGAAGGCGTTGATCGTCAGCGTCATGTCCTCGAGCAGCTTGCGATCGTCCGCGCTCATGAAGTCGCGCTCGGTCGTGTAGCGCTGGTGGAGCGGCTGCGACGGGTCGTACTTGATCACGTGCGTCTGCGGGCCGAGCGCGATGCAGCGCACGAACGCGTCGAAGGGCACGACGCCCTTCTGGAGCAGCATGAACGCCTTGCCGCTCTTCTCGTACGCGTCGCGCAGCGCGGCTTCGTCGTCGATCTTGCTGACGCCGACCCAGCCGCCGCCGTCGTACGGCTTCATGAACATCGGGTAGCCGATCTCCCTGCCGATGGCGCCCAGGTCGAAGAGGTCCGCGTAGCGCGTCAGCGTCGTCTGCAGGTCGTTCTTCTCCTCGTAGCTCTTGGGCGAGACGAGCCACGTCTTCGGGATCGGCAGTCCGAGCTTCAGCATCGCCGCGTAGGTCGTGCTCTTCTCGTTCGACTGCACCGACCACGGGTTGTTCCAGACGTAGAGGCCGTCCATCAGGATCGACCGCTTGATCCACTCACGCGTCGGCACGTACCAGTGCGTCAGGCGATCGACGACGACGTCGTACGGGCAGCCCTGCCCGAGGTCGAAGGGCGCGATGCGCACGCGTTCGACCTCGAAGCGTAGGGTGTCTTGGCCCTTCGGGCCGTGGGGCAGCGCGAGATCGAGCTCGCGAACGATGTCCTCGTAGCAGATGGGCCAGCAGGTGTCGGCGCCGAGGGACAGACCGATCTTGCGGGTGATCGTGGTCACGACGGGGGAGTCCTTTGCAGGGGGATCGTGCGGCCTCGAAGGCACGCCAGGGAACGCGGGAGTGTAGCGCGGGAACGCGGGTTCGGCACGGGGCGGAACCGCGCCCGCGAGCTCACTTCTTCGCGTCGGAGCGGGCTTCCCCGAACGGCGGATCGTCCTTCCCGAGGAGGCGCATCTCGACCTTGGTGCTCATGTCGAAGCCGATGTCGAGGCCTTCCTCGGGGAATCCGGGGATCGCTTCCTTCGCCTTCATGTTCATCGAGAACTCGACGTCCTGGTCCATCGTCGTGCGCACGAGGCGCCCCTTGTCGATGGCGAAGTAGAGCTCGCCCGAGCCTTTCGAGTCCTTCACGTCGAGTTCGATGTCGAGCTGTTCGGCACCGGGCATGTTCGAGGTGTCGATCTCGTCCCCGAACTTCATCACCACGGCGATGTCGAGCTTCGCGCAACGCTCGCCGCCTTCGTCGACGATGCCGCGGAACGTGTACTCGTACTTCAACGTCGCCTCGCCGAGCGGCCCGAGCTTCATCGCGACGTCGCGGCTCCAGACCTCGTCCTCCTTCAACTCGTGCTCGGGCCAGACGGTGGCCTCGAAGGTGCGTTTCATGTTGTCGTCGTCGAGGATGCCCTGGAACATCTGCTTCATGACGGCCACGCCCGGGTCGCTGCCCTCGAAGAGCGCGTCGAGCGCTTCCTTCATGCCCTTCAAGCGCACGATCTCGCCGTTCTGCTTCACCTGCATCTCGAACCCGAGGCCGACGAGCTTGGCGAACCCGGCGAGGCCCTCCGGCGGCGTGCTCTTCGGATCGGTCGAGTCGTAGTCGATCGTGACGCCGCCGCCCGCCTCGACCTTCATGCGCACCGCCTCCCACTCGCAGGCGAGCGTGGCGACGCCCTCCTTGTCGACCTCTTTGACGTTTTGCGCGAACACCTGCGCCGTCTCGTTCCTGGTCGTGATCTCCGTTGGACCGCTGACCGTCTGCTCCATCGTGAGGGTGCTGCGATAACGGAGGACCTGGTCCTTCTCGTACTTCAGGGCGATGCGGACGCCGTCGTGGGCGAGCGGCGTGGCGAGCAGGGAACCCGCGAGCGGGAGCGCGAGCAGGAAGGGGAGCAAACGCATGAGGGGGCTCCTGGAGAAAGGGTCCGGTACGGGCTCTTGGCCGGCGCACAGTCTACGCGCCGCACGCGGATCGGATCGAGCTCACTCGTACACGTGCCACAACGGCCCGGGGAACAGCGTGCACAGTGCTTCGCGCAACCGATCGCGCCAGTTCTCCCAGTTGTGGCCGTCGGGGGCCTCGCTGAACTCGACCTGCATGCCGGTCTTCTGCAGGAGCGGCACGAGCGAGCGGTTGTAGTAGATGAGCGACTCGTACTTGCCGCACGACACGAAGAGCTTGTCGCTCGGGCGGCCGGGGCTCGCGCGGAACTCGTTGACCCACTTCACGACCGGATCGAAGAGCGGGCCGCGCTGGTGGTCGCCGATGTCGGTGAACACGAACGAACCGGACTGCAGCGCGAGCAGGTCGAAGAAGCGCGGGTGCTTCCACGCCGCGTGCAACGACGCGACCGCGCCGAAGCTCGCGCCCATGAGCGCGCGCCCCGTCGGCTTCGCGACGAGCGGGTACTCGTTCTCGAGCAGCGGGACGAGCTCGTGCACCAGGAAGCGCGCGTGGCGGTCGTCGGCGGCGTATTCGTGCAGTCGGTCGGGCGATTGGATGAGCGCCACGACGAGCGGCGGGATCTCGAGGCGGTGGACGAGGTTGTCGAGGATCGTCTTGAAGCCCGCGAAGCGCATGTAGTCCTCGCCGTCGTGCGCGACGAGCAGCGGATAGCGGCGCGAGCGTCGGAAGCGCGCGGGGAGGTAGACCTTGAACGGCCGCTTCCCGAGGAAATCGCTCTGGACCCAGTGGTCGACGATCTCGCCCTGGCGCGCTTCCGCGTCGAACAGCGTCCACTCCGGCGGCGCGTAGCCCGCGCCGTAGACCACCGAGTTCGCGCCGTAGGGATCGCGCGCGAGGTGCGGGTTGAGCGGGTCCTGCACGAGCCGACGATGGCCGTACTGCTCGACCTCGAGCTTGTACTCCATGCGCGAGCCCTCGGGCAGGTCGATCGTGAGCGCCCACAGGTTCGTGCCGCCGATGCGCGCGAGCGGCTGCGCGCTCTGCAGTCCGTGGATCCAGTGCTGCAAGCGCACCGCCTCCGCGTCGCCGCGGAAGACGAACGTGACGTTGCGCCCTTCGACGACGGGGAAGGTGTGCTGCGCGAGGAGCGCGTCGACCTCCCGCGGACGGGTGCGCGCCCGCTTCTCGAGATCGGTGAGCAGCGGGTTCATACGGCGTTCACTTCCGCGAGCGCGCCGCTCTCGCACATGCGCAGCGTGCCGTGCTCGCCGCGCCACCGCCGTCCGTTCCAGTCGAGGCGCGTCTTCGGGTCGAGCACCGCGCACAACGCGGGCCGGAAGCGTCGCGCCATGAGCTTCACGCGCAAGGGATCGTCGAGCTTCAGGCGTTTCGAGGCGTGCGGCAGCGGCACGAGCCCGCGGTAGAGCCCGATCCCGAGCTCGAAGACCTCGGGGTTGCCGGGACCCTGCGGCGGCGCGTCGTGGAAGAGCACCACGCGGTCGCCGAGCGCCATCGAGCCCGCCGACCACGCGATCACGGGCATCTCGGGCAGGAGGCCGAAGATCCCGAACAGGCGCAGGTGGTCGAGCAGGCGCGCGACGTGGCCGCCGGCGACGCAGAGGCACTCGACCTCGTGCAGGATGCCCGCGATCTCGCGGCGGTGGCGCGCGACGGAATCGCGCTCGTGCGGACGCCACAGGTCCGCGAACTCCTCGTGGACGGCGCGGATGCGCTCGAGGTGGAACGCGTCGAGCCGCCGCACCGCGTCGATGGCGCCCTCGCACTCGGCGACGACGAGCTCGCGCGTCGGGTCCTGCGCTTCGCGTTGGAGGAGCTCGCGCGCGCACTCCATCTCGTGTCCGAGGCGCAGCTTGTAGATGTCGTGGATCTCGCGCTGCGTGTCGATGCGCGCGCGCCAGCCGCGCAGGAGCTCGGGATCGCGCTGGGACACGTCGCTCGCGCGCTCCCAAAGGCGCAGGTTGATCGTGCGCCCGCCGAGGTGCGCGGAGAGCTCCTGGTCCTCCGCTTCGCGCTCCTCCCAGCCCGCGGTGATCGCGGCGATGCGTCCGTGCACGCCGAGCGCGTCGACGGCGAGGTTCAGCGTCGGGTGGAGCCGCTGGGGACCGAGCAGGACGACCTTGGGGCGCTGCATTTCAGCCGGCCACCAGCGTGAGGTCGGTGGCGACGCGGTCGGCGAGCTCGATCATGCGCCTGAGCTCGGGATGGCGCACGACGATCCAGCCGTCGCCCTGCACGACTTGGCGCCAGTCCTTCTTCGGCGCGCCGAGCGGGGTGAGCTCCATGTGCGCGAGGTTCTGTCCGACCTCGTTGAGCACGCGGTCGAGGCCGTCGTAACGCACGACGCGTTGGCCGTTCCCCTGCGCGCGCTTGAAGACGAGGCACGCGTTGTACTGCTTGCGGAGGTCCTGGGAGATGCGTCCGTGCACGAGCGCCTCGGCCCAGCCGACGAACAGGTCCGCGTCCGTCGTGTAGTTCATGCCGTGCACCATCTGCCCGCCGGGCGGACGGCCGCCGATCTCGCCGAACACCGCCTCGCCCTTCGGCGTCCTGAACCACTCCATGTGCGTGAAGCCGTCGCGGAAACCGAGCGCCCGGATCACGTCGCGGCCGAGCTTGCGGCCGGGGGAGAGCTCGGGCTGGTCGATGTCGCGCAGGCAGATCGTCTGCGGGCTGATCCATTCGTTGAGGCGCGAGACGAGCGGCTTGGGCCGGTACCAGCCGACGTTCTCGAAGAGGATCTCGCCGTTCGCGCACACCGTGTCGAACGTGTGCTCCTCGCCTTCGATGAACTCCTCGATCGAGGCCTCGGGCACGTGCTGCAGGATCCTCAGCGCGTTCTCGAGGTCCTGCGGAGCGCGCAGCTCGTACGTGTCGGCCGAACCCGCGCCCGCGATCGGCTTGATGATCAGCGGGTAGCCGATGCGCTCGGCCGCTTCACGGCATTCCCGCGCCGTCTTCACGCGCGCGTGCTTGGGCGTGCGCAGGCCCGCGGCCTCGATCACGTTCTTCATCGCGACCTTGTCGCGCAGCGGGATCGACTGCTCGACGGTGAGCCCGGGCACGTCGAGCGCCTCGCGCACGCGTCCCGCGAGCACGACGCCGGGTTCCCACAGGCACTCGACGCGGTCGATCGACTTTCCGCGCACCCAGGCGTGGATCTCGTCCGTCGTCGCTTCCTCGTCCCACAGGTTCTTCACCTGCAGGTAGCCCGTCATCGCGCGCCGCACCTTCTCGTCGAGCGCCTGCACCGGCTGGTCGCCGACGCCGAAGACCTTGGCGCCCACCTTCGCGAGCCCGATCGTGAAGAAGGGGATCTGGTGGGGGAAGCCCGGCGAGATCAGGAGCACGTTCATGGCGTGATATCGAGGGGTCGTCGAGGGGGACGCGGAACGGGCAGTGTAGCGCCCGGACGCACGATGCGAAGGCGCACCCGGGTGCGAGGTGCGCCGTCGAAGCCGAGCGCGGCGCGGCGCGCGCTCCGCGTCATCCGAGGTCGACGCGGATCGTCTCGACGATGCGCCGCAGGGCCTCTTCGACGACACGTGTCTCCGGATGGCGCACGACGATGTAGCCCTCGCCTTCGTACGTTCCCGTCGGCGCTTGGCCTTCGCGCGGGAGCTTCGACTCGACCACGAGTTCGCCCAGCTCGCGCTGGATCTCGGCGAGGCCGCGGACGCCGACGATGCGCGCGCCATTGCCTTGCGCGCGCACGTAGGCGGCGCCGGCGGAGTACTTGCGCCGCGGCGGCGTGAACTGCTCGTGGATCATCAGGCGCGCCCAGCCCTGGTAGAAGTCGTAGTCGTGCGCGTACGACAGGAGCGTCGTGAACTGCGCGCCCGGCGGACGCGCCGCGACCTCGGAGATCGCGATCGATCCGTCGGGACGGCGGAACCACTCCATGTGCGTCAGGCCGACGTGCATGCCGAGCACGTCGAGCGCGCGCGGGCCCGCGTCGAGGATCGCGCCGAACTTGGGGTCGTCGATGCTACGCGGCAGGTACACGGCCCACTGGATCCACGGGTTCTGCAGGACGTCGAGCGGCGCGGGCGCGTAGCGCGAGATCGAGTGGAACACGTGCCGTCCGCCGAGCGTGACGGTGTCGAAGCTGTACTCCTCGCCCTGGATGAACTCCTCGAAGAGCACGGGCTTCTCCGGCCGCGGCGGCATGGTGCGCAGCGCGTCGTCGAGCTCGGCGCGCGAGTTCACGCGGAACGTGTTGCGCGCTCCCGCACCGGCGGGCGGCTTGACGACGAGCGGGAACCCGACGCGCTCGGCGAACGCGAGCGCATCCTCCGCGCGCGCGGCGAGGCAGTGCTTCGCGCAGGGGAGCCCGTGCTGGCGCAGCAGCGTCTTCATGCGCGCCTTGTCGCGGAAGTTGAGCGCGACGTCGACGGAGGCACCGGGGAGGCCGAGCGCCACGCGCGCCTCCGCGAGCGGCACCTGCAGGGGCTCGAGGATGCCGATCATGCGGTCGACGCGGCCGCCGAGCGCGCCCAGGAGTTGGCGCACGGCGGCGACGATCTGATCGGACTGCATCGCGTCGTCCACGGTGGCATGACCGGCGAGCGCCGCGCGGAGGTCGTCGGGGAAGCGCTCGGGCGGCTCCTGCGTGACGACCGCGAGCCGCACGTTCGGAAGCGCGGCGGCCGCGCGCACGAACCGGAGCGAGGCATCCATCGCGAACGGGACGACGAAGACGACGTTGGGCATGGGGCCGGTGAGGGAAGCGGTTCCGCGGGAAACGAGGGCGAAAACGATAGCACGGGACCCGCGACTCCTCGAAAGCAGTCCCGTGCGGGCGCTCCCGACCGCCACGCGGATTCCGGGGTAGGGTTCGGGGAGCCTCGACCCGATCGCCCCTCGATCGTGACCGACCGCGCCCCGCGTTCGGCCGTCCACGTCGTGCTCCTCGGCGCGCGGACCGTCTCGGCGCCGCGGCCCCGAGCCCCTCCCCGTCCCCGTCCCCGACCATGCAGCGCTCCGCGCTCGCCGTCCTGTGCTCGTCGGTGCTCGCGCTCGCCGCGCAGGCGGGGAACTTCGCGGTGACCGGCCCCGGCGGCGCGATCCCCGACCACGTCCCGAACACGGGTGCCTGGAACGTCGCGTACACGGGCACGCCGTTCTCCTCGACGGTGAGCGTGTCGAGCGCGGTGACGAGCATCACCGCCGTGGAGCTCCTCGGCTTCCAACACAGCTGGCGGGGCGACCTGCACCTCTTGCTCGTCGATCCCGGCGGCGCCGCCCACAACCTCGTCGTGCGTCCGGGCTCGGACGGCTGGCTGCCGGGGGACACGGGCAACTACCTGCTCGGCGACTACCGGTTCGTCGACGCGGGCGGCGCGAGCGTGCAGCAGGGCACGACGAACATCGGGCCCGGCGCGTACGGCCCCTTCTTCAACACCGGCGCGGGGATGTGGACGGTGAACGCGAGCAACGTTCCCTTGTCGACGATCACCGGACCCGCGGGGAGCTGGCGGCTCGAGATCCGCGACTGGGCCGGCTCCGACGTCGGCGCGCTGACCGGCTGGCGGCTCGAGGGCACGGACGCGAGCGCGCCGATCGCGAGCTTCTGCGCGGGGGACGCGGCGCTCGCCGATCACACGACGCCGTGTCCCTGCGGGAACTCCGGCTCGCCGGGGAAGGGCTGCGGGAACTCCGTGAC
This sequence comes from Planctomycetota bacterium, assembly GCA_016220035.1. GTDB lineage: Bacteria > Planctomycetota > UBA1135 > UBA1135 > JADJNY01. Next base: position 9,443 of record JACRIO010000206.1, on the reverse strand, counting down.
GTCCTCGGGTGCCGTGTTGAACGCGAGCGGCGCTCCCGCGAGCGATTCGGTCGTGCTGAACGCCTCCGGAATGCCGTCGGCGGCGGTGAGCGTGTTCCTGCAGGGGGACGCGCTCGCGGACGCGGTGTTCGGCGACGGCGTGCGGTGCACGGGCGGCGTGCTCCTGCGCCTGCGCCTGCGCGTGAACTCGGGCGGGACGAGCGCGTTCCCGAACGCCAGCGACGCGCTCACGCTCTCCGCGCGGGGGGGCGTGACGCCGGGGAGCGGAATGCGGCGCTACTACCAGGCCTTCTACCGCAACTCCGTCGCGACCTTCTGCCCGCCGGAGACCTTCAACGTCACGAACGGCGTGCGGGTCGACTGGTGAGCCCGAGCGCGGGTCCACCGCGGAGGAGCCGGCGCCGTGGGGAGCCTCAGGGCGGACGATTCCCGACCCAAGTGCAGGTGGAAGCGAGGGGCGGAAGGATCTTCACGCCGAGGGCCCATGGGGGGTCGGCGGGAGGTCCTCCCGAAGCCTGACGTGTCCGACGAGTCCCATTCCCGTCTGGCGCGCTGGGCACTTCGAAGGGAGACTCCAGGGGACCCTACTGGCCCGCAACTCAGGCAGCCTCGACCGAGGCAGAGCGGCGCCGTGGGGCTTGTTTCCTAGCAGGAGAACCCATGAAGCAGAGTTGGACATTCCTCGCCGCCGTGCTCGCCACGAGCGCCGCGAGCTACGCACAGACGAACTTCCCCGAGACCGAAGCGAACGACACGAAGGCGGCCGCCAACGTCGTCAACTGCATGAACGTGGGGGACACGATCACCGGCAACACGACCGGCACGTCGACGACGGTTCCCGGCGCGGCCTCGGCCGATTACTACGACGTGACGGTCTGCACCCAGGCTGGCGGCCTCAATCAGTACCGTCTCACGATCACGAGCGCGGTCGTCGGCCACACCGGCACGATCCGCGGTCTCAGCCAGGCCGCGGGCGTGCCCAACGCGGGCACGGACCTCACGCTCCAGACCTCGTCCACTCTGACGCTGCCTCCGCGCTACAACCAGTGGTACGCGTCGGGCGGCGCTCCGAGCCGCATCGTGTACCGCGTCACGGGCGCTGCGGCCACGACGATGGACTACGTCTCGACGCTTTCGTCGACGGCGATCACGCCGGTGATCGTTCCGGGCGCGTTCCTCCCCGGCCCGATCACGGTCACGACCATCGCTCAGGGTCACACGACGGACACGGAGCTCTACGTGTACGACTCGTCGTTCAACCCAGTCGCGACTTTCCACAACGACGACGAAGGTCCGGCCGGCCCCTCGCTGCAGTCGCGCGCGACGCGCACGCTCGCGGCGGGCACGTACTACGTCGCCATCTCGAACTTCAACACCGCGAACAGCAACGGTGACGCCAACGCGGATGAGGACTTCCAGACCGGCACCGTCCTGGACTTCCCCAACGCCCTGGCGAACAGCAGCACGACGGTCGCGCTCAACGTGTCGTGTTCGATCTCCGACGGCACGACCACTACGCCGGTCGCGCTGACGAAGGTGAGCCAGTTCGACATCGCTTGGGCCTGCTTCACGGTCGGCGCGCCGCCGCTCTTCGCGGCGTTCTGCGCGGGCGACAACCTCGACCCGAACGTGACGACGGACTGCCCGTGCCTGAACTTCGGCGCCGCCGGCCGCGGCTGCGCTAGCTCGTTCAACGCGAGCGGTGCGGGACTCGCGGCGACGGGCTCCGTGGCCCTCGACACCGTGGCCCTCAACGTCGACGGCGTGAACGCGAGCGGCAACGTGATCTTCATGCGCGGCGACGTGGACAACGTCGTCGGCCTCGTGTTCGGCGACGGCGTGCGTTGCGTCGACGGCGTCCTGCGCCGCCGCACGAAGCCGATCTTCGCGCCGGGTCTCGCGAGCTTCCCCTCGCCGACCGATACGGTGACGCTGTCGAACGGCTGGGGTGTCGGCAACGACACGCCGCCGGGTTCGGGCATCACGGCGTACTACATGGCCTACTACCGCAACGCGTCGGCCGCGTTCTGCCCGCCCGAGACCTTCAACGGCACGAACGCTTGGGGCATCACCTGGTGATCGAGGCGCGACGGGTCGGCTGACCCCGAGCGTTCCGTTCACGACGAGCAGCGAGGCCGACGGCGAAGTGCCGTCGGCCTCGCGGCATTACCGGCGGCGTGCTTCGTCCGCGGCGCGCTCGTCGGCGCGACCGCGCGCACCCGCGCCGCTACACTGCCGCGCGGAGCCCCCCGGCATGAGCGCACTCAAGGTCTGCATCGTCTCGTCCGAAGCCGCGCCCTTCGCCAAGACCGGCGGCCTCGCGGACGTCGCCGCGGCGCTCGCGCGACACCTCGGCAAGAAGGGGCACGACGTGCGGCTCGTCATGCCGCTCTATCAACGTGTTCAACAGGGGAAGTGGAAGCTCGAGCCCGTCCCCGGCCTGCAGGACGTCCCGATCACGCTCGGTTCGAAGCGCACGTGGTTCAGCGTGTCGACCACGGAGCTCCCCGATTCGAAGACGCGCGTGTGGTTCGTGCGCTGTCCCGAGCTCTACGACCGCGAGGGGATCTACACGCAGGACCAGGACGAGCACCTGCGCTTCGTGCTCCTGAACCGCGCGGCGATCGAGCTCTGCCAGTGGTCGAAGTGGGCGCCCGACGTGTTCCACGTGAACGACTGGCACGCGAGCCTGATCCCGCTCTACCTGCGCACGGTGTACGGCTGGGACCGGATGTTCCAGTCGACGAAGACGGTGCTCACGCTCCACAACATCGGCTACCAGGGGATCGTCGGCGCGGACAAGCTCCACGACCTCGGCTTCGAGCACTTCGCGAACCTCCTCCATCAAGAACACCTGCGCGAGGGCAAAATCGGCTTCCTCGAGACGGGCCTGCTCTACGCGACCGCGGTGACGACGGTCAGCGCGACGTACGCGGAGGAGATCCAGACGCCGGAGCTCGGCATGGGCCTCGAAGGACTCCTGCGCGCGCGGCGCGACGCGTTGGTCGGCATCGTGAACGGCGTCGACTACGACGTGTGGGATCCGCGCCACGACGAGCTCATCCCCGCGCGCTACTCGCCGAAGGACTTGAAGGGGAAGCGCGCGTGCCGCGCTGCGCTGCTCGCCAAGTACGGCCTCGCCGCGGGACCCGACGCGCCCGTGTTCGGCATCGTGTCGCGGCTCACGGCGCAGAAGGGCTTCGAGCTCGCGGCCGAGGCGCTGCCCGTCGTGCTCCACCGGCAGGATGTGCGGCTCGTCGTGCTCGGCAGCGGCGAGGAGCGCTACCAGAACTTCTTCACGAGCCTCCAGCGGAGCTTCCCCGACAAGGTCGCGTACGCGACGGGCTACGACGAGGCGCTCTCGCACTCGATCGAGGCCGGCGCGGATCTCTTCCTCATGCCGTCGCGCTACGAGCCGTGCGGCTTGAACCAGATGTACTCGCTGCGCTACGGCACCGTGCCGATCGTGCGGCGCACCGGCGGCCTCGCCGACACCGTGCAGGAGTGGAACGGCCGCACCGGCGCGGGCACGGGCTTCCTGTTCGACGAGTTCAAGGGCGAGGCGCTGCTCGACGCGATCGCGCGCGCGCTCGGCGTCTGGCGCGACGAGCAGGCTTGGAACCGGCTCGTGCAGAACGGGATGGCGCAGGACTTCTCGTGGGAGAAGCAGGTGCGGCAGTACGAGGCGCTCTACGAGCGGCTCCTCGGCCGCTGAACGACGACCCCGAACCGGAAACGAGCCTCCAAACGAGCCCTCACATCGAAGACGAGCCGCGAGCGCGATCGCGCGCTCCGCAATCGGAGACCCCCATGCACGTGATCTTCGTCGAACCCAATTTCCCCCGGAACCAGCGCGAGTTCCCGCGCGCGTTGAAGGCCGTCGGCGCGCGCGTCACGGCGATCGGCGAGGCGCCGGCGAGCGCGCTCGACTCCGAGATGCGCGACTGGCTGGCCGGGTACGAGCAGGTGCGCTCCGTCGTCGACGAGGAGGGGCTCCACGACGCCGTGCGCCGCATCCAGGCGCGCGGGTGGGTCGACCGGCTCGAAGCGACCGTCGAAGCGCACATCCAGGCCGCCGCGACCGTGCGCGAGCGCTGCTCGATCCCCGGGACGAGCACGCGCACGGCGTTCCTCTGTCGCGACAAGCCCGCGATGAAGGAAGCGCTGCGCGCTGCGGGCGTCCCGTGCGCGCAGTCGATCGGCACGAGCGACGCGAGCGAAGTGCGCGCGTTCGCGAAGAAGGTCGGCTACCCGCTCATCCTGAAGCCGCGCGACGGCGCGGGCGCGTCGGGGACGAGCAAGGTGGCGAACGACGTCGAGCTCGAGGCCGCGCTCCGCTCGACGCGCGTCGACAAGGGCGCCCCGATCGCGGTGGAGGAGTTCATCGAGGGCCACGAGGGCTTCTACGACACGCTCTCGATCGAAGGCCGCGTGCAGCACGACTTCATCTGCCACTACTACCCGAACGTCCTCGAGGCGATGCGCACACGGTGGATCTCGCCGCAGATCGTGCTGACGAACCGGATGGACGCACCCGATTACGCCGAGGTTAAGGCGATGGGCCAGAAGGTGATCCAAGCGCTCGGCATCGGGACGTCGGCGACGCACATGGAGTGGTTCTTCGGGCCGAAGGGCCTCAAGTTCAGCGAGATCGGTTGCCGTCCTCCGGGAGTGCGCGTGTGGGACGTCTACGGCGCGGCGAACGACCTCGATCTGTACGTGGAGTGGGCGAAGGCGATCGTGCACGGTCGCACGGAGTCGAAGCCCTCGCGCGCGCGCGCCGGCGGGATGATCGCGCTGCGTCCGGAGTGCGACGGCCGCATCACGGGCTACGACGGGTTCGACAAGGTGCAGCACGCGTACGGGCGGTGGATCATCGATTACTACCTCCCGCCCCCCGGCACGCCGACGCAGTCCGTCGGCGGCGGATACATGGCCAATGCGTGGATCCGCATGCAGCACTCGGACTACGACGAGCTGCGGCGGATGATGAACACCGTGGGGGAGACGGTGAAGGTGCGGGCGCGGGGGTGATACGCGCATCACCATCGCGGCTCGAATCCATCGGACGCCCCTCGCGAAGCTGCTGGATCGACTCCATCCGTCCCTGCTGAATCCAGATCGCCTGACAGGGGTGCGCGACCGCCTCCGGTTCGGTCGACTCCGCGTCCACCTCCTACACCCCTGCCTCGGCACGCCGAGGGAGCGGACAGGATCGAGTGCACGAGCACGAACCCGCGGATGATCTCGATGTTGATTCGGGAACCCTCGGCCGACCATCGCCGAGATCGGAAGTGGGGAATCCGATCGCTCGGACCGCGCGCGTTCGCCCATCGATCGTCCGGGAGTCCAGACCTCCAGGCTTGGCGTGAGCGCGATCGGGTCGGTGCGGCGGTCCTGGGCGGCCATCTCCCCGCCCTCGCCAGCGCGCGCAAGCAATGCGGACAGGTTTGGGTGCGCACCCCGAGGCCCACGGACGGCGACCGCAGACCAGCGATTCCCTCGGGGAAACAAGCGCCGATCACCGGTCCAACGGCTCCTCGGCTGGGGCTGTGTCAGGCGGTCTGGATTCCGACGTGACACCGACGGTGCGCGTCGATGGATCGTCCTGACCCGTGCGCTGGCCGCCTCGGTCGAGGGGCCTCTGCCCGAGGGTCTTCTCCCTGGAGAAGCTCCCCGCGTGCTCAGCCCTTCGACTTCTCCTTGGCTGGCTTCGCGGGTTTGCCCTGCGCGTCGGCCGGCTTGCCCGGTGCTCCGCGTGGCGGGAGCGCCTGCGCCCATGCGATCGCGCGCGGGAGTCCGGCGTCGATCATCGCCTGGTAGTGGCCGCCCTCGGCCGCGTGCTCGAAGACGACCTCCCGCTTCGAGCCCCTCACCTTCTCGGCGAACGCAGCGACGTCGGCGTACCGCACGTTGTCGTCGTCCTCGGCGCCGAACAGGAACAAGGGAACGCGCAAGTCGGTCACGTGCCGGTCGGGAGAGATCCGCGCGAGGAAGGCGCTCCAGCCGGGGATCTGCGCCTCGATCGTGGCCTCGGTCTCGTCGGGGATGCGCGTGGGCACGTCGACGATCGGCATGAACGCGCAAGCTCCGCGCAGCCGCGGCTCGTGCTGCGCGAATAGCATCGTCGCCGTCGCCGCGGAGCTGTGGCCGGCGGCGAAAACCCGCGCGGGATCGACCATCGGCAGCTTGGCGAGCGCGTACTCCAGCGCCGCCTCCGCGTCCTGGATTCCGGCCCAGCTGTCGGCGAAGCGGTGGAGTTGGCGGAACACGTTCTCGTCCGTCTGCCGGTCTTCCTCCGGCATGGCGCCTTCGAGCTCGTAGGCAACGACGACGAAGCCCGCTTTGGCCCAGGGCAGGTGCTCGGCTCGGTCGCCGTCGCCGAGCGTCATGCCGAACATCAGGTTGCTGCCCGCCGGCGCGACGAGCACGCACGGCGTGGCCTTGGGCTTGGCGTCGGCGGGAACGTAGATCCAGAGCTTGCTCGCCCCGCGCGGCCACGCGAGCTCGACCGCGTGACAGGCGACGCCCTCGACCTGCGTCGCAGCCGGCAGGTCGGGGAACTTGGGCCGCGCGAGCTTCGCGAGCGGCCAAAGCGTCGTCTGCTCCGCCGTCGTCACGATCGGGGCCGGCGCGGCGGGCTTGTCCTGGAGTGCGGGGCGGGAGAGGGTCGCGATGAGGGTGAGGAGCATCGTCATGGGCGTCGGCCAGTTGCGGTTCTGCGCGGGAGCTTCTCACCGGTGTCGTGCAGTGTCAAAGCGCCCCGGCGGCTCGCGGCCGCCGGCCGCCGACCCCAGCTCGACAGCGCGCTTCCGCCCGCCCGCGACGATCGACGTCACGAATGGGTCGACGATCGACGGGTGCTCCGCGCGCGCTTCGAGGCGTGCGGCGGATCGACGCATCCTGTCGAGCGGGCGGTTCCCATGGGGTCGGCCGCTCGCTCGGAAACCCGGGGCGCTCGCGGATGCCGTCACGCTGGACTCGACCAGGGAAGATCCCGCAGCGCGGCGGGGGCACGTCACGAGGTCGGCTCTGGTTTCCCGCCCCGCCTTTGTCTACACCGACGCGTGCCGCCCGAGGGTGGGCGCGAGGTGCGGATCCCATGGATGCGATGGCTCTCCTGTGTACGTTGCACGCGGATGGTCCGGCGACGCTGAAGCGCCTGCGCCAGGCGGGGTGCGCGACACTCGAGGCGCTGGAGCGGCTCGATGCCGAGCGCGCCGCCCAGATCCTCGCGTGCACGCCCGCGTCCGCGCGGCGGTTGCAGCGCGAGGCGCGCGGATTGCGCGAGCGCCTGCACGGCGAACCCCTGGGCGAAACCCTGAGCGAGAGCGCGCCGCCCCCGGCCTTCGACCACGAGGAACCGCGTGCACCGCTGCCGAGCGCGCGCGCCGAGATCGCGGACTCCGTGCTCAACCCCGAGATCGACGCGCGCGAGATGCACAGCGCGGCCCAGCCCGGCGAGAGCCTTGCGGTCGAGCTCCCCGCGCGCGAAAAACGCCTCGTCCAGCGCGTCGTCGATGCGTGGCGGCAGCGCGACGTCGAGGAGACGGCGTCCGAAGCGCCGGAGCAGGAACCGGAGTCCGCGGCGGCACCGCGCCTCGCGCGCTCGCGGCCGGAGGAGCGCGGGGAGGAGCTCGCCGTGGTTCCAGCGGAGGAACTCGGAGCACCCCTGCACGCCCACGACCTCGACGGCCTCGACGCGGCCTTCGTGGCGGAGCTCGCGTCGGCCGGCGTGCGCTCGATGGATCAGCTCGCCACCGCGGACGCCGTGACGCTCGCGCGTCGGCTGCCGACGGCCGGCTTCACCCGACTCTCGCGTCTGATCGCGCTCGCGCGGCGCGCGCTCGGGCCCGCGCTCGAAGCAGTGCGCGCGCAGCGGAGCGCGGCGACGCCGTTCCCGAGCGCGGACGCGTCCAAGTTTTCCCGGTCGGAGCTTCCGTTCGCGTTGAAGCGGCCGGCGCTCGGGCTGGATCTCCAGGATGGGCTCAAGACCACCCCCGTCGTCCCTCCGAAAGATCGGCCCACGAGATTCGAGGCCGAGCGCGAGGGGGCGGGCGGACCGTTCGTCTGAGGACGGCGCCCTTCCTGGCAGGGATTCCCTTCGCGCTCCACGAGGGGTTCCCATGCTGGCAGTGCTCATCCTTTCCATGTTCGCGTCGTCGCCGGTCACGGCGGGCGCGAAGACGACCAGTCCGACGGCCCGGACCGCCGCGCGCGCGCGGGCCGACGAGTTCGGCGCGCCGCGAGCGCAGGACGGCGCGCGCGGGTTCGGCTACGGCCGCACACGGCGCGACGTCGAGCGGCTCCTGCGCTCGAACGCTCCCGAAGACCGCGCGTTCCTCGGGGGCCTGCGCGATCTCGCGCACGACGTCGAGCTCGAGCTCGGCGCGATCGACGCGCGCTACCGCGAGTGCGGTTGGTACGCGACGCTCGAACCGGGCGAGGCGCACCCCGAAGCGCTCGGTCGGCGCTTTCGCGAGCTCTCGACCGACGTCCCGCGCGTCTTGCGCTCCGGTGGAGCTCCCGCGGACTTGCTCGCACGGTTGCTCACGGACCAGCGCTTCCGCACGCGCTCGCGCGTGATCGACGGCGTCGGGAGCGAGCTCGCGGACGTCCGCGGGGCCCTCGACCTGTTCGCGGCGCAGACGGACGGCTGGGTCGACCTCACGGACGCGGAGATCGGCGCGCTCTGCGAGCGCTGCGACCTCGCGGCCGCGCGGCTGCGCGCGATCCGGCTCGACCTCCAGGCGCTGCGTGATCTGCCGTGCGCGCTCGGCGCGAACGCGCCGTGGCAGGTGGACCACGAGCGCATCCTGATGATCACGCGCACGCATCAGCACGAGCACATCGAGCGCGAGCTCGCGCCGATCCTCGACCGGCTCGACGACGCGGAGGACGCGATGGCGCGCCCCTTGTTCACGACCGCCTTCGCGGACCGGTTCGAGGACGATCTCGGCGCGCGCACGACGGCGCTCGCGCGGGCGGGCGAGCTCCTCCCGTCGGCGCGCGAGCTCGATCCCGACCGCGCGCCCTCGACCGCCGTCTCCAAGTCCGTCGCCGCGCTGGGCAAGTCCGAGCGCCGCCAACGCGCCGCGCGCATCGCGTCGCAAGCCGCGGCCTTCGATCCACTGAGCGAGGAAGCGATCTGGATCGCCGCGACGACGAGCGACGCCGCGTACGGACGCTTCGAGGCGCGCCGCTGGTTCGACCGCTACCTCGCGCTGCACGGGATCCGCGCCTACGACGACCGCACCTACCGGGGGCGCGAACTCACCGCGGAGGAAGAGCGCGCGCTCGACGCGCTGCACGAGGCGGACCGGCTCCTGCACTGATCCACCGCGGACGCACGACGGAAACGCGCGAGGCGCGGCTCACGAGCCGCGCCGCGCGCGTTCGCCCCCAAGGCGAGTCGGTCATAGCACGGCGGCACCCATCCCGTG
>JACRIO010000205.1 GCA_016220035.1 Planctomycetota bacterium | reverse complement strand
GCGCGCGGCGCCCGACTCCGCGCGCGAGCGCCGGCGCTCGATGAGCCGCGCCTGCAGGCGCAAGAGCGGTTCGAGCGCGAGGCGGCGGCGCGCGCGCTCGAAGGCCTCGATCGAAGGCGGTGCGTGCACGCAGCGCACGGCCTCGGCGAGCGGGAGGAGATCGCGCGCGGCGAGCAGCTCGGCCGGCAGAGGCTCATCGATGGACGAGGCGCAGCGCGCCGCGAGTTCCCGCGCGAGCCGCCCCACGGTCTCCGCGGACACGCCGTCGGCGCTCGGGTAGAGGAGCTCGATCGTGCCCGCGGCCGAGAGCGGTCTCGTCTCCGTGCCGATGCGCGGAGCGAGCAGCGCGGGCCCGCGCGACACGCCGATCCGGCCGCGCAGGACGACCTCCTTCCCGAGCTCGAAGGACTTGCGCAGCCACGGCTGGTTGAAGAAGAGCACGGGGAGCGACCCCGACGCGTCGCGCACGACGATGCGCAGCGTGTTGCGCCGCCCGAAGCGCTGCACCGCGAGGCGCTCGACCGCGCCGCGCACGGTCACCTCCTCGCCGCGCCGCTCGAGCGCCGCCGCGATCGAAAGCTCGTCCCCCGCCGCGCGCGCGCGCCGCGGGAGGAGGAACACGAGGTCGCGCACGCTGCGCACGGCGATGCGCTCGAGCGCCTTCGCCTTCGCCGGGCCGATGCCTCGGAGCGACGCGACCGGTGCGTCGAGCGTGGCCACGGGCGCATCGACCGACGCGACCGGGGCATCGAGCGGCTCGTTCGAGGTCGCGGCGGTGGACGCGGTGCTCACGTGGTCATCGTAGGAACGCGCGCGCGCGCCGCCAGAGCGCACGCGCCGCGTTCGAGAGGTCGAATTCCCCACTCTCGCCACCGGCTCGAAAAAGAAATCGCGGATCGGTCGATGCCCGTTCGACGACTCGGACGTCGTTCGGTTGCCATGCGAGCGCGCACTCGGGGGAAGGACGTGAACGGGACGGACGTTTCACGCGGAGCGCGCGCCCGCGGGCTCCTGGGTGGATTCTCCTGTCGTGAAGGGAACCGCCGTGGCGGAGGACCGCTCCTGACGGTCCTCCGCCACCTTTTCGCGCTCCTCGCGGGCCGCGCGTCAGCCCGCGCGCGTCTCGGCGGCGCGGCGCAGCGCGCGGGAGCTCGCGACGAGCGCCTCGAGCGCGCGCACGACCTCCGCGGAGCCGCCGAGCGACGTCGTGCTCGCGCCGCGCGCCTCGCCCGGATCGTCGCGGTCGCCGAGCCCGCTCGTCCTCCCGAAGCGCTTCACGTGCGCGAGCACGAGGTCGCGCACGCGCGGGGCGTCCTCGAGGCCGGCGAGACGCACCTGATGCCCGGCCGCGGTGCCTTTCCCCGGATGCCCGGACGCGCCGCCGCCCGCGGTGTCTACGACGAGGTCCTGGATCCCGAACAGGCGCATGAGCGGTCCCTGCTCGATGCGCACGTTCTGCACGTTCGCGTAGGTGAGCGTCATCTCGGCGAGGCGCCACGCGCCCTCGCGCACGCGCAGCGACCGGTCCGTGATCACGTAGAAGCGCAGGTCGTAGTCGAGCCGCACCGCGAACCACGCGAGGGCGAGGAAGAACCCGATCACGACCGCGAGCAGCGCCGCGATCGCGAACGCGGCCCACTGCCGCGTCACGAGCGTCGCGACCAGCGCGACCGCGAGCACGAGCACGCCGAACACGCTCCCGAGGTAGAAGGCGATCAGGCGGTAGCGCAGGTAGCGCGGGCTCGCGCGCAGCACCTCGACCGTCGCGTAGGCGCCCTCGGGCACGCGCGGCGGCTCGGTGGGGACGCGGAGGAGGCGCGCCACGAGGTGCTTCAGGGCGGTGTACATCGCCGCTCAGCCCCCCCGCGCTTCGAGCGCGCGCCGCGCCGCCTCGAGCTCGCCGCGGACGGCCTCGAGCAGCTCGACCACCTTCGCGTCGCCCGCGACCGGGCTCGGCTCGGCTCGGGCGGCGCTGGGAACGCCGGTCCTGGCGAATTCGTGCCCGCGCATGCGCCGGTAGAGGAAGTCGCGCACGGACTCGTACTCGGCCATGCCCTCGAGCGCGAGCTCGGCCGAGCTCGACCCCGACGCCGTCTGCACCTGCACGGTTGCGATGCCGAGCCAGCGTTCGAGGAGGTTGCGCGTGACGTGGATGTCCTGGATGCGCTTGTAGGTGAGGTGCACCTCGCGCCGGAACAGGATGCCCCACGACGCGCTGATGCCCTCCTCGTCGAGGCGGTAGCGCAGCGTGTGGTACTTGAAGTAGAGCGGCACGAACACGATCGGCGCGAGGCACAACCCCACGAGCGAGGTGAGCGCGTACAGCCAGAAGAGGTTCCGGTTCGGCCGGGTGAGCGCCAAGAGACGGGCGTCGTCCTGCGCGGGGTCGCTTCGGCGTTCGGGGTCCATGGGCAGAGCGTAGCGCGCCCGGCGCGCCGACCGTGCTTCGCCGCGCGCCGCACGGGTCCGAGGACGAGCGCGCGTCCCGCGGAGTGCGTCGCGCTCCCGCGCGCGGATCGAACGCGGGTCCGACGCCGCCTTCGCGCGGACTTCAGGCGCGCGGAGGAGGCTCTCCACCTTCGATTCCCCGAACTCCGCGCCCAGCACCGCGCGGGACGCGCCGTAGAATCTCCACCCCGCTTCCCGACCGTTCCGATGCGTCGCTTCCTCGCGTTCCTGCTCCCGCTCGTGCTCGCCCTCGTCGCGGAGGCGCAGAGCCCGGCCTTCGTCGAGGCGCGCGCGGGCTTGAAGAAGGCGCTGGTCGGTCGCCTGAACGGCCTCGCGGGCTGGTGCGCGGAAAAACAGCTCTACCAGGAGCGCGACAAGGTCTGGCGGCAGGTGCTCGAGCTCGATGTGGACAACCCGGAGGCGCGCAAGGGCCTGCGCTTCGCGCGCACCCCCGACGGCGCGTGGAAGGAGCCCGCGCCGCGCCCGGCGCAGAACCTGAACAAGGCGGCGCTGGCGGAGCTCCCTGGAAAGCGCGTCGAGGCGCTCGCGCCCTTCCGCGACGGCCTGCTCGCGGCCCTCGCGGCGGAGCCCGACGCGGCGCGGCTCGCGCGCTCGGTGCACGCCGAGTTGCTCCAGCTCGAACCCGACGACGCGGTCGTGCGCGGCTTGCGCGGCGAAGTACGCGACGGAGCCCAGTGGGTGCTCGGCGAGACCGTGCGCGGCCGTGCGCGCCGCGCCGAGCTGCGTGCGCTCGTCGAGCAGGCGCTCGCGGCGCCGATGGAGCTCGCGCCGGCCGTCCCCGAGGCGAACGAGCGCGCGTGGGCCGACGCGTGGAGCTGCGGGACGCGCGCGCCGCACGTGCGGGTGCTCG
>JACRIO010000203.1 GCA_016220035.1 Planctomycetota bacterium | reverse complement strand
GCCGCGAACACGAGCCACGCCCGCCCGCGACGAATGGCGACCGAGGCCTCCTCGAACTTGTCGAGCGCGCGCGTCGCAGCGGAGGCGCCGCCCGACGCGAGCTCCGCGAGCCGCGTCTGGAGCGCGCGCGCGTCGAGGCGCTCGAGGTCGCCGAGTCCCTGCGCCGCCGCGAAGGGCCCCGCCATCGCCCCCGCCGACGCCAGCAAGGCCAGGACGAGCGCTCCACGTCCGCGTTCCGGCGGGCCCGCGACGCGGGTGCGCTCCCGGAAACGGAGGAGGCGCTCGAAAAGGCTCATGGACGGGGAAAAACGGGGCACGGATGGGTCTCGGACACGGGACCGGCGGCCCGCCGCGAGGTTGACTCCACCCCCGCGATCGCGCACACTGCCGGGCCACTTTCCCGGACAGGTCGTTCGGGGGGTGCCGAGCCCTGCGTCGAAGCCCGGTGGAAGCGGGGTAGCCGCTTCCGCATTCATTTAACATCCTCCCGCCCCCGCCCGAAGCGCCGCGTCCGATTCTCCGCGGACCACGCGCTCCGGCGTCCCCCCCTCCACGCCCATGAACCCCGATGACATGCTGCGGATGATCGACGTCATCCACCGCGAGAAGGACATCCCGAAGGAGGTGATCTTCCGCGCGCTCGAAGAGTCGATCGCAGCCGCCGTGAGGAAACGCCTCGGCGCGGGCGAGGATCTCGTCGTCAAGATCGACCGCAAGTCGGGCGTCGTGGCGATGGAGGACAACGAGGAGGAGTACGAGTTCGACATGCAGGAACTCGGCCGCATCACCGCGCAGGCGGTGAAGCAGGGCTTCCAACAGAGGTTGCGCGAGGCGGAACGCGACGTCCTCTTCGAGGAATACGAAGCGCGCGTCGGCCAGCTCGTCAACGGCGTCTGCCAGCGTTTCGAGGGCGACTACATGGTCGTCAACCTCGGCAAGGTCGAGGCCTACGTCGGCAAGGACGACCGCGTGCGCGGCGAGACCTTCAGCCCCGGCGATCGCATCCGCGCGATCATCGTCGAGGTGCGCAAGGACGGCTCGCGCGTGAAGATCCTCGTCAGCCGCACGCACCCCGACCTCGTGCGCCGCCTGTTCGAGCTCGAAGTGCCCGAGATCGCCGACGCGATCATCGAGATCAAGCGCGTGGTCCGCGAGCCGGGCTACCGCACGAAGATGGCGGTGGTCTCCGCCGACCCGAAGATCGACGCGATCGGCGCGTGCGTCGGCGTGCGCGGCTCGCGCATCAAGGCCGTGATCGACGAGCTCCGCGGCGAGCGCATCGACATCATCAAGTGGTCCGACTCGCTCGAGACCCTGATCATGAACGGCTTGAAGCCGGCCACGATCCACATCGACAACATCTACCCCGACGTCGACACCCACTCCGCCGTGGTCATCGTCGACGAGGACCAGCAGTCGCTCGCGATCGGCAAGAAGGGCCAGAACGTGCGGCTCGCGAGCAAGCTCTGCGGCTGGGAGATCGAGATCAAGACGCGCGCGGAGTTCGAGCTCGAGGCCTCGGGCGGAGCTCCGCAACCGGCCGAAGCGGGCGCGGGCACGACCGAAGCCGGCGGCGACGTGAACGCCGGATCCCAGGACGGCGAGCAGGCGGCCGGCCAGAGCTGACGCGCGCGCGAGCGCACCCCACACCCACCGACGACCCACGAGCATCCCAGGAAGACCCGAACCCGCTTGACCCAGAAGAAGCGCATCCACGACCTGGCCAAGGAATACGGCATCTCCGGCCAGGAGCTGGCCAAGAAGCTGAAGGACCGCGGGTCCTTCGGCCCGATCAAGAGCCAGATGTCCGTCCTCGACGACTTCCAGGTGCTCCAGGCGCAGGGTCTGCTCGAGGCGGAAGGGCTGCGTCCCGTGGGGTCCGCGCCGGCCGCGACCGCGACCGAGACGGCGACCGACCTCCTGGCGGGCGGGATCGTCAAGAAGAAGAAGAAGAAGCTCTCCCTCACCGGCGACGTGGAGGAGGAGAAGGCGGAACCCGAGCCGCCGGCACCCGTCCCGGCCGCCCCGATGGCGGCGGTCGCGACGCCGGCACCAGCCGCCCCGGCGCGGCGCATCGAGCCGCCCGCGCCCGAACCGATCAAGGAAGCAATCGCTCTCGTCGCGACGGGCGCTCCGACCCCGGTCGACGAACCCGAGTCGACCGCCGTCGCGGCCGAGCTCGTCGAGTCGGCCCCGCCCGAGCTCGCGGCAACCGCGCCCGAGACGCGCGGGTCCTCCGAGGTCGAACCGCCGGTCGCCGCCGAGGCGGAACCCGCGAAGGTGATCACGCCCGTCCCCGCGGCGTCTCCCGCGGCGCGCAAGCCCGCGGGCAAGGTGCTCGGCTTCATCGACCTCTCGAAGCTCAAGTCGAACCAGCCCAAGCGGCCCACGCAGGAGTCGCGCCGGCTGCGCTCGAAGGACGACGTCGCGCCGAACGTGCAGCCGACGCTCGGCCACGACAAGAACAAGGCGCTCGTCCGCGGCGACCGCGGCACGCGCGGGAACCTCTCGGCCGGCCAGCTGCGCGAGCAGCAGGGCAACCGCTTCCTCCGCCGCGCGGGCCCGATCAAGCCGGGCCAACCGGGCGCGCCGGGTCAGACGTCGGGGCCGCGCGAGCGCTCGCGCGGTCGCGAGGGCGGCGTGTCGCCCTACGCGGGCACCGCCGTCGACATCGACTTGCCGGTGACGGTGAAGAAGCTCGCCGAGAAGCTCTCGGTGAAGCCGAACGAGGTGCTCGGCGCGGCGATGCGCGGCCTCGGCATGTCGCCGATGCAGGTCAACATCAACACGATCCTCGACGACGACACGGCGACGATGCTCGCCGAGGAGTTCGAGGTGCAGCTCAAGATCCGCCGCATCGCGGAGGCGGAAGAGGCGCTCATCCAGTCGCTCACGCAGAAGCGCTCGGACGTCCAGGCGACGTCGCTCTCGCTACGTCCGCCCACCGTCGCGGTGCTCGGCCACGTCGACCACGGCAAGACGACGCTGATCGACGCGATCCGCCACTCGCGCGTCGCCGAGGGCGAGGCCGGCGGCATCACGCAGCACATCGGCGCGTACCAGGTCGAGACGAAGAAGGGCCACAAGCTCACGATCATCGACACGCCCGGCCACGCCGCGTTCACGTCGATGCGCGCGCGCGGCGCTAAGGCGGTCGACATCGTCGTGCTCGTCGTCTCCGCCGACGACGGTCCGATGCCGCAGACCGAGGAGGCGCTCAACCACGCGCGCGCCGCGAAGGTGCCGATCGTGGTGGCGCTCACGAAGGTCGACAAGCCCGAGGCCAACCCCAAGCGCGCGATGGAGCAGATCTCCGCGCGCCTCGGCCTGCACCCCGAGGAATGGGGCGGCACGACCGCGATGCTGCCCGTCGCCGCGTTGAAGGGCCAGGGCGTCGAGGAGCTGCTCGAACGCGTGTTCCTCGAGAGCGAAGTGCTCGAGCTCAAGTGCCACCCCGAAGGTCCCGCGAAGGGCGTCGTGCTCGAAGCCGAGATCCACGAGGGCAAGGGCATCGTGGCGCACCTCCTGATCCAGGACGGCACGCTCAACCGCGGCGACGTGATCCTCGCGGGCGAGGGCTACGGCAAGGTGCGCTCGATGCACGACGACCTCGGGCGCGTCGTGACGACCGCTCCGCCGTCGCTGCCGGTCGAGGTGATGGGCCTCGACAAGCTCCCGAGCGTCGGCGAGACGTTTTACGTCCTCGACTCGCTCGCGAAGGCCAAGGAAGTGGCCGAGGAGCGCGAGAAGAAGACGCGTGCGCTGCAGCTCGCCTCCGAGCGCCGCACGATGGACGCGACGACGCTGCTCAGGGCCGTCGCCGAGAGCAAGCGCCAGTACATCAACCTGGTCGTGCGCGCGGACGTCGGTGGTTCGGTCGAGGTGCTCAAGAGCGCGCTCTCCCAGCTCAAGCACGAAGAGGTCGAGGTCCGGGTGCTCCACGCCGGCGTCGGCGCGGTCACGGAGAACGACGTGATGCTCGCCGCGAGCTCCGGCGGGACGATCATCTCGTTCCACGCGAGCACGAACGACAAGGCGCGCATCGTCGCCGAGCGCGAGGGCGTCGACATCCGCTACTACGAGGTGCTGTACGAGCTCCTCGACGACATGCGCGACCTGATGGAGGGCCTGCTCGCGCCGGAGATGCGCGAAGAGGTCACCGGCCACGCCGGGGTGCGCGCGATCTTCAAGTCGTCGAAGGTCGGCCAGATCTCGGGCTGCATGGTGCTCGACGGCTCGCTCTTCCGCGACAGCAAGATCCGCGTGCTGCGCGAGGGCAAGGTCGTGCACAACGGCGCGCTCTCCTCGCTCAAGCGCGTGAAGGACGACGCCAAGGAAGTGCGCGAGGGCTTCGAGTGCGGCCTCACGGTCCGCGACTTCCCCGAGCCGCAGATCGGCGACGTCCTCGAGGCGTTCAAGATCACGAAGGTGAAGCGCGGCCTCGGCGACAAGCCGAAGAGCTGAGCCCGCCGTCGTTCGATTCCATCGCCCTCGGCCGCGCGTGGACGCGCGGTCCGAGCGGCGCGCGGCCCACGTCCCTCCCCCACCGACCGCCATGGCCAACCCGCGCACGATCGCCCGCCTCGAAGCGCGCATCCAGGAGCGCGCCGCGTACTGCCTCCAGTTCGAGGTGAACGACCCGCGCGCGTCGTTCATCACGATCACACGCGTGAAGCTCTCGAGCGACCTGACGAGCGGGAAGATCTACTACTCGGTGCTCGGAGACGCGTCGGACAAGAGCAAGGCGCAGCACATGCTCGACCACGCCGCGGGCTACATCCAGCGGCAGGTGAGCCGCGTGCTGGAGATGCGGCGCATGCCGCACCTCACCTTCCGGTACGACGACTCGGCCGAGCACGCGATGGACATCGCGAAGTTGATCCACGAAGCACGCGTGCACGACATGGAGATCAACCCGAAGCTCAAGGACGAGCCGCCGGTCGTGCCGGCCGATCCGCGGCTCGAGGAGGAGCTCGGGATCGCGGAGCCGATCGCGGAGTCGCCGGCGCGCGAGGACGCCGAGGGACTCGAAGCCGACGAGCCCGACGAGCGGGCGGGTTGAACGCACTCCCCACCCGCGTCCGCGCGCCGCTCGTTCCCTCGCTCGGCGCTGCGCCGGTCCCGCTACACTGCCCCCGATGTTGAAGCACCTGTTCGGCGAGTTCTTCCGGAAAGGGAAACGCCCCATGCTCTCCGTTGGTTCCAAAGCGCCGGATTTCTCCGTGCAGGATCATCTCGGCCGCACCGTCACGCTCGCCGGCCTGCGCGGCAAGAAGATCGTGCTCTGGTTCTATCCCAAGGCCGACACGCCGGGGTGAACGCGGCAAGGGTGCGGATTCCGTGATCGAATCCGCGACTTCGAAGCCAAGGGTGCCGTCGTGCTGGGCATCTCGTTCGACACGGCGGCGGAGAACAAGGCGTTCGCCGAGAAGTTCGGCTACACGTTTCCGCTTCTGTGCGACACGACGCGCGCCGTCGGCCTCGCGTACGAGGCGTGCGACGACGCGAAGGCGGCCTACGCGAAGCGCTTCACCTACGTGATCGGTCCCGATGGCACGATCGAGCAAGCGATCGACACGAAGGATCCCGGCGGTCAGGCCGAGGCGCTCGCGAAGCAGCTCTGACGCGCGCTGGGAGCGTGGAGCTCGCTCCCGGGCTCACGCTCGCGCCGTGGAACTCGCTCCCGGGCCCGCGCTCGGCACGCGGTGCTTCGCGCTCGGCACGCGGTGCTTCGCTCCCGCGCTCGCGCCGCTCCGCTTCGCGCGCTACTTCGAGAAGCGCAGCGGCACGCGCTCGACCTCGTCGGCCTGTGCGCAGAACTGCGCGAAGCGCGGGTAGTCGTTCGGCTGGATGTAGAAGGGAGCGAGCAGCAGTTTGCGCGTGAGGCGCAGGCTGCGCTCGTTCTCGGGCTCGATCGAGAGCTCGAAACGCCCGCCCTGCCAGCTCGTGTTCGTCTTCGGCGGACCGTCGACGAGCCGCAGCCCTTCGGGCAGCGTGAGCTTGACGTCGACGACCGACACGATCGCGTTCCCGAGGAAGTACGGGAGCTTGCGCACCCCCTCGCCGCCCGCGAGGACGGCGCTCAGGTTCAGCGCGGGGGCCGGGAACTTGATCGGCCACGCGTCG
>JACRIO010000209.1 GCA_016220035.1 Planctomycetota bacterium | reverse complement strand
CGGCGGTCCTCGCTGACGCTCTCGAAGCGCGAGGCGAGCACCTTGAGCGCGACCTTGCGCGCGATGCGCACGTCCTCCGCGAGCCACACGCTCCCTTGTCCGCCGCGACCGAGCTCGCGCAGCATCCGGTACGGCCCGATGCGGCGCGCGTCCTCTTCCGCCGGCGCGTGCGCCGTGCTCGCGTGCGCGCGCTCCTCGCCGCGCAGCGTGAGGTACTCGCGCGCGATCGCTTCCTCGTGCCCCTTGAAGCGCGCGAGGTAGTGCCCGAGCGGCTTCGCGCTCCCCGCATCCAGGTCCGACAAGTACTCGTCGATGAAATCAAAGACGGCGGCGGCTTCGCGATCGTCGCTCGGTTTCACGGGCGGCGATTGTAGCCGCGGGGAGCGGTGGTCGAGAGCGCGCGGATGGCCTCCTGGTTCGCCGCGTCGAACGCGTGCTACCCTGGCCGCGAAGCATGTTCCTCGGTTCCGAGTCCGATTCGAGCTCCGGCGCGCGCGACGGCGCGCGCGACGACGATCGCCGCGACGACGCGCTCGACACGCAGGGCCTCGCGCGCGCGGCGAAGGCGGGCGAGGCGGAGCGCTTCGGCGAACTCTACGAGCGCATCGCGCCGGCCTTGTACGCGTGGGCCGCGCTGCGCATCCGGCCCGGCATGCGCGGCGCCGTCGATCCGCAGGACGTCGTGCAGGAGGTGTGGTGCCGCGCGTGGAAGGCGTTCCCGGCCTTCGACCCGAACGAGCAGAGCTTCCGCCTTTGGGTTTTTCGCATCGGGAAGAACGTGATGCTCGAGGCGTTCCGCAAGCTCCAGCGTTCGGGGCCGACCGCGGGCAACGCGGGCACCAGCACGCGGGCGTTCCAACTCGCGAACGTTCCCGACACGGCGACCGCGGTGAGCCGACGCGTCGCGAAGCACGAGGGCCTGCAGAAGATGATCGACTGGATCGCGGCGCTCGACGAGGAAGAGAAGAAGCTCGTCGTGTTCTGCGGCCTCGAGGGCCTCTCCTATTCCGAAGTCGGTGAGCGCACGCAGACGCACAAGGACACGATCGCGAAGCGCTGGCAGACGCTGCGCGCGCGCCTCGCGCAGTTCGGGGCGCCGAAGGAACTGCTCGCGGGGGAGTGAGCGCGCTTCACGCGGGTCGCGAGCGTTGCTCGTCCCCGCGTCGATGCCGCCACAACGCCGGTGTTCCCCACGCGATCGCCGTCGACGCGGCGATGCACGCGATGCCGCCGCTGACGACCGAGAGCACCGGCCCGAACAGCTTCGCGACGTAGCCCGCCTCGACCTCGCCGAGCTGCGGGCCGCCCATGAAGAAGATCATGGAGACGCTCGTCATGCGCCCACGGAGATGATCGGGCGTCAACGTCTGCCGCAACACGTTCCGGATGACCGTGCTGAGCATGTCCGCCGCTCCGACGAGCGCGAGGAAGGCCCACGAGAGCCAGAAGTGCTGCGAGAGGCCGAACCCGATCGTCGCCGCACCGTACGCGAGCACGGCCCAGACGAACGCGCGGCCGGGGTGCTCGATCCGGTCGATGCCCTTCACGAGCAGGAGCCCGACGAGGAAGGCACCCCAGAACTGCGCCGCGTAGAGCAGGCCGTACTCCGCGGCGCCGACGTGCAGCAGGTCCTGCACGAAGATCGGGAGCAGCGCCGTCGCCGACGAGAAGAACGTCGCGACGAAGTCGATCAGCATCGTCGAGCGGATCATCGGCATGGAGAACACGAAGCGCAGCCCCTCCCACGCCGCGGCGAGACTGACGTCGCTCTTCCCGCCTTGCGGCCGCGTGTCGACGCCGCGCATCATGCACAAGGCCGCGATCACGGCGAGGAACGACACCGCGTTCGCGAAGTAGACCCAACCGACGCCGAAGCGCGCGATCACGAGCCCCGCGAGCGGCGGCCCGACGACGTTCGACGCGTGGAAGAGGATCGTGTTCAGGTTGAGCGCGTTCCCGAGCAGCTCGCGCGGCACGAGCGACGGGATGAGCGCCTGCCGCGCCGGCCCGTCGAACGACGAGAACGCCGCGTGCAGCCCGACGAGCAGGTAGACGGGCCACAAGCTCTCGAGCCCGCGGAACGTGACGATCGCGAGCAGCCCCGCGCACAGCGTCATGCCCGCTTGACCGAGGAGCATCAGCTTGCGCCGATCGACCGCGTCCGCGACGACGCCGCCGAGGAGCGAGAAGAGCACGATCGGCAGGAACTTGACCAGTCCGACGAGCCCCAGCGCCGCCGCCTTGTCGCGCATGTCCCCCGGCACGAGCAGCGAGACGTGCCAAAGGACCGCCGCGTTCTGCATCATCGACCCCGACGTCGAGACGAGCTGCCCGATCCACAGCAACCGGTAGTTGCGATGGCGCAGCGCGGGGACGTGGCCGATGAGGGGCATCCGCTCCCTGTACCCGACGCGCCGAGCGGTTGAAATCGGTGCCAGTCCACTTTTTCACCCTTGGTCGCGGCTTGCGCGCGCACCTCGCTCGCCCGCGCCGCCGCCCATGCGCCTTCGCGACCCACTGCGGCTCGGTCGCGAACCACGGGTGCGACCGCCGGGGCCTCGGCTCTTCGATTCGGCGCACATCCTCGGATCGCACCCGCGGCGCGGGGCTGCGCGATGGAGCCCGCGCGGAGGAGCGCGAGCCCAAGCCGCGACCTCGTTTCCGCGGACCTCGCCGATGCAGCGTGCGTCATGGCGAGGTCGTCCCGCGCGCTCGGGCGACTGCGTTGAAAGGGCGCACACCCTCGAGCCGCCGCGCTCGCCACCGAGCTCCCGCATGGAGGTGGATCGGCGGAGCGCGCCGGCCTCTGAGCTCGATTCCGCAGACATCCTCGGCCGGGCGCGCGACCCGTTGCGCGCCGCTCGCTCGCTCGGCGGTCGCAGCGGGCGCTCGCGCTCGCCGCGGCGTGCGCAGCCGCCCACAGGTGGAGCGCGAGCGCGTGCGATCGGCGCTCGAGGCGTGGATCGACCGCGTTCGACGCGGGAGCGGGGTTTGCCTCGCTCGAGCCATGCTCCCCCTGCTCGTCGCGGTGCTCTTGTCTCCCGCGGATGGGTTCGCGCCTGCGGGCCAGGGTGGCGAAGGCGAAGGACCCTGGGCGCGAACGAGCGATGCGCCCTGCTCCGAGACCCGCGCTTTCGGCCGCGTCGTCGACGCGCGCACGGGCGCGGCGATCGAAGGCGCGCGGCTCTTCGTCGACTCGTCCAGTGGTCCGCGCTTCGAGGGAGTCCGGGGCGCGTACACCCTGGATCCGGGCTACACCTTCGGGAGGCCGTGCGCCGTGACGAACTCGAGCGGGGAGTTCGAGTTCGGCTTCGAGCTGGCCGCGCAGTGGAGGCCGCGGTTGCGCGCGTCGGCCGAAGGGTGGAGTTCGGACGAGATCGTCCTCGGCGGAGCCGGTACGGCCGACCTCGGGCCGCTCGCGCTGCGCCTCGAGCCCGCGCTGCGACCGCGCGCGACGATCGTCTGGCCCGACGGCGCGCCTGCATCGGGCGCGAGCATCGTGTTCGGGACCGAGATGCGCCTGCTTTCCATGGACGGCAGGGGCGGTCGATGCACGGCGTGGGAGTCCGAGGGTGACTTCGGGTGGGCGCCGCTGCCGCGTCCTGTCGCGAGCGACGTCGAAGGCATCGCGACCGTCGCGTGCACGAGCATCGGAGATCGCCGTGCGCGCGCCGTGGCCGAACGGGCGCTTCCAGAGGAGCTGCTCGCCGGGCTCGATGCCGTCGCGCGCACGCAGTTCCGCGACCGCGCGCTGCGCTGGGCCGCGGAGTGCGATCTCGCGGATTTCGACGGCAAGCGGCTCGTGCTCGCGCCGCTCTCCGCGCTCAGCGGTCGCGTGTCGACGCGGGACGGTGCGCCGATCGGCGGAGCCCGCATCCACGCGCAGCGCGTGTTCGACGGCGGCGAAGTGGTGCTCGGCGACATCGAGACGTCCACGCGCGCCGACGGCGAGGGCCGCTACCTGCTCGATCTGCTCGCGCCCGGTCGCTGGACACTCGACGTGTTCCCGCAGGACGGCACGGTCGCCGCGCGGCGGTTCGAAGTCGAGATTCGCACGTGGCACGCATTCGACCTCGCGCTCGCGCCGTTCGCGAGCATCACGGGGGTGCTGTACGACGTGGAGGGCCGGCCCATGCCCGGCGCGTTCGTGTCGGTCGAGTATCTCCGCGCGGACGAGCCGATCGATCCCGAGGCGCCCGTCGTCCTGTCGTCCTGCGGCTGGGGTCGGCCGTGGAGTTGGCGGCGCCACGCGATCGGCCGTACAGCCCGGACCGACGCGGACGGCGTGTTCACGTTCGAGGCGCTCCCGCCCGGGCGCGTGAGCCTCGCTCCAACGGCTTCGGACGCCGTCTCACCCGTGTGCGTGCTCGAACTCCAAGGCGCATGCGATGTGCTGCGCTGCGACCTGCGCTTCGTACCCGCCGCCGCGATCGAAGGGGTCGCGCTCGACTTCTCGGGAGCGCCGATCCCGGGAGCGCGCGTGCAAGCCCTGCGCGCCGAGGAGCCGCTCCGCTACTACGTCCGCACGACGGACGAGCGCGGCCGGTTCCGCTTCGACGGACTGCCCGCGGGGCACTGGACGGTCTCGACGAGCGCACGGAGCGCGAGCGCGACCCTCGACCTCGACACGCTCTCGACAATGAGCGTCGTCCTGCGCGAGCCGTAGCGGAGCGCGCCGATCGTTGCGACCCGTCGCGAGGAGCGCGCGAGGGCCTCCGGTGGCGTGCCGCGCGAGCGATGAAGGGGCTCGGCCAAGTGCCTTGAATGGGCGCACATCCTCGGACCCCCTCATTCGTCGTGGGTTCCAGGACGGCGACGCCTTCGCGGAGCGCGGGCCGGGGCCTCGGTCTCGATAGGGCGGACATTCTCCGCGCGCTGGCGGCGTGCAGGGCGCGCGGGTTCGAGGCGTTCTCCCACTCGGGGATGGCGCACGGTTCCGCGGTGGGGAGGGCGCCGTCGCGACGCGGCCCGACCTTCGGGGCTTCGAGCTGGGCTCCGCGGGCCACGACGCAGGGTGCATGCATCGGGTCGAGCTTCCGTGGTGAGCCGTCTGCGTCGTGCTCGCCCCGGCAACACCGGCGCAAGGACCCGGGGGTAGCCTTCGGAGGCGTGCATCGATCGCGGCGGGTTCGTGCTCCACGAACGGCTCGACGCGGAGCGCGCGAACACGATGCACTTCCTCCTCACGGTCCTGCTGCTCTCCGCCCTCGTTCCCCAGCATCCGCTCGGACAGCGCCGCGCGCGCGCGCCCGTCTTGAACACGCGGCCGAACGTCGTGGTCGTCGTCGCCGACGATTTCGGCGTCGACCTCGCGCGCGCGTACGGCGAAGGCGCCGCGCCGCCGTGCATGCCGAACCTCGACGCGCTCGCCGCGGGCGGGCTCCTGTTCCGCAACGCGTGGGGCAGCCCCATGTGCTCGCCGGCGCGCGCGGCGCTGCTCACCGGACGCCATGGGTTCCGCACGGGCATCGGCGAGCAGGTGTCGCAGGCGGAGCCGGGGCTCCCGCTCGCGGAGACGACGCTGCCCGAGCTGCTCGCGGGCTACAGCTCGTCGTGCGTCGGCAAGTGGCACCTCTCCGGCAACCTCGGCAACGCGCACCCCAACCAGAGCGGGTTCGGGCACTACTCGGGCGCGTTGCGCGGCGAGCTCACCGACTACTCGCAGTGGATGAAGGTGACCAACGGCCAGGCGGCGACGTCGACCACCTACGCGACGACGGACACGGTGAACGACGCGATCGCGCGCATGACTTCGATGCCCGAGCCGTGGTTCCTGTACGTCGCCTTCAACGCGCCGCACGCGCCCTTCCACGTGCCGCCGTCCGGGTTGTGCGCCGCGCCGGCATGCGCGAGCACGTGGTGCGGGAGCGTGAACGCCGGCTCGTCGAACCGCGACAAGGCGAAGGCGGCGGCGGAGGTCATGGACGCGGAGCTCGGCCGCCTGCTCGCGGCGCTCGCGGTCGAGGATCCGAGCGCCTACGTCTTCTTCCTCGGCGACAACGGCACGGCGGCGCAGGTCTCCGAGGCGCCGTTCCTGCCGAGCCACGCGAAGGACACGCTCTACGAGGGCGGCATCAACGTGCCGCTCGTCGTGCGCGGCCCGGGCGTCGCGATCGGGCAGTGCGACGCGCTCGTCTCGTGCGCGGACCTGTTCGCGACGATCGCGGAGCTCGCCGGCGTCGCGACCACGGCGGAGGACTCGATCTCGTTCGCGCCGTGTTTCGCGAACCCGTCCGCGCGGCCGCGCACGACGGTCTACGCGGAGACCTTCACGCCCAACGGCGGGACGCTGCCGTTCACGACGCACCGCCGCGCCGTCCGCGACGCGCGCTACAAGCTCATCCGCAGCACGGGCCAGTCAGACGAACTCTACGACCTCCTCTTCGACCCGTTCGAGACGCAGAATCTGCTCCCTGGGCTCACGTCGGCGGAACAGCAGGCCTACACCGATCTGCAGGCGGAGCTCGCGGCGCTCGGCGTCGGTTGAAACCCTGACTCGTCCTTTCAAGGAGAGTTCCGACCCCCTTGGAGGAAGCACCTTCACTGGCAAGCGCTGGGAGGTGCAGTCGACCGCCACTCGAACTCGTTTCGATCGGGAGCTCGACTCGCACCGTGCGGAGTTCCCTAACTCGATTCGGCAGACATCCGTGCCTGTGGTTCCGATCGCACTGCGTGGAAGGAACGGCACGCTGCTCGTCCGGACAGGAGGCGGTTCGAAGGCCGTGCCGGTCGCGCGGCGGACTACACCGGAGGGACGGCCCCTCGGT
>JACRIO010000204.1 GCA_016220035.1 Planctomycetota bacterium | reverse complement strand
GCGCGCGCGAGCTCCTCCTCGCTCCACGCCGCGGCGCCGAGCTGCCCGCGCCATCGATTCACGTTCGCGAGCACGCCGCCCGCCGCGCCCGGGAGCGTCGTCACGTAGCACTCCACGTCCTCGTCGCCGCCGTGCAGCAGCGTGAGCACGCGCGTCGCTCGGTCCGGCGCTCGAACCCAGCCTTCCGGCGCCTTCCAAGCGAGCTGCGCCGACGTGATCGCGAGCGCGGCGCCGTTGCTGTCCGTTGCGGGCTCGTGGGCGACGCGGAGCGAGCGCGCGAGCGCCAGGAACGCGTCGCGTTCCGCGGCCACGACGCTCGACGGACCGATCAGCTTCAAGAACGCGGAGCCGCCCGGCTCGACGCGCGCGAGGCCCAACATCCGCGCATCGGTCGCGGCGCCGGCCGCGCCCATGCCCGTGTACTTACCCGTGCAATCGACGAGCACGCCCTCGCCGCCGAGCAGCGTGTGCCGCGGGAGCGCGTCGAGCTCCGCGACCGAGATCGGTGCGAGCCCCATCTGCGTGCGCCAACGGTCCAAGTTGGCCTTCAAGCCACCGCCGTCGCCGCCGAGCAGCGACAGCCAGCATTCCGCGCGCGCATCGCCCGCGACGCGGAAGCTCGCGACGCGCATCGGACCCGGCGGGAGCACGCTCCAACCGCGCGGCAGATCCCACGCGAGACCGCTGTCGTCGTCCGCGCGCCGCGCCGGCGCGGGAGCGCGCACTCCAAGACGCTCCGCCGTGCTCGCCGTGTTCGACAGCGGCGCCCTGTTGGCGACGATACGCGCCTCCGCGACCGTCGAGACGCTCGCGCGCTCGCCGCCGCCGCACGCCGTAACCACCCCCGCGACGAACGCGGATCCCAGCGCGAATGCCCGCACGCTCTCCTCCTCCGGCGGGGTTTGCCGAACCCCGCGATGCGGACCGGACATCGACGGAGCGCGAGCTCGATCTTGAGGCGCGCTCGGCGCTGCTTCAGAGCGGCAGCGGCGCGAGCTCGCGATCGGGGAAGATCGTACCGAGCGCGCGCGCGCCGCCGTGGCGCGCGAGCACGCTCGCGAGCGCGTCGCGGTAGTCGTGCACGACCGCGAGGTCGCCCGGCCCGACGAGCGAAGCCTCCTCCAGGCCCGGCCAACGGCAGTGCAGTCCGCCGCGCGTTCCTCCGCCGAGCACGAACAGCGCTCCGCCTCGGCCGTGATCGGTGCCGAGCGAGCCGTTCTCGCCGACACGCCGGCCGAACTCGGTCATCACGACGACGCTCGTCGTGTCGAGCCCCGGACCGAGGTCGCGTGCGAACGCCGCGAGGCCGAGCGACAGCGCGCGCATCCGCGGCTGCACGACCGTGCCCTGCACGAAGTGGCTGTCCCAGCCGTCGAGATCGATCGTGGCCGCGCGCATCCCGACGCGCGCCTTGACGAGTCGCGCGACGAGCGCGAGCTCGCGCCCGAACGACTCGGCGACGTTCCCCGCGCGCGCGTCGGGGTACTCCGCTCCGTGCTCGGGTCGTGGATCCGCGCGCACGAGCTCGCCGATGCGCGCCGCGGCGGAGAGCGCGTCGCGCGCGCTCGCACCGAGGAGCTCGTCGCCGGCGTAGAGCTCGCCGAGCGCGCCGCGGAGCCCGCCCGCGTCGTCGCCGAGGCGCACCTCGTCGATCGAACGCAGCGCGGTCGCGCTCGGAGCGCCGCGCAAGCTCTCCGGCACCAGTGCGCCGATCGCGAGCGCCCCCCGCGGCGAAGTGCTCGCCCGACTCGCGGTCGATCGCAGGAAGCGGCCGATCCAGCCGCCCGCGATCGTCGCGCCGCCGTGCTCCATCAGGTCCTGCGCCTCGAAGTGCGAACGCGTCTCGTCGTCGCTGCCGCACGCGTGCACGACCGCGAGGCGGCCTTCGAGGAACCAGGGGTGCAGCTCGGCGAGCTCGCGCGGAAAAGCGAAGCGCGCGTCGAGCGCGAGCGTTTCCTTCGCCTCGAGCGCGAGCCGCGGCCGCGCGCGGTGGTAGCCGTCGTCTCCGGTCGGCGGCACGAGCGCGAGCCCGTCCGCTCCGCCGCGCAGGAACACCACGACGAGAGCGCGCGCGTCGTCGGGCGTTCCGTCCATCGCGATCGCGAGCTCTTGCGTCATGGTCAGCACCGCTGGAACGCCGGAGCGGCGAGCAGGAGCCCGAGCTCCGGGGAGTTCGCGCCGTCCGCGACGAGCACGCGCCGCTCGCGCGATGTCGCACGGCGTCCGAGGAAGTGCGCGAGCAGCGCGTCGGCGCCGCCCGCGCGCGACACGAGCGCGCCGAGGTCGACGCGCGTCCCTTCGATGCGGTTGCTTGCGACGGCACTCGCGAGCTTCCATCGCCAGAAGAGCGCGCCCTGCCACGCGGACGCCTCGAGCGCCGGGCCGTCCGGCGTCGGGTGTTGGAACGGGGCCTGTCCCATGCGCGCGAGGTACGCGCACAGCTCCTCGCCAGCGTCCGTCTCGGCGCCGGTCGCGCGCAGGATGGACACGAGGTAGTGGAACGGCCGCTTGAGCTTCGCGCCGCGCAGCGCCGCGAACTCGTGCTCGTCGCCACGGAACTCCGGT
This sequence comes from Planctomycetota bacterium, assembly GCA_016220035.1. Classification (GTDB taxonomy): domain Bacteria; phylum Planctomycetota; class UBA1135; order UBA1135; genus JADJNY01. The sequence continues at coordinate 33,057 of JACRIO010000204.1, read as the reverse complement.
AGCGCGAACAACGCCCGCAGCGTCGCGCGCAGGTCGCCGGCGCTGCGTTCGAACGCGCGCGCGACGGCCGCGACGGCCGCGGGCGGCGGCTCGTCCGCGATGAAACGGACGCAGAGCTTGCGCGCGACGTGCCGTGCCGTGGACGGATGCCGCGCCACGAGGTCGAGGAGCTGCCGCGCGTCGCGCTCGCCGCCGCCCGCGGGGAAGCGCTCGCCCAGCACGGACTTCTCGCCGTCGTCGTGCGCATCGGCGAGGAACTCGACGCGGGCCTTGCGCAGGCCGGTCTTGTCGCGGACGGTCCATCCGGTGAGGCAGCGCGCCGCTTCCATCACGTCCGCCTGCGTGTACCCGCCGTGCACGCCGAGCGTGTGGAGCTCGAGCAGCTCGCGCGCGTAGTTCTCGTTGGGCCGCTCGTCGGACCGGCGCTTCACGTTCACGCGACCATCGAGGTACCACAGCATCGCGGGACCGAGCGCCGCGGCGCCGAGCAGATCGCGGAACGAGCCGAGTGCGTGCGCGCGGATCACGTCGCGGTCGTGGGCGGCGCACAGCCACGCGCACTCCCCCTTCGAGCTGTCGACGTTGAAGTGGTCGTTCCAGAACTCGACCAGCACCTGCTGCAGGTCGCGACGCGACGCCGACGCGCGCAGCACCGCGGCCGAGGTGAGCTCGCGCAGGAGCACCCTCGGCTTGTACTCGTAGAGCTCCGCCACGGGCGCCGAGAGCGAATCGAAGCGGCGCACGGCGCGCTCCGCCGCGTCGTCGTCGCGCGTCTCCGGCGCGAGCTGCCGTTCGATCCACGCCTCGACCGCGGCGCGCGGATCGCCCGGTGCGAGCGCGAGCAGCGCCGCGCGGTCGCCCGGCCGCGGACCGAACGTGCAGCGCGCGAGGACGTGCTGCACGAGGTCGATGGGCTCGCTCTCCGGCGCGAGGAACCGCGCATCAGCGGGCGCGAAGCCTCCGACGAGCGTGTCGAGCGGTCCGCACGCGCCGAGGGTCGCGACGCACGCGCCGCCGCTCGCGATCAGGAACGCGCGCCGGTCGATCATCGCGACTCCGGGAGGAACTCCGCCGGTGTCTCGGTCGCGGCCGGACTCGTCGCCGCGGCCCTCGACCTCCGCGTGAGGACGAACGCACCGAGACCGCTCACGAGCGTCCAAGGAAGGAGCACGAACCAGCCGAGGAACGGCATCACGAAGACCGCGCCCAGCACCAACCCGCCGCGAAGCACGCGCCGCCACGGATCGGTCGCGTCGGCGCGCGACGCGAGCCCGGCGCCGATGCGCAGCGCGAGGCCCGCGGAGCCGATCAAGCACAGAAGCGCGACGACGAGCAGCACGCCGAGCATGGGGATCTGCACGACGGGGTGCGGCAGCGCCTGCTTCAGGAGCGCCGCGACGACGAGCAGCGGCACGAGCAGGGCTAGACCGACGAGCGTCGACGCGACGGGCCGCGCGCCGTAGGCCGCGCGACAGCGCTCGACCCGCTCGGGGAACAGCGCATACGCGCCGATCCAGTGCGCGACGAACACGACGTACGCGCCGAAGATGACGAGGAACCAGAACAGGATGTCGGCGAAGATCATGGCGAGGACTCCACGGCGGTCGCGAGCGAACGGAACGCGCCGCCGAGATCGGGCAGCGCATCGAGGACCTCGGCGCCGCTGACGAAGCGCGGCGCGCGCGGAACACTGCGCGGGAGCGCGGCGAGCTCGGCGCGCACGTCCTGCGTGAACGCGTCGAAGGCCGCGCGGTCCGGCCAGGCGCAGTGCAGGCCGCAAAGCACCGCGAGCACGGCGGCGGCGAGCATCGCCCGGTGCTTGCGCCGCGCTCTCGCTCCGGCGGCGCGCACGGCAGACCCGCCGGCGCCCGCGCCGAGTTCGTGCAGCTCGGCGGCGTGCGCTGCACTCCGCCCCGCGGGACCCGCGAGGCCTGCGTGACTCGCGACGCGTGCGCGACCCGCGAGGTCCGCGAGCCGCACGAGCTCGGCTTCGCGCAGCTCCGGCATGGGCTCCTCCGCGCGCCGCGCCGCCGCGACGAGCCGCCTCCACCGTCGATCGAACTCAGCCACGCGCGTCCTCCGCACGCCTTCGCGCGATCGCGCGCAGGCGCAAACGCGCGCGAAACGCGCGCACCTTGACCCCCGAGCGGCTCCAACCCGTGAAGGCCGCGGTCTCCGCGACGGAGCGCTCCTCCATGTCGAGCAGCGTCAGGACGAGTCGGTCGTCGGGTGGGAGCTCCGCGAGCAGCGCCAGGACGAGCTCCCGAGCCGCCAGCGCGTCGTGCGCCGCGGGCGCGGGATCCGCGACGAGGACGTCGAGCCACTGCGCCGCCGCGGGCGTGATCGGGATCGCGTCCGCGCGCCGCGCCTCTCCGCGCAGGGCGTCGCGACACGTGTTCACGGCGATCCGCGCGAGCCAGTGCTCGAACGGGAGCGCGGCGCGCGGCGCGTAGTGGCTGAGGTGGGCGAACATCTTGGTGAACACGTCCTGCACGAGGTCTGCGGCGGCGACCGACCGCGGCCGGTGGGCGCGCACGAGCCGCTGAACGAGCGGATGGCAGTGCTCGACGAGCGCGCGCGCGGCCGCCGGATCACCCGCCAGGACGCGCGCGATGCACGCGGGGAGGTCCAACTCGGGCTCGGGCACGGCGCTCGGCGGGCGCTCCGCCGGCGCGTGGAGAACGCCGGGCGCGGGGTCGTGGTTACGCGATTCCGGGATCTTCGCGCCGAGCGACGCTGCAACGGGGGCAGCGAGATGGAGGGGACTTCCGGAAGCGCTCACGCGGCGGTTGCGCGGTCCCGCGCGTTCCGTTCGCTGCGGCGCCGGCGTTTTTTCGCCGAGGCGCAGGGCGCGACGCGCTCCCTCGACCGCGTCCGAGCGTGCGCGCGCGGAGCTCACGGGACGCGGAGCTCGACCTCGCCGATGCCGTAGAGCTGTTCACCGGTCGGCGTGGAGACGATGCGCAGCTCGAGGACCCGAAGGTCGACCGGACGCTCGAACACGAGCTCGCCGCCGTTCGCATCGAGCGCGAGCCTGCGCGGAGGGCCGGGATGGACGACGACGTCGATCTCCGCCGGCAGCACCAGCCGCGCCGGCGTGCTCGGCGCGATGCGGGGCGGGAGCACGCGCACGCGTTCCACTTTCGCGGGCTCGCGCGCCTGGATGCGCAGCACGGGGTGCTTGTCCTTCGGATCGGCGATCCACGGCGTGCGCCGGTTGCCGTCGACGGCGGAGCGCGCGCCGAAGTCGGTGAACTCGAAGCCGAGCGCCTTCTTGAAGGAGCTCGACGCGTTCGCGGCGAGCCCTCCGAGCGTCTTCGCGCGCGGTGTTTCGAGGCTCGCGCGCGGCGGGAGGGCGTTGCGGACGTCGACGACGACTACGCTCGAGTTGATCACGCGCACGGGCCCGAGCTCGTCCTCGTCGTCGTCCTTCGCTCGCTTCGGCTCCTTGTCGCGCTGCGCGGGCGGCGCGCGCACGAGCACGCGCGCGCGCAACGACTGCTTGCCCGGCGGCAGCGTCGCGCACACGCACTCGAAGCGCTGCGCGCCGCACGCGCGGCTCGCGTCGCCGAGCACGACGGCGATGGGCGTCTCGGACGCGAGGTACTCGACGCGCACGACGCGCGGCCCGCCGGTCCCGTCCTCGGGCCATCCGAACCGCGCGCGCACCTCGGGCGCGAAGCCCTCGATCGTGAGGTTCACGGGGCCCTCGCCCTCCGCCGAGAACCACACGGGGCCCGCGACGATCGTGCCCCGCTGCTCCACGCGCGTCTCCCCGGGCTCGACCGTCCGCGGAGCGTGCGCATGCGTCGCGCGGCGCAGGAACAAGAGCGCGAACAGCGTCCCCTCGCGCTCGAAGGTCCCATGCCACTCGCCCGCGCCGTCCTGCGTGTCGAGCAGCACGCGCGCGCCCTCCGTGTACCAGCCGTGGTCGCCGATGCGCTCGACGCCGGCGAGCGCACCCGCGCGCTCGAGCCCGTAGAGGTAGTAGTGCAGCCACGGGCCTCCGGGCGGGTTCGTCTCGACGCTGAAGTGTTCGTCGAGCCAGCGCCAGCCCGCGGCGCGCGCGCGCGGGAGCTCGCGCTCGAGCTCGCCGTCGAGCATGCGCGCGCGCGCGAGCTCGGTCTCGCAGATCGCGAGCACGCCGATCCCCGCGGTCGTCATCGAGCCCGTCGCTTCCCTCGCGCCCGCCGCGTAGCCGAACCCACCGTCGCCCGTGCGGTACGCGAGCACCGCGCGCGCGAGCCGCGACCACACGCGCGGCGGGACGTCGACGCCGGAAACCTGTGCCGCGCGCAGACCGAGCGCCGCGTACTGCGTGTTCGAGAGATCGCCGCCGCCCGGATAGCCCCAGTCGCCCGCGCGCTCCTGCGACTCGACGAGCTCGCGCGCAAGCTCCGCGATCCAGTCGCGCGACCCCGCCGCGTCGATCGCCTGCAGCGCGAGGAGCGTGCACGCGCGGTCGTACGTCCCGCCGCTCGCATCGAAGGAGAGACGCGCGATCAGACGCTCGACGACGCCGTGCTTCGGCGACACGCCCGACTTCACGAGCGTGTACGCCGTGAGCGCGCGCAGGCCGACGCGGTCGACGAGCTCGGGCCCCACGGGCGGTCCCGCACGACCGCGTCCGAATCCGTCGGCGTACTGCCGCAGAAGGTGCTGCACGCCCTTCTCGATCGCGGCGTCGATGCGCTGCTGCGTCACCTCGCCCGCGCGCGCAGTCGCGGCCGAGAAGCAGAGGAGGAGCAGAGCGCGCATGGACATCGAGGGCAGTCTAGACGTCCTTCGGGCGCCGCCGTCGACGGCGAAGGCGCTGGAAGGAGCCACGCGGCCTCTACCGCGGCTCCACGGGCCGGTTTCGACCTCCACGGCGCGCCCGCGCGTCAGCGCACGAGCTCGAACCCACGCACGGTGACGAAACCCCATCGTTCAGTCGAGTCGTCGAGTACTTCGAGCCGCAGGGTCTCGCCGCGGAACGGCTCGATCGTCCATCGGAGCTCGACCTCGCGGTCGTTGGTGCGCGGCCCGCGCGTCTCGCGCAGCACCGCGTCGCCGCGCAGGAGGCGCACGCTCTCCGTGCCGCCCTTCACCAAGCCGCGCAGGAAGCGCGCGTCGGCCGGCACGGTGAACTCCTGGAACAACCGGCCGCGCACCGCGTCGCCGAGCGGCTTCACGTACGTCGTGAGCTCCCACGCGCCGTCGCCGCGGCGCGCGAGCGCGAACGCGTCGCCCGCGGAGCTCCACCCGTCGAGCGCGCCCTTCGCGAAGTCCGCGTTCACGAGCGCGCGGCCTTGCGCTGCGTCGGCCGGACGCGGAGCGGGAGCACCCCACGCAGCGCCGAGAAGCGCGAGCCGCGAGCGGAGCACGTGCACTTGGTAGGGATTCCAACTCGAGAGCGTGTAGACGAGCGCGGGGCCCGCGTCGGTGCTGTTCCACCATTGCGGCACGAGGTAGGGCCCGTACTCGCCGCCCCACTCCTCCTCGCGGCCCGGATCCGACAGTCCGTCGTCGAAACCCGCCGCGCCGTTCTTTCGGTGCATGAACCACCCGTATCCGTGATCGCGTTCGGGATCGAAGATCACGAGCGGCGCGCTCCACGGCCCGCGTGGGTCGCGCGCGCAGTGGAGCACGATCCCGCGCGGCTCGGCGCAGTTGTAGGCGAGGAACAGCGTCCCGCTCTTCGGGTCGCGCCGCACGGAGAGCTCGCCCGCGGACGTCGAAGCCACGATCGGCTGCGCGAACTCCTCCTTCGTCGCGATCGAGCTCTCCGCGTCGAGGTTGGGCCAGTAGCGCCACTTCGCCCGCTCGGCGACCTCGGACACGGCGACGCGCGCGAGGAAGATCGCGCTCCTGCGGTACGCGCCCGTGCCGAAGATCCAGAGGTCCGCGCCGTCGCGCACGACGCTGACGTTGACGAACTTCGTGGTCGGCGCCGCGTGATCGAGCTCGAGCTCCGCGAAGTCGAGTTTGCGTGTGTGCGCGAGCAGCGAGTGCGTGTGGAGCTTCGTCTTCGGGTCCCAGCCGCCGTCGAAGAAGACGTACGTTCGATCGCCGACGGCGAAGCCCTCGACCGGCACGTTCATGCCGCCGAGCTGCGTGGCCTTCGGCGCGAGCTCCAGGAAGCGCTTCCCGTCGCGCGTGAGCCACGTGAGCGGATCGAGCCCCTTCGTGCCGAGCGCGGCGAGTCGCCCGAGCGCGACCGAGTCGGCGTCCCAGTCCTTGCGATCGAGCGTCCACGCGTCACCGAAGAGGAACACGAGCCTCCCCGCGGCCTCGAAGGAGACGCCGAGGTCCGTCCCCGCGAGCCCGACCTTCTCGCAGCCCGTCGTCAGGCGTCCGACGTACTCCGTCGCGGTGAGCGTGTAGCGCGGCGGCGCGTTCGCGTCGCCCTGCGCATGCGTGGAGGGTGCCGCGAGCACCGCGGCGAGCGCGAAACTGAACGGGCGGCGCGGGAACATCCCCGGCCAGGGTAGCGCGCGCCGCCGCCTCCGGATCCCAACCTCCGTACTTCACGACGTCGCAGGAGCGAGAGCTCGCCCTTCCTTCTAGAAGGTGACGCGAGAATCGACTCGTCCTCGGTAGCGATCGTTCCGAAGCAGAAGGAACAGGCCTCGACGAAACCCAATGATGCCCACACCCACCACGCTGCGTTGCGGCCTCGATCTCGGCGGAACGAAGATCCAGGCCGTCGTCCTCGGCCCTGACAACCGCGTGCTCGGCATGCACCGGCGCCCGACGCCGACGAGCGACGGACCCGCCGCGGTCGTCGCCGCGCTCGCGGAGTCACTGCGTGCGGCGGCGAGCGAAGCGCACGTCGACGCGCGCGCGCTCGCCGGCGCGGGCGTGGGCACTCCGGGCGCCGTCGATCCACGCGCGGGGACCGTGACGTCGGCGAAGAACCTCTCGGGCTTCGACGAGAGCGTCCCGCTCGCGCGCTTGCTCGCGCAGGAGGTCGGCCTCGACGTCGCGCTCGGCAACGACGTCGGCGTCGCGCTCGACGCGGAAGCGCTCATCGGCGCGGGCCGGGACTTCCGCTCCTTCGTCGGCGTGTGGTGGGGCACCGGCATCGGCGGCGGCGTCGTGATCGACGGCCAGCGCTGGCTCGGGCGCTCCGCCGCGGGCGAGCTCGGCCACATGGTCGTGAAGATCGACGGAGCACGCTGCCCGTGCGGTCGCCGCGGCTGCGTCGAGGCCTACGCGGGCCGTGGCGCGATGGAGCTGCGCGCGCGCGAGCTCGCGGCCGACGGTTGCCGCACGAAGCTGTTCAAGATCATGGAGAAGAAGGGCCTGGAGCGGCTCACGAGCGGCGTGTTCGCGAAGGCGCTCGAGCAGGACGACAAGCTCGCGAAGCGACTCGTGAACCGCGCGATCGAAGCACTCGGCGCCGGCCTCGCGTCGGCGGTGAACCTGCTCGACGTCGAAGGCGTCGTGATCGGCGGCGGCCTCGGCACGCGTCTCGGCGCGGAATACGTCGCGAAGATCGCCGATGCGATGCAGCCGCACCTCTTCGTGCCGTCGCGGCCGCCCGTGGTACGCGTCTCAGAGCTCGGCGACCTCGCCGGCGCGGTCGGCGCGGCGATGCTGAGCGCCGAAGGACGCGCTCGACCCCGGACGTAGGGGCGCCGCAGGCCCGGCTCCGCAGGCAAGCGGCCTCGACGAGGCGCCCCGGACCCGACCGTCCACGTCAGCTCGGCCTCCCGGGTCCTTCCGGCGCCGAGTGCGTGATTTGGGACTGGCGCTTTGCTCCCAGGATGAGAACCTCTCAGCTCATCTCCGCTCGCATCCGAGAAGGACCGTCATGCTCGAACAACGCACCCGCATCGCCGTTCTGGGTTCCTCAGCAATCACCCTCGTCCTCGCCGGCTGCGGCCGCGGCGGGAGCAACGATGCTCCGCTCGCCGTCGGTGATGCAGCGGTGATTTCGAGCCACCTGTCGCAGACCGCGATCGAGCAGCAGCAGGTCTCGCTCGACGAACTGCTCACGGCGGGTCGCGCGCTCTTCACCGCGAACTTCAACGAGCTCGACGGCGGCGGACGCCCCGAAACGACCGGCACCGGAAGCGCGCGCGCGCGACGCGAGTTCCCCGAGAACTTCAACCGCATTTCGGGCCCCGACTCGAATTCGTGCGCGGGTTGCCACAACAAGCCGCTCGTCGGCGGCGGCGGCGACAACGTCGCGAACGTGTTCGTGCTCGGCCAGCGCTTCCCGTTCGTCAACTTCGACGGCGGAGCGGGCGACGACGCCCAGACGCACTTCCTCGACGACGTCGCGAACGAGCGCAACACGCTCGGGATGTTCGGATCGGGCTTCATCGAGCTCCTCGCGCGCGAGATTACGACCGACCTGCAAGCGATCCGCGCCGACGCGGTCGCGCAGGCGGCGATCGCCGGCGCTCCCGTCACGCTGCCGCTGTCGAGCAAAGGCATCGCGTTCGGGACGATCACGTCGGCCGCGAACGGAACGATCGACACGAGCGGCGTGCTCGGCCTCGACACGGACCTCGTCGCGCGTCCGTTCCATCAGAAGGGCGTCGTCGTCTCGCTGCGCGAGTTCACGAACAACGCGATGAACCACCACCACGGCATCCAGTCCGCGGAGCGGTTCGGTCTCGGCGAGGACGACGACAACGACGGCGTGGTGGACGAACTCACCGCCGGCGACGTCACGGCGGCGACGTTGTGGCAGGCGACGCTGCCTGCGCCGGGTCGCGTGCTCCCGAACTCGGGAGCGGCGATCGCGGCGGCGAACCACGGCGAGCAGCTCTTCACCACGCTCGGCTGCGCCGTGTGTCACGTGCCCGACCTCGTGCTCGAGAACCCGGTGTTCACCGAGCCGAACCCGTACAACCCCGCGGGCAACCTGCGCACGACCGACGTCGGCGTCGAGGTGTCCGTCGACCTCACGAGCGAGGGCCCCGGCCCGCATCTCGCGCCGGAATTCGACGGCTCCGTGGTCGTGCACGCGTACACCGACTTCAAGCGCCACGACATGGGTCCCGTGTGCGACAACGAAGCGCTCGTGCAGGGCGGAGTGCCGACGGAGTTCTTCCTCACGCGCAAGCTGTGGGGCACGTCGAACGAGCCGCCCTACATGCACCACGGACGCGCGCTCACGCTGAGCGAGGCGATCCTGATGCACGGCGGGGAAGCAGAGACCCCGCGCGACGACTTCGCGGCGCTCTCCACCGACGACCAGAACGACGTCGTCGAGTTCTTGAAGACGCTGCAGGTCCTCCCCCAGGACGCGACCTCGAACGAGATCCTCGGGCCCGCGTCCGGCGTGATCGGCGACGAGCCGGCCGTGCTCGCGCACGTCGACCAGGACGACGTCGACGCCGGAGCCTACTCCGCGGACGGCCTCTTCAACCTCGGCAAGGTGCTCTTCGACGCGAGCTTCAACACGCTCGACGGCGCGGGACGCCCCGAGACGACCGGTACGGGCAACCCGCGCCCCGCGCGCTCTCTTCCCGAGAACTTCAACCGCATCTCCGGCCCCGACGCGAACTCGTGCGCCGGTTGCCACAACATGCCGCGCTCCGGCGGCGGCGGCGACAACGTCGCGAACGTGTTCGTGCTCGGCCAAGCCTTCCCGTTCGTCAACTTCGACGCGTCGAGCGCGGGCGACAACAACCAGTCGCACTTCCTCGACACGGTCGCGAACGAGCGCAACACGCTCGGCATGTTCGGCTCGGGCTTCATCGAGCTGCTCGCGCGCGAGATGACGACGGAGCTCCAGACGCTGCGCGACGACGCATCGACGACGGCGCAGGGCAGCGGCAATCCCGTGACGGTCGACCTCGTCACGAAGGGCGTGAGCTTCGGTTCGCTGATCGCGAACGCGAACGGCACGTTCGACACCACCGGCGTCGAAGGCGTGAACACGGACCTCGTCGTGCGCCCCTTCCACCAGAAGGGCGTCGTCGTGTCGCTGCGCGAGTTCACCAACAACGCGATGAACCACCACCACGGCATCCAGACCGCGGAGCGCTTCGGCGACGGCGACGACGACGACAACGACGGCGTCACGAACGAGCTCACGGTCGGCGACGTCACCGCGGCGACCGTCTACCAAGCGATGCTCGCCGTGCCGGGCCGCGTGCTGCCCGCGAATGCGCGCAAGCGCGCGTCGGTCGACCGCGGCGAGGAGCTCTTCACCACCGTCGGCTGTGCCGTTTGCCACGTGCCGACGCTGCGCCTCGAGAGCCCGACTTTCTCCGAGCCGAACCCGTTCAACCCCGCGGGCAACCTGCGCGTCGCGGACGTTCCGCAGGCGTTCACGCTCGACCTGACGACGGCCGGCGCGGGTCCGCACCTGTCGCGCGAGACCGACGGCGCTGTGCTCGTGCCCGCGTACACCGACCTGAAGCGCCACGACATGGGCGCGGAACTCGACAACGAAGCGCTCGTCCAGGGCGGCGTGCCGACGAACCAGTTCATCACGAAGAAGCTCTGGGGCTTCGCGAGCGAGCCGCCGTACCTCCACAACGGCCGTGCGCTCACGATCGACGACGCCATTCGCAAGCACGGCGGCGACGCGGCGACGTCGCGCGACGCGTACCTCGCGCTCAGCGAAGCGCGCCGGAAGAGCATCGTCGACTTCCTGAAGACGCTGCAGACGCTCCCGGAGAACAGCCCGATCGAAGTGACTCAGGACTGATCCGCGGCGCTCGCCCCGCGGGCACGCACTCTCCCGCGGGCACGCGCTCCCCCGCGGGCGCGCTCCCCCGCGGGCGCGCTCCCCCGCGGGCGCGCTCCCCCGCGGGCGCGTTCCCCCGCGGGCACGCGTTCCATCCGCGCGAGCGCGAGTGTCCTCGGCGCAGGCTACGATCCCCCCGCTTGTCTCGCCGCCGCACCCCGAAGCCGAACCCGACGACCTCCGCGTCGGCGCCCCAACGGACGCCCGCCGCGGAGGTCGCGGCGTCGAAGTCACCGTCTCGGGACCGGCTGGATTCGACGCTGAAGCTCGCGACGATCCTCGTCGCGGTCGCCGGGCTTGCGCTGAGCCTGCACAACTTCGCCGACCAGCGGAGCACGCGGGAGATGCAGGCGGAGCTCGCTCGCGCCGTGGCGAAGGCGAAGCTCGACAAGGCGTGGGACCTGCTCGGCGGTCGTCCGCTCTCCGAGTTCGTCGTCGGCGAGACTTGGAACGTGAACCTGGACGACATCCGCGCCGCGAACGACCTGATCCAGGAGGTGAAGAGCACGCTTCCGGAACTGCTCGCGCCCTGCCTGCGGCTCGAAGCGTGCGTGCTGGATGCCACCGGACGGCCGGAGGAGGCGCTCACACGCCTGGACCAGGCGTTGGCGGTCGCTCCGGCGAACGTGCGCATCCACTTGACGCGCGGCGCGATTCTCGACGCGCTCGGACGCGACGCCGATGCGTTGCAGGCGTACGACAGGGCGATCGCGCTCGATCCGCGGTTCGCGGCGGCCCACCACAATCGCGGCGCGGTGCTGTACCGCTTGGGGCGCCTCGAAGACGCGCTGCGCGCCACCGACACCGCGCTCACGCTCGGCCTGATGGATGCGCAGACGCACTTCAACCGCGGTCTGGCGCTCCAGGACCTCGGCCGCGATGAGGAAGCGCTCGCGGCCCATGCCGCGGCCATCGCGCGCGATCCGAAGCATGCTCCGGCGCGCCGATGCCGCGGTGTCACGCTCCACCGGCTGGGAAGGGATGCGGAGGCGCTCGTGGCGCTCGACGAGTCGATCGCCCTGGACGGGAAGCACGCGCTCGCGCACTTCCACCGCGGGAGCGTGTTGTTCGCGCTCGGGCGGGCCAACGAGGCCGTGGCCGCGTTCGAGACCTCCCTCGCGCTCGATCCGACGAACGCGATGGCCTGCAACAACCTCGGCGTCGCCGTGAAGAGCCTCGGTCGGCGCGAAGACGCGCTCGCGGCGTACGACCGGGCGCGCGCGCTCGACCCGCGCAACACCGACGCGCTGCACAACCGCGGCACGGTGCTCCTCGAGCTCGGCCGGCCCGCCGAAGCGGTCGGAGCGTACGACGAGATCCTCGCGATCCACGGGCGGAACGTGCACGCCCATCTCGGGCGCGGCAATGCGCTCCTGCTCGCGGGTCGGAAGGAGGAGGCGGTCGCGGCCTACGATGCAGCGATCGGCATCGAGCCTGGGAACGCACTCGCGCATCGCAACCGCGGCATCGCGCTCTTCGAACTCGGACGCGCGGAGGAGGCCGACGTCGCGCATCGCCGTGCGCGCGAGCTCGATCCGTCGATTCCGCCACGCGATTGAGCTTCGAACGAGCGCTCTACGGACGCGAGCGCTTCATCGACCGCCATTCCGCGGGGGATCCGACGTTGGGATCCGCCGAGGGATCGTCCGTGCCGACCACGTTCCCCTCGCGGTCGATCCAGTAGTACGAGTGCGTCGTCGGAAGCTCCATCGACTTCTGCGCGTCGTACGGGTTCGTCCACGCCTGCACCGCGCCGAGGTCCTCGCGGAACTGCGCGTTCCTCCGATCGACGCTCGCGTTGCGGTCGTCGGTCGTCTGCTGCCAGTTGCGCTGTGACTCCTCACGGTAGCGGCGTGCGGCCTCGGCGTAGGCGGTGGAGTTCTGGACGTTTTGCGCCATCACTCCGCGCGCGCCGAACGCCGCACCGTCGAGGGCCGAAATCTGCTCGGCGACGGATGGGAGCCACGTCGAGTAGCTCTTCCACTGCTTCTCTTCCGAGAGCGCCGCCGTCATCGCCATCGTGGCCGAGTCGTAGGCGCCCGCTGCGTGCCACTTCGCGACGCCGCAACAGGGAGCGCCGCCGATGGAGTACGTCACATCGAACTCGACGGCGCGCTCGAAGCCTGATGCGGGCGTCGCGGCGCGCGGCGCGCCGAGCCGCAGTCCGTCGGGGTGCAGTGCGGACAGCTTCTCGTAGACGTACTGCTCGGGCGGGTAGCCGAGCGGCATGCCCGCGTTGCCGACGAGGATCGTGAGCGCCTTGTCGTCCGGCGCGATCAGCGTCACGGCGAACTGACCGTCCTCGCCGACGCGCCAGCCCGGCGGGAGCGCGTAGGTGAAGTGCTGGCCGCGCTCGATGCGCAGCGCCTCGGGTGCCGGCTTGCGCTCGGACCGCGCGGCGGCGACGGGCTGCACGGAGACGAAGCGCGCGTCGGTCGTGGGCGATGGTCGAGTCGCACGCGAGCTCGCACCCGCGGCACCTTCCGCGGGCTCCACGGCGAGCCGCTCGGCGCGCGCAGGATCGGGCGCGTCGCCGCCGCAGCCCGAGAGGCCGGCCGCGCCGGCGAGGAATGAGAACGCGAAGCTGGATCGAACGATCATGACTCTTCCGGAGGGGACCGCTGTGTGGCCGAAACCGAGTCTATCGGAGACGCGCCGCCGAAGCCGCGACGTTCAGTCCGTCTCCGCGCGGCGGCCTTCGTCGAACTGCGCGTCCTCGTCCGAGTCGTCGTCGACGCGCCCATCCTCGACGCCGTCGGAGAGATCGATCGCGTGCATGTGCTCGACGAACTCCTCGCGCGTGATGAGCCCCCTCTCGATCATCAGGCTCACCGCCGTGCGGCAGTAGAGCGTCAACCCGGCGATGTCCCGCTCCAGGTCGGCCCGCTTGCGCTCGACGCTGCGCATGCGGATGCGTTGGTACGCATCGGAGGACCTCAACCGCTCGATGTCGCGGCGTTGGAAGAGCTCGTTGTCGAACAGGTACGGGAAGAGACTCATGCATCACCTCCTGTCGTCGTGATCGAAGATCGCAGTCCCGTCCGAGAAGCAGCTCACCCGGTCGAACGAGTGCGTCGGCGGCGACTCTCGCGCGCCACGACCGATCGCGCGAAGGCCAGCGCAGCATACACGTCGTCCCTGAGGAGCCGCGGATGGTTGCGAAGGACCTCCTCGAGGGTCCAGCCCGACGCCAGGTGCTCGAGGAGGATTCCGACGGTGACGCGCGTGCCGCGGATCACGGGTTTGCCGAGCATCACCTTCGGGTTGAGCTCGATGCGGTTGAGGAGCTTCTTTTCGGCCACGGGATCACTGTAGGCGGATCGCGCTGTTCACGCTCGACGGGGAACGTGGCGCACGCCGATCGACACAAGAACTCGCCGTCACCCGCTCTTCGTGAACGGCCATCCGAGCAATTCGTCGATCGTGTCGCGTGTCAGCGCGTGGTAGCGCGAACGGGCGTGCGTGTAGATCGTCCTCGCGCGGGCAAGGCCCTCCGGCGTCTTCTTCAGCTCCTTGTAGAGCGGTTCGAGGAACTTCCGCCGACCGATGTCGGTCAGGAACTGCTCGAGGCGCGCGTCGGCGGCCGCGTAGCGGTGCTGGATCGACAGGCGCAGCCACACGTCGGCGATCTCGCAGTTCTTCGTCTTCGTGAGCGCGAAGCGCGCGTCGAGCTCGGCCATCGAGCGCGCGTCGAGCGTCTCCGCGATGCCCTCGAGCAGGTGGAGCCACTGCTGCGTCACCAAGCTCTGCGTGTCGAGCGCTGCGGCGTCCTTCGACGTCTTCCACCGTCCGATTTCGCGGTCGACGCGCTCGAGCGAGCTCGTGGGGAGCACGGAGAGCTCGTCGGGCAAGTCCGTTCCCTCGATCCACCGCTTCACGTCGAGCGCGGCCGCGAGCTTCGGATCCTGCGTCAGCAGCTCACGCTCGAGGAACGCGAGGAACGTCTCCGTCGTCACGCTCTGGAACGCGTGCGCGTCGAACCACTTCGTCAGCACGCGGTCGAAGCGCTCGCGGCCGAAGAGCGACTCGACGCGCTTCAAGAACGCGGCGCCCTTCGTGTACGGCACGCCCGAGAAGCCGTCGTCGGGGTGCTTGTCCGCGAGGTCGATGTGCAGGACGTGCAGCCACGGCTCCTGCTCGCTCATCTCCCGCTTCAGGTCGTCGACGGCGAGGCGCCACTCCATGCGCGCGCGCTCCGCGCCGTACACCGCTTCCATGATGCGCTGCTCGAAGTAGACGGTGAAGCCCTCGTTGAGCCAGAAATCGCGCCACGTCGCGTTCGTCACGAGGTTGCCGGACCACGAGTGCGCGAGCTCGTGCGCGACGAGCGACACCCCGGACTTGTCACCCGTGAGCGCCGTCGGCGTCGCGAACGTGAGGCACGGGTTCTCCATCCCGCCGAACGGGAACGACGGCGGGAGCACGATCAGGTCGTAGCGCCCCCATCGATACGGCCCGAAGAGCTTCTCCGCGGCCTGCACCATCGACTCGGAGTCCTCGAACTCCGCGCGCGCGCCGTCGACGACGCTCGGTTCCGCCCAGAGGCCGCAGCGCTTCGAGATCGGGCGGAACGCGAGGTCGCCGCACGCGAGCGCGATCAGGTAGCTCGGGATCGCGTGCGGCATGCGGAAGCGGAACGCGCCGTCGGCGTCTCGGCCGAGCTGCTCCGCGCTCATCACGACGGTGAGCCCTTTCGGCGCCTTCACGCGCGCCTCGTAGGTGATGCGCACGCCGGGTGAGTCCTGCAACGGGATCCACGTGCGCGTGAAGATCGATTGGCCCTGCGTGAAGAGGAACGGCTGCCGCTTGTCGGCCGTTTGCTCGGGCGCGAGCCACTGCAGCGCGTCGGAGCGCTCCGTCGTGCGGTAGGCGATGACGACGAGCTCGTCCGCGGGGGCGAGCTCGATCGTGAGCGCGGAGCCGATGTCCTTCTCGACCGGTCCGAGCGCGAAGCGCCGCGCGGAGCCGTCCTTCCCCTTCACGGTCTCGATCGCGATCCCCGTCGCGTCGAGCACGAGCGGCGCCGCGCGATCGCTTCGAACGAGCGACAACGCCGCCGTTCCGGTGATCGCCTTCGCGTCCATGTCGATCGTGAGGTCGAGCGCGACGTGCGTGACGCGGACGCGCTCGGGCTGAGCGTGGCTGTGGAGGTCCATGGGGAGCGGCGTGGGGCGGGGCGCGACGTGGGGCGAAGCGCAGGCGACGGAGAGCGCCGTCAGAACTGCGACGAGGAGTTTCATGGCGCGACAAGCTCTCCGACGAAGCGCTCGAGCGCAATCACCGCGGCGGTGAAGGCGGTCGCCCCCTCCTGCTCGCAGGGAGAAGTCGGTGCCAGGCACGTTCTCCTCCCCGATTCCGATGCCTCAGCTCGACCCGTGGCTCTGGATCAGGGGAGAAAAGCGTGCCTGGCGCCGGCTTCTCCCTTTTATCCTTCGAGGTGGATGCCCTGGACGCGCGCGCTCCCCTTCGCTGGTCTCGCGGCGCTCTTCGTCGGTGCCTGCGAGCTCGCGCTGCGCGTCGCCGACTTCGAGTACCCGTCCGATACCCAGCGCACGGTCGTGTGGAGCAAGGAGCGCGACCTCGAGCTCCGCTCCGCGACCGGCCTGCACGTCCTCGATCGCACGCAGATCTGGAAGCCGCGCCCTGGAGCGCGCATTCCGTGGACGAAGGACGAGACGGTGAACGCGCTCGGTTTCCGCGGGCCCGCGCTCGCGCGCGCGAAGACGCCGGGCGTCGTGCGCATCGCGTTGCTCGGTCCGTCGTCGACCTTCGGCGTCGGCGTCGCATGGAACGAGACCTACGGCGCCTTGCTCGTGAAGAGCCTCGCGAGCCTCGGCGTGCGCGCGGAGGTGCTGAACGCGGGCGTGATCGGCTCGACGATCCGCCAAGGGATCGAGCGCTACCGCGAAGATGTCCGCCCTTTCGAGCCGGACCTCGTCATCTCCGCCTATTCGGGCCTGCACGAGCACGTCCAGGGCGCGTCGTGCACGTCCGACGACGACCGCATCGAGCGCGGCCTCGGCATGCCGGACTGGAACCGCGGCGCCGCGCTCCGCGACCACGTCCGCGTCGCGCAGGCTGTCGCGTGGCTCCGCGACGTCTACTTCGGCGACTGGTGGAAGGAGCGCGAGAGCGCGATGCAGGAAGTGCGGCTCGCGAAGACCGTCGGCACGTTCGACAGCGCCGGCGTGCGCCGCGTCAGCCCGCCGGACATGCACGACGGCTGGATCGAGCTCGCGCAGCTCGTGCGCGAGGACGGCGGCGAGCTCTTCGCGCTCCACGTCCCCTACAAGCCCGGCGGCCCGCTCGACTCGCCGGTGATGCACTACTACCAGAAGGCCGTCGAAATCGGCTGCGAGCTCGCGCACATCCCGCTCGTCGAGGCGCGCCTCACCTACTTCCAAGGCGTGACGAGCGGCATCAAGCCCGCGGAGCTCTTCCTCGAGGACGGCGACGCCTCGGACTGCGGTCACGAGCTCCTCGCGCAGTCGCTGGTCGACGCGCTGTTGCCACGCCTCGCGGCGAAATGACGCCCTGCGGCGCGAGGACGCTGCCTGCGGGCGCTGTCGGACGCGCGGGTCGTTTCCTTAGGATCAGCGCTCCATGGCGGACCGGGATTGCAGGCCTGAGCGCGGCGTCGTGAGCGCGTTCGTGCGCGGCGAGGCGCTGCGCGGCGGGCTCGCGCTCCTCCTGCTGCTCGTCGCGTTCTTCTGGACGCCGCTCGCGCGCTACGACGAGGTGTACTACTCGTCCGCGGACCTGCTGCAGGACTTCAGCCTCACGCGCGTCGAGCCCGGCTACCCGGCGGCGAACCGCATCATGTCGGACGAGATCACGGAGATGCAGCCGTGGGCGATGTTCAATCGCGACGAGCTCCGTGAAGGCCGCATCCCGTGGTGGAACCCGTGGAACGGCGCGGGTTGCCCGCACTTCGCGAACTACCAGTCGGCGGTGTTCTCGGTGTTCACGCTGCCTTGGTACGTGCTGTCGACGAAGGCGGCGTTGATCGCGACGGCGTTCCTCAAGCTGTGGGCGTGCGGGTTCTTCACGTTCCTCTTCCTGCAGAAGCGGCGCGTGTCGTTCTGGCCGGCGTTGTTCGGCGCGAGCGCGTTCATGTTCGGCGGCCACAACGTGCTGCTCGTGTCGTTCCCGCACGCTGGCGCGCAGGCGGTGCTGCCGGCGGGGTTGTACTTCGCGGAGTGCGTGCTGCAGCGATTCGAGCGGAGGAAGGCCCCGCTCGCCGGCCTCGCAGTCACGTTCACACTCGGACTGCTCGCGGGGCAGCCGGAGGTCTTCTACTTCTCCTTCGCCGTGATCGCGACGTACGTCGCGGCGCGCCTACTGCTCTTGCTGCGGCGCACTCGGCACGAAGAGGGCGCGGTGAAGCGCTTGCTCGCGCTCGCGGGCAAGTTCTGCTTCGCGGGAGTCGTCGGCGCGGGGCTCGCCGCGTTCCAACTGCTGCCGTTCTTCGAGTTCCTCCACCACTCGCGTCTCTACGAGCAACGCTCGCTCGTCCAGACGCCGCTCTCGACGCAGTACTGGCCGCTCCTCTTCTTCCCCGACCTGCTCGGCAACCCCTCGACGCCGTGGGTGCTCTCCTACACGCTGCCTTGGCCGAACTACGAGCTGATCCACATGGCCTACGCCGGCGCGTTGGTCGTGTTCGTGGCGCTCGTCGCGCTCGTGTTCGCGCGCCGCGACAAGACGCTCGCGTTCTTCGCGCTCGCCGGCACGGCGTGGCTCTTCTACGCGTACGACCTCTTCGGCGCGGCGAAGTTCTTCGCGTTGATCCCGAGCGTCGACATCGCGCCGATGAACCGCAGCCAGGGCGTCTGGCTCTTCTGCCTCGCCGTGTGCGCGTCCATCGGGGCCGAGCACCTTCTGCGCGGGCTCGACAAGCGGCGCTGGCTCTTCGCGGGCGGAGTGCTCGGCGCCGCGCTCGTCTTCCTCGCGACCTTCACGATCGGCGCGGACCGCGTGCTCGAAGCGCACTCCACCTTCGAGAGCTCCAACCACAAGCTGTTCTCCCTGTACGTCCCGCAGCACGTGCAGCACATGAGCGCGCTCTTCGCCGTCGGCGTGCTCGCGCTCCTCGTCCTGGTGCTCGCGCGTTGGCGTCCCGCGCGCGTGCTCGGACTGCTCGGCGTCGCAACGTGCGCCTTCCTCGCCACGGGCCTCCACCTGCGCGACTACAACCCGGTCACGCCCGACCACCTCTTCCTCCCCGCGACGCCCGCGATGCGCGAGCTCACCGCGCGCGTCGGCAGTGAGCGCCTTGCGATCCTCGGCGAGGACAAGCTCCAGCCCGACACGAACCTCCCCTACCGTCTGCAGACGATCGACAACTACGACGGCATGTGGGTGCAGAAGTACGACCACCTCTACCGCGACCAGTTCGGCGACACGGGCAATTGGCGCCCGATGCTCAAGGCGAGCTCGCGCGCGTTGAAGCTGTTCGGCGTGCAATGGGTGCTCGCGAAGTGGGGTTGGAACTTCGTCGACTCGGGCTTCAACCCGCTGAACCGCGAGGCGGGGCAGAAGTTCCTGATCCACGAGATCGTGCCCGGCGGCACCGTCACGCAGACGATCAAGGCGCACAAGAACGGCTTGCAGGCGGTCGCGGTGTTCCTCTCCGTGCGGCCGAAGTCGCCGGGAGCGCACATCGACTGGAAATTGGAGGAAGTGGGCAGCGAGAAGCTCGTCGCCGAGCAGCGCACGACGCTCGCCGAGATCCTCTCGACGCTCGATTCGAACCACCACTTGCGGATGCCGAGCGACTACGACGTCGCGCTTCCCGGCCGCAACGTCGTCTTCCGCTTCCCGCGCATCGCCGATTCGAAGGGGAAGCAGTACAAGCTCACGCTCTCCTCCGAGGACGGTCGCCCGGGCAACTGCGCGCACGCGTGGTCGGCGCCGCTGCTCGCGTACGGCGAGGGCCAGGCGACGTGGAAGGACAAGCCGCTCAAGGGCGAGATCCTCTTCGACTTCGCCTACGACCTCGATCGCTTCCGCGAGGAGGCGCGCATCGGCGACTTCGTGCTCTACCGCTACGCCGAAGCACTGCCCTTCGCGCACCTCGTGCGCGGAGCGGTGATCGCCGAGGACGACGAGGAAGCGCTCGAGCTCCTCCGCGTCCCGAGCTTCGACCCTGCCGACATCGTCGTGCTCAGCGACGACGCGACGCTGCCGGCGGACGTACGCAGGGAGCTCGGCCCCGTCGACAACTCGCAGCGCCGCCTCGTCAAGTTCGAGGGCGACGACAAGGTCTACGTCGTGGAGACCGACGCGCGGCGCCTCGTGCACATCCAGAACGAGGTCGTCTTCCTCATCAACAAGTTCCGCTGGGAGAAGATCGAGACGGTGAAGGCGACGGAGTTCGAGGGCTGGCCGCGCACGTTCGAGGACATGCAGGCGCAGACCGAAGCGGGTCTGCGCGTCGTCCTCCCCGAGGTGAAGGGCCAGGAGCCGCTCCACACGCTCGTCGACGAGCCGACGCGGAAGGTGTTCGAGGTGAATCGCCTGTGGCCGACCTACGTCGTGATCGCGCAGGCGTGGTACCCGGGCTGGAAGGCCTACGTGAACGGCGCCCAGGTCCCGGTGTGGCGCGCGAACTACGCCTTCGACGCGATCGCGGCGCCGGCGGGCCGCAGCAAGATCGAGTTCGTGTACGCGCCTGACTCGCTGCGCGCTGGGGCGTGGATCGGGGTCGTGTCGGCGATGGCGGGGCTCGGGGCGTTGCTACGGCGCCGGCGAGTGCGCGCGGCGTAGGGCGCGGTCAGCTCTGGAAAGGCGTGGCCTCGAGTCCTGAGATTCCCCGATCTCGTGGACGGCGCTCGGCGTGAACTTCTCCACAAACCGAAGTCGCGCTCCCCACTCGGAGGCCGAGGCGTAGGCGGCGCCCCGCTGCGCTTGGGAACGCGCAGCCCGAGGAGAGGAAGGACATGTCGCACGCATCACAACCGCCCGCCGAGTACGGCGAGCTCCTGGTCGCCTTGCAGGATCGGATCCGGACGGCTCAGGTCCGGGCCGCTCTCCACGTGAACCGGGAGCTGGTCCTGCTCTACTGGCACATCGGGAGGGAGATCGTCGCCAGCCAGAAAGCACGCGGCTGGGGGGCTCGGGTGATCGATCATCTCGCTCGCGACCTGTGCGAGAGCTTTCCGGACGTGCGCGGGTTCTCCGCGCGTAACCTCAAGTACATGAGGGCCTTAGCGCACGCTTGGCCCGACGAGGCAATTGTGCAACAGGTTGTTGCACAATTGCCTTGGGGGCATCACCTGCGCCTCCTCGATCGCGTCAAGGACCCGGTCGATCGGGCCTGGTATCTCCGAGAGGCCATTCACCAGGGCTGGAGCCAGAACGTCCTCGTCCTGCAGATCGAGAGCTCGCTGCACGCGCGGCAGGGCCGCTCGGTGACGAACTTCGACCAGACGCTGCCGACCGAGACGTCGGACCTCGCGCGCGAGCTCTTGAAGTCGCCCTACACGTTCGACTTCCTCACGCTCGGAAGTCTGGCGCGGGAGCAGGAGCTCGAGCGCGCTCTCCTGGAACACCTGCGCAGCTTCTTGCTCGAACTCGGGCGCGGGTTCGCGCTCGTCGGGTCGCAGTACCCGCTCGCGGTCGGCAGCAGGGAGTTCCGCCTCGACCTCCTCTTCTACCACCTGCACCTGCGCTCGTTCCTCGTCGTCGAGCTGAAGATGGGCGAGTTCGAACCGGAGTTCGCCGGCAAGATGAGCTTCTATCTCGCGGCGGTCGACGATCAGCTCCGGCATCCTGCCGACGGTCCGACGATCGGGCTGATCCTCTGCCGCGACCACGAGCGCACGGTCGTCGAGTACGCGCTGCGTGAGCAACGTCGGCCGATCGGGGTGAGCGAGCACTGCGTCACGAGGGACTTGCCCAGCCACCTTCGCGCCAGTCTGCCCACGCCGGGTGATCTCGCCGTAATCGCGGACGACTTCGTCGCGAACCACGCCGTCGGACAGGAGCAGTCCTCAACTGGTCCGTACGCCAAGTCCGTGCTCTAGAGCCCCCAAGTCACGCTCAACGCAGTGGTGTAGTTCAGCGTCGACGGCGTGCAGAAGCTCGGGTTCGCGCTGCGGTACACGCACTGATAGTGCTTCTGGCCCGGCACGCCGACCGCGCCGGCGATCGAGATCGACGCGTCGCCGAGGCCGGGGTACTGCGACGCACCCAAGACATTGAGCTTCGCCGGGAACGCGATCACGTTGCCCGTCACGCAGCGGATCCCGTCGCCGAACACGACGCCAAGCCCGCCGTTCTCGCGCGCGTCGCCCTGGAAGTAGAAGCACGGCCCGTTGTTCATGCCCGTGCCGTGCAGCACGAGCGAGTCGATCCCGAGGCTCGCCGTGCCGGTCGCGGAGAGGTGCGCTCCGCCTGCGTTCACGTTGTTCGGACAGCCGTTTCCCGCGAGCGACGCTGCGCACGGGCACGGGACGCCCGAGCCGTCGCCCGCGCAGAACACCACCGGTCCGTCGTCGAGGAAGTGCGTGTACGCCGCGCCCGAACCCGACGCCGAGTTGCTCGCCTGATTGCCGTTCACGCCCGTCGCGTTGCTGTCCTCGCCGAACGCGCCGATCACGCACGTCGTGCCGTCGATCGCGACGCGCACGCCGAAGGTGTCGCTCGACGCGGTGTTCGAGGCCTTCAAGTACGAGTGCTGACTCCACGTCGTGCCGCTGCGCGTGAACAGGTACGCCGCGCCGGCCGCGAACAAACTGTTGTCGAGCTGGTTCCCGTTCACGCCGGTCGCGTTGCTCCCCTCGCCGACGGCGCCGACGAGCACGAGATCGCCGGACGCGGCGACCGAGCCGCCGAATTCGTCCTGCAGACCGTTGTTCGAGGCCTTCAAGTACGCCTGCTGCGACCACGTCGTCCCGTTGCGCACGAACACGTACGCGGCACCCGAGCGACCCGATGCGTTGTTCGCCTGGTTGCCGTTGACGCCGGTCGCGTTGCTCGACTCGCCCTCGGCGCCGACGACGAGGGTGCTGCCCGAGACGGCTACCGAGCGCCCGAACGTGTCGCCCACGTCGGGGTTCGAAGCCTTGACGTAGGCCTGCTGGCTCCACGTCGTCCCGCTGCGAGCGAACACGTAGACGGCGCCCGAGCCGCTCGCGCTGTTGTCGAGCTGGTTGCCGTTCACGCCCGTCGCATTGCTGGCCTCCCCCACCGCTCCGACAGCGATCGTGTCGCCCGAAATCGCGAGCGAGTGCCCGAACTGATCGATGCTCCCGGTGTTCGACGCCTTCAAGTAGGCCTGCTGGCTCCACGTCGTTCCGCTGCGCGCGAACACATACGCGGCGCCCGCCCCGACGAGGCTGTTGTCGGCCTGGTTGCCGTTCACGCCGGTCGCGTTGCTGCGCTCGGAAGCGGTGCCGACGACGACCGTGTCGCCCGAGATCGCCACCGTCGATCCGAACACGTCGTTCGCCTCGGAGTTCGAGGCCTTGAGGTACGCCTGCTGGCTCCACGTCGTTCCGTTGCGCACGAACACGTAGGCCGCGCCGGAGAGCGAGGCGTTGTTGTTGTTCTGGGCGCCGTTCACTCCGGTGGCGTCGCTGCTCTCGAGGCGCGCCCCGACGACGATCGTGTCGCCCGAGATGCCCACCGGGTAGCCGAACTCGTCGCCGACGTCGGGGTTGGACGCCTTCAAGTACGCCTGTTGGCTCCACGTCGTGCCGTTGCGCACGAACACATAGGCGGCGCCCGCATTCGAGACGCTGTTGTCGCTCTGGTTGCCGTTCACGCCGGCGGCGCTGCTGTCCTCGTTCCATGCGCCGACGACGATCGTGTCGCCGGACACCGCCACGGCGTAGCCGAAGCCGTCGTCGACGCCCGTGTTCGACGCCTTCAAGTAGCCCTGCTGCGCGAGCGGGTCGATCGTGATCGGGTAGCGCGCACCTTCCACGTCGACGACGAACCGCAGGCCGTGCGGGACGAGTTCGAAGCGCGCGTCGAGCTCCATTCCGTCCGCGTCGAACGCGCGGAGTCCTGTGTAGGTCACGCGCGTCGTGCCGTTCGCGTCGAGGAAGCTCGCGCCGCGCAGGTCCGTCGCGAGGCGCGCTTCGAGACCGCCGCGGACCGCGAGGGTGAGCAGCAATGGCCCGGAGCTCGCGCTCGGCGCGCAGTGCACCGTGTATCCGTGCTCCAAGCCGTCGGAGCCGTTCACGTACCACTCGGTGAGCTCCGCACAGCGCTCGAACTCGATCCGTTCGTCCTCCGCGCAGCCGGCGGAACGAGCTTCGATCGCGCGCTCGTCGTCCGCGAAGCCCCAGCGTTCGAGCTCGAGACCGAAGCGCCACGCCGCTCCATCCGGTTCGACCTCGAAGCCGCGGCCGTCGAAGCGTGCGTTCCAGGACTGGCTCGAACTGCGCGCGACGTGTCCGTCGCGCTCCGCGAACACCGCGCGCCGGCCGACTTCGTGCGCGGCGCGGATGCCGTTCCAATCCGACGCGCCGAGGTTCACGGCGGTCCCGCTGACTGCGTCCGTCCCGGCGCGCGTTTCAGCGGTGAGGAAGAGCACAGCGATCGAGATCGACGAGGTGGCGAACCAGTTGCGCATGATCGGACTCTGGGATGGAAGTGCGACGCTCTCCCGGGCGTCGCGACGGGGCTCGAGCTCCGCTCCGGACTCGATGCCCTCAGCTTTTCCGCAGGCCCGCGAACCCGCAAGGCTCGTTCTCGCTTCAGGACGATTCTGCTGGGCCCCTCGCGTCGGATGCGGGCTCGCGGGCTCACGGCGTTCCCGCGCGTGATCGTCGATCGCTAGGATGCTCCGCCTTCCTCCGCGGCCGACACCCAGCCGAAAGGCTCCGCTCCGGCCGAATTCGACCCCATGCGCGACGATCCCCAACTGCTGAACGCCTCGAACCTGGCCTTCGTCGAGGAGCTCTACGGGCGCTTCCAGGCCGACCCGAATGCGGTGCCCGAGGAGTGGCGCCGCTACTTCGCCGGCTGGCCCGCGGCGGGCGCGGTCGTCGCGGGGCCGAGCTTCGAGGCGCGCGGGCTCTTCCATGCGGCGTCCGGCACGAGCGGCGCGAGCGCGAAGCAGGCACAGGTCGACGAGCTCGTTCGCCGTTGGCGCGAGCGCGGGCACCTCGTCGCGCGCCTCGATCCGCTCGACCGTGCGCGATCGGAACGTCGCGACCTCGAGCTCGCGGCCGCGGGGCTCTCGAGCGCCGACCTCGCGAGCTCCTTCGCCTTTCAAGGCCGCACGGAAACGCTCGCGGCGATCGTCGAGCGCCTGAAGACCGCGTGGTCCGGCTCGATCGGCGTCCAGTTCATGCACATCGACGACGACGCGCAACGCGCGTGGCTGGTCGAGCGCTTCGAGTCGCCGCGCGAGCGGCCCGAGCCGACGCGCGAGGAGCGGATTGCGATCCTCGAGGGCCTCGGAAGCGCGCTCGCGTTCGAGACGACCATCCAGAAGAAGTTCCTCGGCGCGAAGAGCTTCTCGCTCGAAGGCCACGAGAGCTTGATCCCGATGCTGCGCACGCTGGTCGAGCACTGCGGCGCGCAGGGGATCGAGGACGTCGTGCTCGGCATGGCGCACCGCGGGCGCTTGAACGTGCTCGCGCACATCGCAGGCAAGCGCCCCCGCGACATCTTCCGCGAGTTCGCCGACCTCGATGCAGCGACGTACCACGGTCGCGGCGACGTGAAGTACCACCTCGGATGGAGCATGGAGCACGCGACGCGCTCGGGCCGCTCCGTGAGCGTCACGCTGTGCTCGAACCCGAGCCACCTCGAGTTCGTGAACACGGTGGCGCTCGGTCGCGCACGCGCGCGCTCGACGCGCCGCGACGATCCGCGGTCGGAGCACGGGCTCGCGGTGCTGCTCCACGGCGACGCCGCGTTCGCCGGGCAGGGCATCGTGCAGGAGACGCTGAACCTGTCGCGCCTCGAGGGCTACCAGACGGGCGGCACCCTGCACGTCGTCGTGAACAACCAAGTCGGCTTCACGACCGATCCCGACGAGTCGCGCTCGACACCGTACTGCACCGACGTCGCGCTCATGCTCCACGTCCCGATCCTGCACGTGAACGCCGCGGACCCCGAAGCGGTGTGCGCGGCGGTCCGCATCGCGCTCGACTTCCGTCGTCAATTCGCGTCGGAGGTCGTCATCGACCTCGTCGGCTTCCGCCGCCACGGCCACAACGAATCGGACGAGCCCGCGTTCACGCAGCCGCTCCTCTATGGAGACATCCGCAAGCGCGCGCCGGCGCGCGAGCTCTATCTCGACCGCCTCGTGCGGATGGAGCTCGTCACGCGCGAGCAGGGCGAAGCGCTCCACGCCGCCGCGCGCGCGCGCTTCGAGTCGGAGTTCGAGGCGATGCGCGCCTCCGACTACGCGAAACCCGAGGAACCGAAGCTCGACGCATGGAAGGGCTTCGCGGGCGGCGCGGACGCCGCGACCCCGGAGCTCGACACGGGCGTGGACGCGGAGCGGCTCGCCGAGCTGCTCGTCGCGACCACGAAGCTCCCCGAGGGCTTCAAGCCGCATCCGAAGATCGAACACTTCCTCGAAGCACGCCTCGAGATGGCGCTCGGCCGCCGCGTGCTCGATTGGAGCGCGGGCGAGGCGCTCGCGTTCGCATCGCTCGCCGTCGAAGGCGTGCGCGTGCGACTCTCGGGCCAAGACTGCGAGCGCGGCACGTTCACGCACCGCCACGCGGTGCTGCACGACCCCGCGACCGGGGCCGAGCACGCGACGTTCGCGCATTTGGCGCCCGATCAAGCGCCCGTCGAGATCGTGAACAGCCCCCTCAGCGAAGCGGGCGTCATGGGCTTCGAGTACGGCTTCAGCCTCGACTACCCCGAAGCGCTCGTCTTGTGGGAAGCGCAGTTCGGCGACTTCGTGAACGCGGCGCAGGTGATCTGGGACCAGTTCCTGTCGAGCGCGGAGGACAAGTGGAAGCACGGTTCGGGCCTCGCGCTGCTCCTCCCCCACGCGTTCGAGGGCCAGGGACCCGAGCATTCGAGCGCGCGCCTCGAGCGCTTCCTCGCGTCGTGCGCCAACGACAACGTGCAGGTGTGCTATCCGACGACGCCGGCGCAGATGTTCCACCTCCTGCGGCGGCAGGCGAAGCGCGCACTGCGCAAGCCGCTCGTCGTGATGACGCCGAAGAGCCTGCTCCGTCATCCGCGCGCGACGTCGAAGCTCGACGAGCTCGCGAGCGGGCATTTTCGACGCATCCTCGTCGACGCGCCGACCCAGCGCGGTGCGAAGGTCGAGCGCGTGCTCCTCTGCACGGGCAAGCTCTACTACGAGCTCGTCGAGGAGCGCGACAAACGCGGCCTCGACACGCCGGTCTTGCGGCTCGAACAGCTCTACCCGCTGTCCCTGGACGAGCTCCGCGCCGCACTCGCGCCGTGGAGCACCGTGAAGGACGTCGTGTGGGTGCAGGAAGAGCCCGAGAACATGGGCGCGTGGCGCTTCGTGCAGTCGCGCTTCGCTCACGTGCTGCCGGGACTGCGCTGCGTCGCGCGCCCCGAAGCCGCGAGCCCCGCGACCGGCTCGCAGGCCGCGCACAAGGTGGAGCAGGCGGAGCTCGTGGAGCGCGCGTTATGATTGCGGGGTAAGTCAAGCGCAATTGGGATGCGTGCGAGTAGCTTCTCCGCAGACGAGCCGGTCACTCCGTGGTCGCTATCCTCATTGAGAAGCGGTGCTACGTCTCGGAACCCTTCACCGCTTGCGTCGATCGAAGGCCCGACAAGTGAAGGACCGTACCAAGACTGAGCGCTTGCTACGGACACTTGCGTGGCAGGGATGGACCAGGCCATCCCACCGGTGATGGCGACCCAGGCCGTTCCATGCACCGCCATGTCTGCACTTGACCTTGAACTGGAGCGGGATACCATCTGCACGGAATGCCTGTTCTCGGCCAACATCGCCAGAGGAGAGTCTGCATGCTAGCCCGTATGATCCTGTTCGCCATCTTCTTGACATTGGGCTGCCTGAACTCGCCGGCCTCGGTGTCATGGTCACAACAGGCTGGGGACCAGCGAGTCAACATCCCGAGCGTCCCAACGGTGTCGATTACTCCGTCCGAGCTACAGTCCATTCTGGCGGTCGCACGGCAAATGGACTCCACGACCACTGACGCGATCTTGCAGGCAGGAGCATCGGTTGGTTTCGTTGGAATTGACGACGAGACGATTCTTGGCGCTCACGACTATGACACCATCGCATTCAGTATTCGCTACGGAGCTGAGGTGGCAGCCACTGCGATTCTTCATGAGTGGATACATGTGCAGCACTGTGGGGGTGGACCGAGCGCGGGGGGGTACCGAACACGACGGTAGCGCCAGAAACCCCTGTTATGCCTGTGACCATGCAGACATGGAGGCCGACTCTTGGACACAACTTGCGAGCTACATGTGCGAAGGCTGGGGCTACTTGACCGAATACCCCACAGCATGTGACGCTCTAAAAATTATCAAGGACACTACAAGGACACTCTGCAAGCAATGCGCCGAATTGCAGACATGCACGGGCTACCTGCCATTCGATTTGATCGCCAACTGGAACGGATACTGCCCATGGTGCGGGCAATGAGAATGTCATGACATTGAACCAGATCGCTCGTGCATACTACGTTTCAGCCTTGCTCTGCTGCGTGTTGGGCATGGTCGCTGTTGGATCCATACCTTTGACGCAGTCACCAGGTGTGCACATGGGAGAGCCGCCGGCCGGGGTTGCCCGAATTGGCGCGCCCTCGACGCTCGTCGTTTCTCCTCAATTCCAAGCCAGCGCGAACTTGTCTTGCAGTGAAAGGAAGATCCGCGTCCTTTGGCGTTACTCGACGGCGAACAACTTCAACAGCCCGGAGGCTAGCCTGCTCGAGGAGTTCCCCCTCACCTTCTGGCCCACAGCCTGTGAGACTACCGCAACTAACCACTTAGTCATTGCCGGAAAGCGCCGCAACGGAAGCACTCATATCGAGCGCTGGACGCTGAAGAAGCCCCTTCTGCTTTCAGGCAGTGCCGGAGGCGGAGTGTCCTTGTCCGCGCAAGGGCTTGCCGAGACGTCGGAAGTCTACGATGCGGCGCAAACCGGAAAGGACATGGTTCGCGGAATGGTCAGGAAGCGCGGAGCACTGGACCGTGTGCTGCTCCAGTTCCATGATTCCCGCGACCTGTACGAACTAGACTTCTCCCAGGATCCGGCGGTGTTGGCGGTTGCGCTGTTGCATAGTGCCGAACCGGCCCTGACGGGAGACTTCGACAACTACCAAGGCGGCAATCACTCTCAGCTCGGGTTTGTCTACGCCTTTGCGAACGTCGGCGACCCGGACCGCGTCCCTGCGTTGCTATTGAAGGATTCGAACCGTGATGGTGTGATCGACTGGCACGGGATCATCACCGGCGCCGAGTGGGAGCAACAGGGTTTGGGCAACAAGAGCAACTACATCGAAGTCGGAGGTCGTTGTCGCGTGCTTGCGTCTCGCCGGCCTGCCTCCGACTCAGTTTCAGGGTTAGGCTGAAGCAGCGCAGTTGCCGCAGTGGACCATGGGGCGGCGTCCGACGTTCGAACGCAGTCTCTATCCTGTCCGATACGTTCGCAGCACTCCGACGCCGTGCGCGACGAGCTTCCCCGCACGTTCGAGCGCGCCGAATGCGTTTCGCGCGCGCTGCTTGCCGATGCCGTGCTCCTGCGCGAAGTCATCGGGCGTGGCGGGATGTTTCACGGCGGTCCGCCGCCCGACCCAAGCGAGCACGGCCAGCTCGAGCTCGGTGAACGCCCGCGGCCTCACCCGCATTTCCGCGATCGCGCGCTCTCCCGCCGCGCGGTTCGACGAGCCCGCGCGCACGACGATCTCGCGCGTTCCGTCGTCGCGGACGACCGCGTGCGGCCGCGCGCCGGACAGTGGGACGGAGCAGCACACGATGGCCTTCTCGAGCGCGCGCACGATCGACACCTCGATCGTGAGCGTCGGCTCGACGAGCTCCGCCGCGATCTCGACGAGCGCGCGCGCCGACTCCCTCGGCCGCGGCGCGCCGAGCAACGCCCCGTCGTCGCCGATTCCGACGAGCAAGATCCCGCCGCGCGTGTTCGCGAACGCCGCGAGCGTGCGCGCGAGCTTCTCGCCGCGCTGCACGCCGCGCTTGAACTCGAGCGTCTTGCCCTCGCCCGCCTCGACCAGCGCGAGGAGCTCCGCTTCCGTCATCTCCATCGGGGGAAGCCTATCCCCGCGCGGCGCTCTGGCCGCGAGGCGATTCCTCCGACGGAGGCTCCCCGCCCTCGACGCGCTCCACGGCGTTTCCATGCGATGACGGCCGATGCAGGGCTGACCGCGCCGCCTCTCGTCCGTACACTTTTCGCCCCAACGACATGGCAGCCCTCGAACTCAAGGTCCCCGCGGTCGGCGAATCCATCACCGAGGTCACGATCGGTGAATGGCTCGTGCCCGAAGGCGGGAGCGTGAAGAAGGACGATCCCGTCGTCGTGATCGAGACCGACAAGGTCACGGTCGAGCTCCCCGCGCCGGCGGATGGGACGGTGACGAAGGTGAAGCTCGCGAAGGGCGTCGTCGCGAAGGTCGGCGACGTCGTCGGGCTGTTCGAGGCCGGGCCCATGGTGAAGAGCGCGAAGAGCGATGCGGAGTCGGCGACGAGCGCAAAGGATGCGCCCGCGCGGACGGAGGCCGTGCGCGTGATGCCCGCCGCCGCGCGCGTGCTCGCGCAGGCTGGAATGAGCGCGGGCGAGGTCCAACCGACCGGTCCCGGTGGGCGCGTGCTCAAGGAAGACGTCCAACGCACGGTCGAGGAGCGCGCGCGCGCTCCGAAGGCTCCAGCGGCGGTTCCCGCTCCGCGCACGGGCGGCGCGCGCGAGGAAGAGCTCGTGCCGATGACGCCGCTGCGCAAGCGCATCGCGCAGCGCCTCGTCGAGGCGCAGAACACCGCCGCGTTGCTCACGACCTTCAACGAGATCGACATGTCCGCCGCGATGGCGCTGCGCAAGGAGCACCAGGACGCGTTCGTCGCGAAGCACGGGGTGAAGCTCGGCTTCATGTCCTTCTTCGTGAAGGCCGCGGTCGACGCGCTGAAGCTCGTCCCGCAGGTCAACGCGGAGGTCCGCGGCGACGCGGTCGTCTTCAAGAACTACTGCGACATCGGCGTCGCGGTCGGCGGCGGGAAGGGCCTCGTCGTGCCGATCCTGCGCAACGCGGAGACGATGGGCTTCGCGGAGATCGAACAGGCGATCGCCGAACTCGCCGCGCGGGCGCAGGCGGGCAAGCTCACGCTCGAGGAGCTCCAGGGCGGGACGTTCACGATCTCGAACGGCGGGATCTACGGCTCGTTGCTCTCGACGCCGATCGTGAACCCGCCGCAGTCGGGCATCCTCGGTCTGCACGCGATCCAGGAGCGGCCGATCGCGCTCGGCGGACAGGTCGTCATCCGGCCGATGATGTACGTCGCGCTCACCTACGACCATCGTCTCGTCGACGGGCGCGAGGCCGTGACGTTCTTGAAGCGCATCAAGGAATGCCTCGAGAACCCGGCGCGGATGCTGATCGAGGTCTGAGGCGCGCGCGATTCACCGCGCGCCGGCCGTCGCGATCGAGCACGCGATCGCGGCGCGCGCCGCACGCCGCTCGGCGACCTGCTCCACCGTCGGCGTGCCGGTGATCGCCGGCCCGGCGTTGCGCCACGCTCCGAGCCGGCTGCGCGCCTCGGCGTTCGTCTCGGCGCGCGTCGTGAGCCACGCCTCGAGCGCGGATTCCGCGGCGTCCTGATCGGCGGCGCGCGACGCGAGGCACTCGACGAGCAGCGACACCGCGCGCGCTTCGTCGCCGAGACCGAGCAGCGACTGCGCCGCCGTCTGCCGCAAGTCCATCGGCTCCTTCTGGTCGAGCAGGCGTTGGAGCGTCGGGAGGGCAGCGTCGGAGCCGAGGCGCCCGAGTGCATGCGCGGCGGCCGCGCGCAGCTCGGGCGCGCGCTCCGGCGCCGTGCAGGCGGCGAGCACGGGTAGCGCGTCGGCGCAACGCACGCCGCCGAGCGCTTCAGCCGCCGCCGGGGCCGTGCGCGGCTCGTCGAGCAGCGCTTGGAGATCGGCGCACGCCGCCTTCGCGCGCGGGCCCATGCGCTCGAGGCACTGCGTCACGTGCAGGCGCACGTGCTCGTCCTCTTCGCGCAGCGCGCGCGTGAGCGGCTCGACGACCCACGGCGCGGAGTTCGCGAGCGCGTAGCGGGCGTCGTCGACGAAGCGCAGGTCGAAATCGGAGAGGCGCGCGATGCTCTTCCACACGGTGAGGCGCAGCGCGGGCGACGGATCGCGCTTCGGCAGCGCGGGCGCGCCCTCCGCGCCGACCCACGCATCGCGCAGGCGCGCGCCGTCCTCGACGCCGGCCTCGGTCGCGAGCTCCGCGAGCAAGGCCGTGGAGCGTGCGGGGAGGTCGTCCGCGCCGTGCTCCGCGAGCACGAGCAAGCCGCCGACGCCCGCGTAGTTGCCGTGCTTCGCGAGCGCCTTCGCGATCCAGAACGCCGTCTCGCCGTCGGTCTCGTGCTCGAGCAGTGGGAGCACCTGCGGCAGCCACGCATCGCGCGCCTGACGGCCCAGCGCGAAGGCCGCGTGCGCGCGCAGCCACGGCTCGTGGAAGAAGCGCATGTCGATGCGCGCCGCGAGCGCGTCGGACGCGGCCTCGACGTCCATCGCGCCGAGCAGGTCGACGGCGGTGCGACGCTCGTTCGGATCGCGTCGTGCGTCGTCGACGATCGAGACGAGCACCGGCACCGCCGGCGCACCGAGCTCCGCCGCATCGCGCAAGGCGAGCCCGCGCGCCTGGCCCTGCGCTCGCGCCGCGTCGGAAACGAGCCCGCGCACGCGCTCCACGAGCTCCGGATCGTTCGCGAAGGCCTTCGCGGGCGGGAGCGCGGCTTCGAGCTTCGCGATCTCCTCCGCGCACACGCTGCGCAACGCGAAGCTCGGCTTCGCGGCGGGCGGCGGCTTCGAGCACGCGGCGAGCGCTGCGACCGCTATTGCTAGGAAGCGCTTCACGGCCGAAGCTCCAAGCGGTGCACGATCTTCGCCTCGCGCTCGGGATCGGGCCGCGCGGGATCCGCCCAGTACGGCCGGAGCGAGAAGAAGAGCACGACCTCGATCGCGCCGTCCGCACCGTCGCCCTCGATCGGGATCGCCTGCGTCGCGTGCGCGGGGAGCAGCGTGTCGGGCAGGTTCTCGTGCCGGTACGGCGTGCGGAAGCGGTACGCGTGGCGCCAGCTCTCGACGCTCGTCGCGCCGCCCCTCGTGTCGCCCCTCGCGTCGCCCCTCGCGTCCATCGGCCGCCAGAACACGTCTGCGGCGCGCGAGCGTTCTTCCGTCGGGAAGTGATGGC
>JACRIO010000200.1 GCA_016220035.1 Planctomycetota bacterium | reverse complement strand
CGGCGCTCGGCCGCGGCATGCGTCAAGTGGTCCGCCGTCCGCCCCAGGCCCCCGACGAGCGACAGCGGGCACACGACGCCCGCGGCGCGACGCGCGAGGACCGCCTCCAGCTCGCGCGCCAGAGCCTGCTCCGCCTCCGAGGAATCCGCTCCGAGCCGGAGCGTTTCGCCCCTCTGCTGCTGCAGGTCCGGCGGCCAGAAGACGTGCAGCGCCGAGAGCTCGACCCCGCCGGTGCGCGCGAGAAGTGCGCCCCAGGCCGCCGCGGTCGCCGCGGTGGAGGTCTTGTCGATCGCGAGCAACGCGCGCAACGGCGCACCGCCGGCGGACCAGCGCTCGATCGGCACTGGATCGCGCACGACGAGCACCGGACGATCGGCGGACTGCGCGACGCGATCCGCCGTGCTGCCGAGCGTGAACGGCGAGCCCGCGCGCGCTCCGACCGCCGCGACGACGATCAGGTTCGCGTTGCAGCGCGCCGCGTGCGCGACGAGGGCCGCGTCGGCCGCTCCCTCGAGCACGCGCGTCGTGATCGGAACGCCCGACGCCGCGACCGGGGCGGCCTCGGCCGCGAGGCGGTCCTCCGCGCTCTTGCGCCAGCGCGCGAGCTCCGCGTCGACCGGCACGAAGGCGCCCTCGCCGCGCGCGAGCAGCGCGAACGCGCCGTGGAGGTCGACCGCGTGCACGAGCTCCAGCTTCGCGCCAGTCTTCCTGGCCCACGCCGCCGCTGCGCGCACCGCGAGGCGCGATGCTTCCGAGAAATCGGTTCCGCAGAGTAGGGTCACGCTTCCGCTCCTTCCTCGTCCTTCACGAGCTTTGCGCGCACGATCGACGCCACGATCGCCACGAGCAGGATCCCGCCGACCACGCCGAGCGCGATCTCGACTTGGATCTTGTGTTCCTCGGGCAGCAGCATCTTCACGCCGACGAACGCGAGGATCGCCGACAGGCCGTACTTGAGGTAGTGGAGGTACTTCAGGAGCCCCGCGACCGCGAAGAACAGGGAGCGCAGCCCCAGGATCGCGAAGATGTTCGACGTGTACAGCACGAACGTGTCCTGCGAGATCCCCAGCGCCGCTGGCACGGAATCGACGGCGAAGAGCACGTCCGTCGACTCGACCACGAGCAGCGTGAGGAAGAGCGGCGTCGCGAACCGGCGTCCCTCGCGCACCAGGAAGAAGCGCGCGCCCTCGTAGTTCTCGGTCACGGGCAGGAAACGGCGCGCGAGCCGCAGAACGAGGTTCTTCTCCGGCCGCATCTCGCCCTCGCCCGCGAACGCGAGCTTGATCGCGGTGACGATGAGGATCCCGCCGAGGACGTACACCGTCCAATGGAAGCGCTCGATGAGCGCGACGCCGCTCAGCAAGAACGCGGCGCGCATGATCATCGCGCCGAGGATGCCCCAGAACAGCACGCGGTGCCGCGCGTCGGTCGGCACGTCGAAGTAGGTGAAGATGACGAGGAAGACGAAGATGTTGTCGACGGAGAGCGCGTACTCGGTGAGCCAGCACGTGATGTACGCGACCCATTTCGGATCCGGCACGAGCGCTCCCGCGGCGCTCGCGGCCTCGATCGCCGGCGCGTCGACGGAGAAGCGGATGAAGACCGCGAAGAGCGCTCCGATCGCCACCCACGCCGCGGTCCAACCGAGCGCTTCCTTGACCGACACCTCGTGCGCCTTCCGATGGAAGACGCCGAGGTCGAGCACCATCATCCCGAGGACGATGACCCCGAAGATCGACCAGGAGAGCCAGCCTTCCATCACGAGCGCTCCGCGGGCGTGAACTTCATCCGTAGAGCAGGAGGCGGACGCCCGCCGGCAATCGCTTGGTCAAGCCCGCCAGCACGTGCCCGCGGAGCAAGTGGTAGATGCCGCTGCGCTGGCTGACGCCGATCATGACGCCGCTGACGCCGAGCACCTCGGCCGCGCGCACGATGCCCTCGACCGCGTTGTGGGAGATCGTCCACACCGGGATGAGCGTCACGCCTTCGCTCTCCGCCGCCTTCACCGCGTTGCGCAACGCATCGACGCCCTCGGACTGCGGCTCCCAGCTCGCGGCGCGCACGAAGAGCCCGGTGCGCTCCTCGACGTACAGCGCGTAGATCGCGGAGCCGCCCTTGCCCTTCTCGCGCGCGATCGCCTCCGACACGAGGCCGGGACTCGCCGAACGCATCGCGATCAGCGTGCTCGACGGGAAGAGCGGCGTGATGGCCTGCGCTTGCGCGAGCGAGAGGATCTCGACGCCTTCCTTGGCCTCGACCTTCTCCTCGTAGGCGTGAATCCGGTCGGGAGTGCGCGCCTTGACCCAACCGAAGGAGTACAGCCAATCGCTGAACCACTTGCGGCGCGTGCCCACGGCCATGAGCAGTCCGGTGCCCACGAGCCCGCAGCCGAAGAGCGTGGCATTGGGCTTCTCGTGGAGGTTGACGACCCAGGCGGTCACGACCATCACCGTGGTCATCACCCCGACCCAGAACCGCCAGCCGCGCGCCTTGCTGCGCCAGCGCAACACGTCCAGGCCCGACGAGCTCAACACGAACGCGCCGAGCAGGCCGAACGCATAGAGATCGCCGAGGAACTCGACATCGCCTTGCGAAAAGAGGATGACGAGGATCGGGATGAACGTGGCGACGAGGATCGCGACCTGCGGCGTTCCGAAGCGCCGATTGCGCAGGGCGATCGCCGACGGCATGAAGCCGTTCTCGGCGAGCGAGAGGAACACGTGGTAGCAACCGATGATCGCCGTGTTCGCGGCGAACAGGAGCAGGGCGGAGCCGGTGATCACGACCGCGTACTTCACCCAGGCTCCGCCGAATGCGCCGCCGAGCTCGGACATCAGGCGCTCGTAGTCGTGGAACTTGACGTCCGGCGACAAGAACGAGATCGCGAACAGCGTGAGGATCGGCGACGTCAAGAGCATCGTCGCGATCACGTAGCGCATGCCGTGCTTGGCCGTCTTCTGGATCGGCAAGCGCATGGCCGGAGAGAGTTGGCTGATGCTCTCCAGTCCCGAGAAGGCGAGCCATGCGCCCGAGAATCCGACGAGGAACTTCCACGGCTTGACCGACCCGACCTGCGCGACGTTGTCGCGCACGGCAACCCACTGGTCACCGCGGGCGTAGACGAGCACGACGCCGATCAGGAGCAGCGTGACGAGGAACGCGGCGGCCGCCATGAACAAGGACAGCATCGCGCTCTCGCGAATGCCGATCGTGTTCACGATCGCGAGCAGCAAGAGCGTCGCGATCGAGAACGCGACGACATGGTGCTCCACCCCGGGGAACATGCTCGCGAGGTAGTTCATCCCCGACACGGCCGAGATGGCCGAGGTGAGGAAGTAGTCGACGCAGATCAACAAGCCGCCGAAGCAGCCGAGGATCGGCGAGAACGCCTGGTTCGCGATCGAGACGACCCCGCCCCCGTCCGGGTTGCGCCAGCAGATCTCGACGTACTTCGACGCCAGGAACAGGAACCCGATGAAGGCGGTGGCGACGTAGAGCGGCGCGAGGTCGCGGACCTGCTCGTTCCTGTAGAGGATGCCGGGGACGTAGTAGAGCGACGTCCCGATGTCGCAGAACACGACCGCCCAGACGAGCAGCGGTGTGAGCTGTCGCAGGTGGCTCTCGCTGCGGGGCGAGTTGGCTTCGGGTTCGGCGACCGATTGGGTCACGGTGGGTTCGTCGGCCGAGGGGCTACCCGGGACGCGGCCTGTGGAGCAGGGGGCGGCGCGGGCCTCGGGGGAGTTCGGCGACGTGGGGGGAAGTCGGCAAGGATAGGGCGCGCGCGCATCCGGGTGCAATCCAGGGCAGGCAACCCGGGCCTCGCTCCCCCGCTCGGCGGGCCGGCGGGCCTCCCGAGGAAAGCGTTCGACGTTCGGCGGTTCTGCCCGCCGGCCGAAGGGTTTTCCGGTCCCGAGGAGCCCCCGCCCCGCGTCAAGTTCGGGATGAACGGATCTCGATAACCCGAACGCCCGAGAAGCCCGTCCTCGCGCTCCCCGGTCCCCTCCTCCTTCATGTCCAGCGCCCCGCCCACGGCCGGCCGGTCCCCCGGCGCCGGTCTCCCGTCGTCCGTGCCCGCCGGAGCGACGCGGTTCCACGGCTACGCGCGCGGCCGCCCGGCGACCCCGGCGCCGGCGCAGGAGAAGCCGCCGTCCGCGCCGCCGACGCCTGTCTCGAAGCGGCCCAAGGGGCGGCTCTTCCTCGGAGCCGTGCTCTTCGCGGGGATGCTCTGGCCCGCGGTCGAAGTGTGGAACGCGTTCTTCCGTTACCGCGGGCGCGGCGTCGTCGAGGGACGCGTGCTCCAGCTCTCACCGCCGTTCGACGGCGAGATCGCGAGCGTCCTCGTGCGCGAGGGCGAGTGGGTCGAGCAGGGCGACGTGCTCGCGACCGTGCGGAGCCTGGAACTCGAACACGAGCGCGCGCGGCTCGACGACGCGCTCCGCGTCGAACGCGCGGCGCTCGAAGCGGAGCTCGGCGAGCTCCAGCTCGCGTCGGCGCTGCGCGCGGAAGAGCGCGAGGACCGCCTGCACAAGGCCGCGGCCGATCACCTCGCCGCCGTCGGCGAGCTCCTGCGCGAGAAGAGCGCGCTCGACGCGCTCGTGCGGCAGCGCGAGCGGCGCGAGGGTCTGCTCGCGCAGGGCCTCGTCTCGGACGAGACCTTCGGCGAACTCGCCCTCGCGGAGCATGGCCAGCGCGCGAAGCTCGAGCAACTCGAGCTCGCCGTCGAGGAGCTGCGCCTGCGCGCCGAAGTGGGCGCGCCCGAAGAGAGCGCCGCCGCACGCACGTTGCGGCCGCACCTCCTGCGGCTCGCGGCGCTGCGCGAGGAGCGGAAACAGCTCGACGAGCGCCTCGCGCAAGGCGACATCCGCGCGCCGGCCGGCGGGCGCGTCCTCGAGCGCGCCTGTTTCGTCGGCGAGCGCGCGACGAAGGGACGCACTCTGCTCTCCGTGCTCGAGAACGACTCGCTGCACGTCGTGCTCTACCTCGATCAGGAGGAGTCGCGCGCGCTCGAAGTCGGCGATCGCATCCCGCTGCGCGTCGACCCGCGCGACGAGCTCGTCTCGTGCACCGTCGAGCGCAAGGGCGCGGAGCTCGAGCCCGCGCCGAAGAGCCTGCAGCGCCACTACACGAGCGATGCGCGGCTGCTCCCGGTCACGCTGCGCTTCGACCCCGAGGTGCGTCGCGCGGGTTTCCTGCGTGTCGGCGAGGTCGCGACGTGGCCGCTCGAATGGCGCTGGCCGTTCGGCGACGAGCGGGCGGAGACCGTCGACGCTCCGGCGGTCGCGACGACGAAAGGACGCGATGGACGCCCGACTCGATGATCCGAGGGCAACGCGGGCCGAAACGCGACGCGTGCTGCTCGTCGTGAACGGCGGTCCGGCGCTCGACCGGACGATCCGCGATGCGCTGGACGAGTGCTGGCCCGGCGTGGAGCTCGTCCACGCGCCCGACGACGACGCGGCGATGGCCGTGGGCGGCGCCGACGCGATCTGCGTGCACCTCGATCCACCGTTCGGACGCGCGCTCGCCCTCCTTCGGCGCATTCGGGAGACTGCGCGTTCCACTCCGATCGTCGCGCTGGGCGCGCGGTGCGACGACGCGCACGTCGAGCTCGCGCTTCGCTCGGGCGCGTGCGCGTGGATC
This sequence comes from Planctomycetota bacterium, assembly GCA_016220035.1. Taxonomy (GTDB): domain Bacteria; phylum Planctomycetota; class UBA1135; order UBA1135; genus JADJNY01. The sequence goes on along the minus strand of JACRIO010000200.1, from coordinate 24,688 downwards.
GACGCGGACGCGATCACGTCCGAGGAGCTCGCACGCGCGCTCGGCCAGACGCTCGCCGCCGCGCCCATGCCCGTTCGCGCGGAGCGCAACGGACCGTGCGTGGGCTGGTTCGCCGTCGACGAGGCCGAGCGCGCACTCCACGCCGCCGCCGAGCGGCGCGCGCGCGCGATGGAGCCGGCCGAAGGGCCGAGATTCGGAGGGACGGACCCGGAGAGCTCCGACGGGAACGTCGAGCCCTCCGAGGGGGTGCCGGAGCGGCCGACGGCGAACGCGGCGGATGCTCCGCGAGCGATCGAGCACGCCCGCGCCGCGTCCGACCCGATCGACGGCGAGGGCGCGTGTGTGGAAACGCCTCCGTCCACGCCGAGCACGGCGGTCGAGCAACCCGTCCTCGACGATCCGGGCGTGGAGCGTGTGAAGGCGCCTTCATCGGTGTCGGACGCGGCGCTCGAACAGCCCGCCCTCGACGATCCGGGCGCGCCGAGCGCGGAGCCGCTCGAGCTGCGCCTCGCTCGCGGCCGGCGGCTCGCGTTGATCCCGATCCAGAAGGACGGGCTGCCCGACGTCGATCGCATCGCGCGTGTGCGCGCGCTCGACGTCGCGGCGGGAACGTTGCGCATGGCGCTCGCGGACTGGAGTTCGATCGCCGGCGGTCATGCGATCGCAGTCGCTGAGCTCGGCGACGCGCGCAACGAGTTCGCGTGGATCGAGCACGACCTGCGCGCCTCCGCCGAGCTCGGCACGTTCGTCGCGCGCGTCCGGGGCAGCCTGGAGGACCTGCTCGACGCCGCGCGCTTGGAGCCCGTGCTCGACGTGAACACGATGCGCTTCCGCTACGGGCACGCCGATGCGCTGATCGAGGCGTGGTGCGCGCTCGGCGTGCTCGTGCCCGCGCTCGTCGACCGCGTCGTCGTGTGCCCACGGTGCGCGGCGCTGCCGACGCTGCGCCTGGGCTGCCGACGGTGCGGCTCGGCGCGCCTCTCCTCCGAGCGTGAGATCCACCACTTCGCGTGCGCGAACGTCGCGCGCGCGAGCGAGTACGAGACCTCGCACGACCTCGCGTGCCCCAAGTGCCGCGCGCGCGAGCTCGTGGTCAACGCCGATTACGAGTACCTCTCCGGTCCCTGGGATTGTGCCGACTGCGGCTTCCAGTGCGGCGAACGCGACCCCGTGGGTCACTGCATCGCCTGCGGCGAACGCTTCTTCACCCGCGACGCGCACGAGCTCGAGCTCGTCTCCTTCCATGCTGCTCGAATGGAGCCACTGGCTCTCCTCGCTGCACCCTGAGGAGCTGCTCACGTTCCTGTGGGCGCTGATCCTCGTCGACGGGGCGCGGTACGGACTGCTCAAGATCGCGTTCGCGCTCGGGGACGTGCTCCGCGCGTACTTCCACGCCGTCGTGGGTCGCGGACCGAAGCCCGAGCCGCATGTGCCGAGCGTCTGCGCGCTGCTCGTCGGCTACAACGAGGCCGACACGATCGCGCACACACTGAAGAGCGTGCACGGCTCGTACCCACGGCTCGAGATCATCGTCCTCTCCGACGGTTCGACCGACGCGATGGAGAGCGTTTCCCACGACTTCGCGCGCACGCACGCCGGCGTGCTCGTCATGGCGCGGCCGCACAGGAGCGGCAAGTCCTCCGCGATGAACTTCGCGCTGCAGTACACCGAGGCCGAAGTGATCGTCGTCATCGACGCCGACTCGGAGCTCGGCCCCGAAGCGCTGCACCGCATCGTGCAGCCGTTCACCGACCCGCGCGTCGGCGCCGTGTCGGGCACGGTGCTCGGCCGCGCGCCGTTCACCAACCTCGTGACGTGGCTGCAGAGCTACGAGTACCTGAACGCGATCCTCGTCGGGCGGCTCTTCGCGGCGCGGATGAACCTGCTCGGCATCGTGTCGGGCGCGTTCGGCGCGTTCCGCGCGAGCACGCTGCGCGCGATCGGCGGCTGGGACGTCGGCCCGCCGGAGGATCTCGACCTGACGCTCGCGATGCGCAGGAAGGGCTACCGCATCGCCGCCGCGCCGTACGCGAACGCGTTCACGGACATGCCGACGACGTGGTACGCGCTCCTCCGGCAGAGGATGCGCTGGGACCAGAGCGGCATCATCCGCAACCACTGTCGCAAGCACATCGACATGGGCCTGCCGTGGAGCGCGAGCTTCCGCTGGAGCGACTTCGTGCTCACCGCCGGCATGTGGATCACGAACATCGTGTGCTTGATCGGCATCTGGATCTGGATGATCTGGATGGCGTGCACGCACGGCGTCGAGATGTGGAAACCGCTCTTCACGCTCTACGTCGGCTACCTCGTCATCGAGCTCGCGCAGGCGATGACGATCGTCTACTACTCGAACGACAAGCCGCGCGACGCGTGGCTGTGCCTGTGCTTCCCGATCGTGCCGATCTACCAGTCGGTCCTGTTGGTCGAGCGCACGTGGGCCTTCCTGCGCGAAGCGTTCTGGCGCGCGTCCTTCGAGGACAACTTCGTGCCGTGGCACGTGCGGCGGACGACGTGGAAGTGGTGAGGGCCCTCGATCCGTTCGAGGCCTTCCCTTCTTCGCCCGCTCAGTTCCATTGCGCGCCGTACTCGAGCTCCGCGTGCTCGCGCACGAGCCACTCGCGGTCGCGTTCGAGGAATGCGCGCAGCTGCTCCACGCTCGGCAGCGCGACCTGATAGCGCGACACGAAGAGCTGGTTGTCGAGGCCGCCGAGCGCGTACTCGACCTTCACTTGGTCGCGGTCGCTGCAGAGCAGGAGGCCGACGGGGAGCTCGTCCCCTTCCTCGCGCACGTTCTCGCGGAACCAGTTGAGGTAGAAGTTCATCTGCCCCGCGTCGCCGTGCTGGAAGGCGCGCAGCTTCAAGTCGACGAGCACGTGGCAGCGCAGCTTGCGCTGGTAGAAGACGAGATCGACGCGCTCCGCCTCGCCCGCGCCGGTCTGGACGCGGTACTGGCGCGCTTCGAAGCAGAAGCCGGTGCCGAGCTCGAGCAGGAAGCTCTGGAGATTCGACAGCAACGCCTGCTCGAGGTCCGACTCGAACCAGCGCGGCCGCTCGGCGAGCCCGGTGAATTCCAGGACGTAGGGATCGCGAATCAGCTCCTCGATGGACCTCGGGCTCGCGTCCGCCTGCTCCCGCCCGCGCTCGATCACCGCGCGCTTGTCCGTCGACAGTCCCGTGCGCTCGTAGAGCAGGCTCTCGATCTGCCGCCGGAGTTGCCGCACGGACCAGCCGCCTCGAAGGCACTCGTTCTCGTAGAACGCGCGCTTCCACGGGTCGTCGATGCGGAGGAGGAGCAGCAGGTGCGTCCAAGTCAGCTGGAGCAGGCGGGCGGCGGGCAGCGGTCGGGGACTGGATGCGCCCTCGGGGTCGGGAGTCCTCGCCGACGGCGACCCCGGCCGCGCCTCGGCGGTCGGAACCCGGGGCGTTCCAAGCACGGACGAAGGCTTCAAGTCATTCACAAGCAGTGCCTTGGGGAATTCGGCAATCACTGATTGCCGAATCAGGGGGCGGCCCTCCTCGCCTTCGATGGTGGCCCTCAACCCTGGGTAGACCTGGTACAGCCTGCGGCTCGCCCTGAGGCTGCTGACGCCCAGTCCGTCGAGACCCTGCAGGGCCAGGTCGTCCGCGATCCGCGACAGGAGGTCCTCTCCGTAGCGCGCTCGGTCCTCCCCGAGTTGCTCGTACTCGACGAGGTGACCGCCGACGAGCCAGTTGCGCAGCACGAGCGACTGATTCGCGGCGGTCGCGGCGCGGGCGAGGGTGACGCGGTGACAGGAGACGATCGAGGCGACGAGTTGGTCGTAGCGCATACCCTCGACGCTACGCATGCCGCGGCCGAGGGGAAGTTGTGGAGAACTCCGACGGGCTTCGCCGCGGTTCGAACCGCCGAAAACGAGCTCTCGCCGTTTGGATCGAACGGCGCAGGCGGCGCGGAAACCGCGATCGATGGTCCGCGGAGGTCACGCGAGGATCCCTCACCGGAATCCGTCCCTCCACCCCCCTTCCGGGGACCTCGTGCCGCGCGCCTATGACGAGTCGAGCGGGGCATTTCCCCAGAGCAAACCTAGAACGGCCAGCGAGGTTACCGCCGACGATGCGTGCGCGATCGACGCAAGACGCGCACACGTCAAGCGCGTTTCAGTGGGTGGGCCCCGTAGGACTCGAACCTACGACCAAGCGATTATGAGTCACCTGCTCTAACCGACTGAGCTAGGGGCCCGCGCTTGCGATGCTACCAACGCGACGCCGCGCCGGCATCCTCGAGGATGCGCGGCGCGGCGTCCGAGAGCTAGGCGACCTGCTCGACATCGCCGGATCACCAGTCGAGGATCCATCCGTTCGATGCGTTGAACGTCGCGGGCGGGCAGAAGCTCGCGGCCGCGTTGCGGTAGTAGACTTGGTAGTAGCGTCGGCCGCTGCCGGGGCCGACCATGCCGCGGACCTGGATGCTCGGGTCGGTCCCTTCGGGGTAGAACGACTCGCCCGCGACGCTCATCTTGATGCGCAGTCGGATGAGGTTGCCCCCGGTGCAGCGGAGTCCGTCGCCGAACACGCCGTCGTAGTAGTCGTCGCCCTGGAAGTAGATGTGCGTGGCGGTGAAGGGCATGCCGGACGTGTGGAACGCGGAGCTGGGCCCCGAGTCGTCGAGGAGGGCTCCGCCGGTGTTCAACGAGTTCGCGCAACCTCGCCCCGGTGCTCCGAAGTTGTTGCACGGGCAGGCCGTCGTCACGTTCGGATCGAGCCCGTCGCCGGCGCAGAACGGGCCTACGCTCCCGATGGTCGTCGGCGGACCGACCTGGAAGGAGACGAACGCGACGCCGTGCGCGCCGGGTTTCGTCTCGGTGACGCTGACCGGCCCGCTCCCGTCGTCGATGGTGAAGTTCAAGGACGCGCTCGCGACGCCGCTCGTGGCGACGAGCACGCTCGAGTAGTCCGTGACGTCCGCGTTCTGTTGGCCGTCACCCGCCGGCGCGAGCGCGCTGCTCGCCAGGTTGCGATCGCTGATCGCGATGTAGTAGCGCCCGTTCGTGAAGGCGCGCACGACGCGGCTCGCCGGGTTGCTGGGCGCGAGGTCGTCGCTCCCCGCGCCTGACAGCGCGACGAAATCGTGGTCGTGGATCCACAGGTCGGTGTCGGTCGCCGTCTGTCCCAACGTCGAGATCGTGATCGTGCCGGGCGCGAAGAAGCCGGGGACGGCTTGCGGCACCGGAATCGGCGCCGAGTTCGGCGTGAGGCGGTAGTTCGTGGTCGCGGCCGCCGTGCCGCGCAGCCGCAGGAAGAGTTGGCCGTAGTTCGGCCCTTGCGGCACCTGGAGCAGGCTGTACCAGCGGAAGGAGTGGCTCTGTCCCGGCGCGAGCGTGACGCCGACGAGCACGACCTCGTTCGCGGTCACGACACCGCCGGTCTGCTGCAGGCCGAGGAGGTCCGCGGTGAGCGCGTTCGAGCCCGTGTTCTCGACGAGCATCGACAAATCGAGTTGCCCGAGATCCACGGCGGAGCAGCGGTAGTAGTCGGGATCGGTGTTGCTCGTGAAGCCGAGCGTCGGGGCGACGCCCGGGAAGATCGAGAGCCACTCCGCCTGCGCCTTCGTGTCGTTGTTCTCGATGTCGGCGCGTCCGAGCGGCGCGAGCGCGACGGCGGCGAGGAGGAGGTGTCCGACGTGGGAAGGGTTGGCGCGCATGACGATCTCCTGGGCGGCTTGGGGTGGGCGAACGGTGCTCGCACCGTCCGCTGGGGGCTTGCAGCGTCGCGGCCTTCGCCGGACAGAATTCCCACGGCCATCCGTGATCGGGGGAGCACTCTCGGAGTGCAAACGGACCAGCTCCTCGCCACGCGAGGGTCGAAGCGCCTCGCGCGCGCTCGGAACGGCCGGTTTCGCGCTCCAACGCGCGTCGCGAGCCGTGGAGGGCGCCAGTACACTCCCCGCCCCGTCGCACGGACGCGACGGGATCCCGAGGAGCTCCACGCATGCGCGCACTGGTCGTCCTTCCCCTACTCGTCGCCGTCGGTTGTTCGTCTCCGAAGGGGCACGAACCCGCGCGCGGTCCGGCGCCCGCGAAGGGGTCGATGCCCAACGCCGTGGTCGCCGCGAAGCTGAAAGGCCTCGGCTACCTATCCGACGACAAGCCGCAGGGCGCGGTCGTCGACCGCAAGCCGGTCGCGGGTGCGGTGGCCGAGATGGTCGCGGCCGAGAAGCCCGCGTCGCTCGCGTTCGGCGACTCCGCGACGCCGCGTGAGCTCCCGCCGATCTTCGCGGGGACGACGTACGACCCGAAGGTCCCGACGCCCGACTCCGCGCTCCGTCAACCGCTCGGCACGTTCACCGCGCACCACGCGGAGATCCTCGCGTACTTGAAGACGCTCGAGCGCGCGAGCCCGAGGCTGCGCTGGACGAAGACCGGCGTCACGCACGAAGGGCGCGAGCTCGGTTACGCCGTGATCGCGTCGCCCGAGAACATGGCGAAGCTCGACGCGCTCCGCGCGAACGTCGCGAAGCTCGCCGACCCGCGCACGACCAACGACGAGGAGGCGGAGCGCATCGCGAAGGACACGCCGGCGATCGCGTGGCTCTCCTACTCGATCCACGGCGACGAAATGTCGGGCTGCGACGCATCGATGGCGGTCGCGCACCACCTCGTCGCGGGCACGAGCGCGGACGTGAACGAGCTCCTCTCGAACGTGGTCGTCGTGATCGACCCGTCGCAGAACCCCGACGGGCGCGAGCGCATCCTCTCGATGCTCGAGCAGTCCGCGGGCTACGTGCCGAACCTCGACGGCGATTCGATGAGCCGCGGTCGCTGGCCGCACGGCCGCGGCAACCACTACCTCTTCGACATGAACCGCGACTGGATCTGGGGCACGCAGCCCGAGACGCGCGCGCGGTGGGGCGCGATCCAGAGCTTCCATCCGCAGCTCCTCGTCGACGCGCACGAGATGGGCTCGAACGACACGTTCCTCTTCTATCCCGCGACCGACCCGCTCACGCCGTGGTTCCCGCAGCACACGGTGAAGTGGTGGAAGCGCTTCGGCGGCGACGAGGCGGCCGCGTTCGACCGTCACGGCTGGAGCTACTACACGCGCGAGTGGGCCGACTCGTGGTACCCGGGCTACACCGATTCGTGGGCGACGTTCACGGGCGCCGTCGGGATCCTCTACGAGCAGGCGCGCTACCACGGCCAGGCCGTTCGTCGTCCGTCGGGCGAGATCGCGACCTACCGCGACGCGGTCGCGCGGCAGGCGACGGGCTCGATCGCGAACGTGACGACGCTCGCGAAGAACAAGGTCGAGATCCTGCGCGACTACTACGCCGCGAAGAAGGCCAACGTCGCCGCGGAGACGCCCGGCAACGACCGCACGTTCGTGCTCGCGCGCGGCAAGCGGCCCGAGCGCGAAGCGGAGTTCGTGCGCATGCTCGCGGGGCAGGGGATCGAGGTGTTCGAGGCCGAGGCCGAGTTCACCGCGAAGGACGTCGAAACGACGCTCGCGGGCAAGCTCGACGAGCGCAAGTTCCCCGCGGGTTCGCTGATCGTGCCCGCGCGCCAACCGCTCGCGCCGATGGTCAAGGCCTTCCTCGCGTTCGACCCGCGCTACGACGTGAAGTCGCTGGAGCGTGAGCGCAAGGAGCTCGAGCGCAAAGGGCGCAGCAAGGCCTACGACGTCACCGGGTGGTCGCCCGCGCACGCGTTCGACCTCGACGCGGCGTGGTGCGGGGCGTTGGACGTCGCGAAGAAGCGCGTGACCGAGCTTCCCCCATCCGAAGCGGGCATCGCGCCGCTCGATGCGCCGAGCACGCCCGTGTACGGCTGGCTCGTCGACGGGAAGAGCGACGGCGCGGTCGTCTTCGCCGCGCGCGCGATGGAGCTCGGTCTCCAAGTGAACGTCGCCGACGAGCCGCTCGCCGGCCGCGGCCGTCCGTTCGCGCGCGGGAGCTTGCTCGTGCGCCGCGTCGAGAACAAGGCCGACGTCGCCGAGCTCGTGCAGGCGTCCGCGCTCGTCGCCGGAGTGCGCGCGTTCGCCGTCGGCACGGCCTGGAGCGGCGACGAGACGCCCGACCTCGGCGGCCAGCACTTCACGCTCCTCGCGCGGCCGCGCGTGGGCCTCCTCACGAACTCCCCCATCTCGTCCTCCGACTTCGGCGCGACCTGGCACCTCGTCGACCACGAGCTCGGCGTGCCCGCGACGCTGATCGACGCCCAAGGGCTCGGTGGATACGACTTGCGTCGCTACAACGTGCTCGTCCTCCCCGAGGGCGGCATCGGCGACCTGCTGCGCGACGCCGGGGACGAGCTCTCGACGTGGGTCAAGAGCGGCGGGACGTTGATCGCGAGCGGGAGCTCCGCGGCGCAGCTCTGCGACGCGTCGCGGAAGATGACGACGACGCGCCTGCGTTCCGACGCGCTCGACAAGCTCGACGAGTACGCGCTCGCCGTGAAGCGCGAGCGCGAGGGCGGCAAGACGGTGATCGATCCCGGCCTCCTGTGGGACGGCAAGGCGAGCGCGAAGCCGGCGGAGGAGCCGAAGGCGCCCGATGACGGAAAGCAGGGGGACGGAAAGCAGGGGGACGGAAAGCAGGGGGACGGAAAGCAAGGCGACGCGAAGCAGGGCGACGCAAAGAAGGACGGCGCGAAGTCCGCCGAATCGAAGGACGACCCCGCGAAGGAGGACAAGCAGCGCCGCGACGCGTGGCTGGCGACCTTCTCTCCGCAGGGCGTGATCCTCCGCGGCGAGGCGAACCCCGATGCGTGGCTCACCTACGGCTGCGACGACGAACTCCCCGTCTACTTCAGCGGCTCGGACGTGTTCCTCTCGCAGCGTCCCGCGCGCACCGCGGTGCGGCTCGCGGCTTCGGAGCGCCTCCGTCTCTCGGGGCTCCTCTGGCCCGAAGCGCGCGAGCGCATCGCCGACAGCGGCTACGCGGTCGTCGAGCGCAAGGGCGCGGGCCAGATCGTGCTCTTCGCGAGCCCGCCGGACTTCCGCAACTGGTTCAAAGGCACGATGCGCCTCTTCGCGAACGCGATCGTCTACGGCCCGGGAGCGGGCGCGAACCAGCCGAACCCGTGGTGATCAACCGCCCGGCGGCAGCGCGTCGTGCTTCAGCTCGTCGACGAGCGACAGGGCCGACGAGCGCAGCGGCTTCATCAACGGCAACCCGGCCACCATCACGAGCTTCGCGAGCATCTCGACCGTGCGCTCGATCAGCTTGCGCGTGCGCGCGCGGCCCTTCGACTCGTCGTGGATCCAGAAGAGGATCACGCTCATCTCGTAGAGCCACAGGAGCTCGGGCAGCTTCTCGCGCAGGTCCGTGGGGATCTTGTTCGAGCTCTCCTCGACCACGCGGCGCATGAGGTCGGTCGCCTCGCGCCGCACGGGCTCGGACGCGGGCGAGAACGGGTTGAGCGGGCTCTTGGGGTCGGCCGCGGTCTTGAACAGGATGCCCGAGATTCGGTGGTAAGGCTCGGCGGTGTCGATCTTCGCGAGCAACACGCCGCGCAGCCGGCCCTCGAGCTTCTTCTCGCGCGCGAGCACGCGCTCGCACGCCACGAGGTGCTCCAGGTGCGTGCGCTCGTAGAACGCCTGGATCAGATGCTCCTTCGACTCGAAGTAGTAGTAGGCGTTGCCCAGCGACACACCCGCCGCGTTCGCGATCTCGCGCATCGTCGTCCCGTCGTAGCCGTGCTTGTGGAAGAGCTTCAGCGCGGCGTCGACGATGGCGGCGCGCGTGCGCTCGCCCTTCGTCGCCGGCGGCGGGACGGGTTCGATCTTCTTCGGCATGCGGGAAAGCCCAACGTCGAGCGAGCGCGAGCGCAAGGGCCCGCGCTCGTCGGCGACCTCCGTCAGGCGGCGGAGGAGCCCCAGTTCGGAGCACTCGCGGCCGGGGGCGGAGCGATCGGCGGGGTCGGGCTCGGACGCGCGTCCTCGTAGCGCGGGCGGCGCCTCGCGCTGCTGCGCGAGACCGAGAAGACGAGCAGGTTGAAGAAGTGCATCAGGCCGAGCACGACGAGCACCCCGCCGACCTTGCCGGAGAGGAGCTCGATCGACTCGCGCGGCGTCTCGATGCGGCGGCCGGTCGCGAGCGCGAAGCTGATGAAGCCGAGGTTGATCAGGTAGAACCCGACCACGAGCAGGTGGTTCACCGAGTCCGCGAGCGGCTCGTTGCCGCGGAAGACGTCGACCAGGAACAGACGGCCGTTCTTGTGCAGCGTGCGGGCGACCCAGATGGTCAAGCCGAGGCTGAGGACGAGGTAGGCGGCGTAGGTCTCGACGATGAAGTCCTGGACGTCGGGGGCGGTCATGGCGGTCTCCGTTGGATGTTGAACGTGTTCAACTCCAAGTATCGGCGCGACCGGGCGGAGGGCAAGACCTTTTTTTGAACTCGTTCAACTCCGGGCAGGTCGGCCGCCCCGGGAAGGCCTCTCCGGCTTCCGACCCCACGCCTCAGCGCGTCCGGAGCGCTTCCAGGAGCCGCGCCCCGGCCAAAGCGTGCGTCGCGGCGTTCGGGTGCGCGTCCAGGCGGTTCACGACGAGCTCGCGCGCCGGCTTCCCCGCGAGTTCGTCGGTGAGGTCGACGACCGCCGTTCCCCGCGCGCGGAAGTGCGCGCTCACTCTCGCCGTCGCGCGCCGCGAGCCCTCGACGCCGTCGAGTCGCGGCCAGACCAGCACCACGAGCTCCTCGTTCCGCGCGCGCGCGAGCTCGACGAAGCGGTCGAGGTCGATCGCGTGGCGCGTCCAGAGCTCCGGGTCGTCGTACTCGGCGAGGCGCGCGTGGGCGTACTGCTCGTGCACACGCTCCATCCCGCCCTGGAAGGTGTGCCAGTAGAGGTAGCTCGTCGAGAAGAAACCGTTCGCGAACCACTTCAGCCACGGCGGGGGCGCGTGGAAGTCGTCGTCGTCCTTCGGGAGCAGGTAGCTCATGTCGTTGATGTAGTACGACAGCACGACGACGTCTGGCCGCAACGGGTACTTCACCAGCGCGGCGTACTCCGCGTCGGTCGACCAGCCGGGGCGCGCGGCGATGTTCACGCTCCACGACGACCCGAGCCCACGCTCGAGCACGCGCGCGAACGAATCGTCCAGGTCGTTCAGCCCGTGCCCCGCCGCGAACGAGTCCCCCACCACGAGGACTCGTCTCACGCCAGGAGCCTCGACGGGCTCGCGGTCGCGGTAGCGGAGCGAGTTGATCGGCTTCCAGTGGACGGCGACCCACGCGCGGTGCATCGCCGTCACTGCGAAGCCGTCGGACTGCACGAAGAACACGCGCAGGCCGGCCTCCACCACGAAGAAGGCGATCGCGAGTGTTGTGAGGACGAGCAACGCGCGCGCGCCCGCGCTCCTCCGCAGGCGATCGCGCTGCGCGATGCGTTCGAGCTTCTCGAGCCGAGGCGTGAACGGCGCGAGCACGACGACGAGCACCGCGGCGAGCAGCGCCCAGTCGGTGTGCGACGGCACGCGGCCGAGCACCGGCTGCGTCGCGCAGATCCACGCGCCGAGCGCGAGGGAGGTCGTCGCGAGCGCGAAGCCCCAGCACGCGAGCGGACGCGCCCGCAGCGCGCGCCAGAAAGCGTTCACACGCGGGAGCGCCGTGCTCAGCGCGAGCGCGAGCGCGAGCACGCCGACCCACCACCCCGCGAGGCGCCGTCCATCGACGGGGACGAGCAGGCCCGCGCACGCGGCGGCGCCGAGCAGGAGACACGCGGTGCGGAGGCGCGCTTTCATCGATCGGGGCGGGCATCCTGCGCGGCGCGCGCGCGCGCGTCCAGACCGCACGCGCTCAGCGGGACTTCTTCTCGACCTCGAGGGCGGCGCGCTCGACGTCGTTCACACGCCCGCGATCATCCGCGGGAGCGCCTTCGCGCGCACCGGCTGCCCCAAGCCGAGCGGGAAGTCGCGCGGCATCGACCGCGGATCGATCCACGTGCCGAAGAGCTTGTCCCACAGCGCGAAGATCGGCGCGAAGTTCTTGTTCTGCGGCTCGACGGCCGCGTGGTGGATGCGGTGGTACTTCGGCGTGATCACGACGTGCCGCAGCGGTCCGATGTCGACGTCGACGTTCGAGTGCTCCCACAGCTGCACGAGCACCCCGATCGCGAAGCCGATGCCCGCCTCGATCGGCGACAACCGGAACACGAAGAGCGGGACGAGCGCCTGCGGCACGTTGTAGAGCAGGCTGTGGAGGAAGCTCGTGCGGAAGCCCGAGAACCACCAGAGCTGGTCGACCGAGTGGTGGAAGCTGTGCGTGCGCCACAGGACGTCGAAACGATGCTGCGCGCGATGCATCCAGTAGAGGAGGAAGTCGACCACGACGAGCGCGGCGAGGATCTTGAACGGCGCCGGCCACGCCCGCACGTCGGAGAGCACCTCGAGCGCGGCGTACGGCGCGAACACGGGCAGAAGCGCCTCGATCGAGTGCGTCGACACGCGGTTCATCAAGAGCGCCAGGCCGAAGCAGAGCACGTCCAGGCGCCAGTGCGCGCGGCGATCGACGGCGCGCGCGGGACGAGCGCGCTCCCAAGCCTCGAACAGGGCGATGAGCCCGAAGAAGGCCAGGATCTCGAGGTCGTGCGGATCGTCGAACATGCGCTCTCCCTCCCAGGAGTGCTCGTTCACGTACGCGAGGCATCCGAACCGCGGCGCTCGAACGGGTCGACCGAGCGCGACGATCCACGGGGATTCCGACGGTTGAACCCTACCGCGGGGTTCCGGACCTGTCGATCCGCGGCGCCATTCCACGCCCACGGCGCCCCTGACGCGACCTGCGAGCTCGAATCCGCGCTCGTGACGCCGCTCTCGGCGCGCGGTCGTCGACCTCGATCAGAACGCGAGCACGAACCCGAGGTACGGCCCATCGGCCGTGACGTCGAGCGCGACGTTGTCCGCGCCGTCGTCGTACTCGAGGTCGACCGTCCAGCGCTTGTACCCGAGGAGCAGGTGCGCGTGATCGAACACCTCCCACCGCGCGCGCAGGTCGAGGTCGTAGAACGTCAAGTCGTCCCCGCTGTAGCCGGCCTTGATCCCCGTGAGGAGCCCGTCGACCTGGAACGATCCGAGATCCACGCCCGCGCGGAGCGCGAGCACGGGGATCGGGACGCTCTCGTCCGTGTCGACGCCCGCTCCGCCCGCGCTCGGCTTCACGCTCGTCTGCAACGACGCCGCCTCGACGCCGAATCCGAGTCCGACCTCGACCGTGTCGCCCGGCACGAAATCGAACGTGAGGATCGCGTTGCCGTAGATGAGCTCGACGTCGCTGTCGACGTTCGTCCCCGCCGGGATCGTGACGGCGCCCTGCGACAGATCCGCCGTCGTGGTGCCCGAGCCCGACGTGTCGAACTTCGACACGGAGAACGACAAGTGCGGCAGGCCCCACTTCAAGTCGACGCGCGCGCCCGGCGTGCCCTCCTCGTCGTCGAGCCCGAGGTCCTTCAGGTCGTTCGTGCTCGCGACTCCCGCGGTCGCGATCGCGAACTCGCCCGACATCCGCATCTTCCCGTACTCGGGCGTCGCTTCGATGCGCGGAGCCGAGCAAGCAGTGAGCGCGAGGGACACAGTGAGCAGGAGGCCGTGCTTCATGATGCGCGCGAGCCTAGCGAGCGCGACGCATGGGTTGAAAGCGGTGCCATTCCACTTTTTCACCCGTGGTCGGGGTCGAGAGCGGTGCCCGTCGATGGCCTCACCCACGGGTCGAGGCGCGCCGACGAGCCCACTCCGTCCCCTGGCTTCCGATGGACGCGCGCTCCATCCACGCCAGAGGTCCACGGAGCGCGCGCACCTCGAACCGAACCCGTCGGGCGCATGTGTCGAGGAAGTCGACGCCCGTGGAGTATCTTCCCGCCCATGACCCTCCAGCGCTTCGACCTCGTCGTCCTGGGAGCGGGACCCGCGGGGCTCGCGGCCGCGATCGAGGCGGGGCGGCTCGGCCGGCGTGTGTGTGTCGTCGAGCGCGAACGCGAGCTCGGCGGCGCGGGCCTGAACACGGGAACGATCCCGTCGAAGACGCTGCGCGAGACGGCGCTCCACTACTCGGGCGCGCTCCAGCGCGGGCTCTACGGCGTCGACTTCGCCCTGAAACGGGAACGCATCCCGGTCGAGCGCTTCATGGTGCGCAAGGAGCAGGTGCTCGCCTCGGAGCACGAGCTCCTGCGGCGCGAGCTGCACGATCGGCGCGTGCAGGTCGTGCATGGGAACGGATGTTTCCTCGACGCCCACACGGTCGAGGTCCGCGGCGGGCCGTCGCCATCCCCGAAGGCCGCCGACCCGCTCCGGCTCGCGGCCGAGCACGTCCTCGTCGCGACGGGCAGCTCCCCGCGCCGTCCGCCCGGCTTCCCGTTCGAGGACCCCGACGTCGTCGATTCCGACACGATCCTCGCGCTCGACCGCATTCCCGAATCGATGACCGTCGTCGGGGGCGGCGTCATCGGGTGCGAGTACGCCTCGATCTTCGGCGCGCTCGGCGTGCCCGTGACGCTGATCGAGGAGAAGCGCGAGATCCTCGGCTTCCTCGACGACGAGATCACACGCATCCTGCGCGAGCGCATGCAGCGCCTGGGCGTGCGCTTCCTCTTCGAGGACGCCGTCGAGCGCGTGATCGACGAGCCCGGACCCGGCGTCGGCGTCGTGACGCGCAAGGGCCAGAAGTTCCGCGCGGGCAAGCTGCTCGTCGCCGCCGGACGCACGGGCAACGTCGTGGGCATCGGGCTCGAGACGATCGGCGTGAAGGTCGACGACAAGCAGCGCATCGTCGTCGACGACCGCTTCCGCACGAGCGTCCCGAGCGTCCTCGCCGCCGGCGACGTGCTCGGCTTCCCCGGCCTCGCGTCGACGAGCATGGAGCAGGGCCGCCTCGCCATGCAGTGCCTCTTCGGCGCGTGCGACCACGCGGAGCTCGCGCGCGTGCTCCCCTACGGCCTCTACACGATCCCCGAGGTCGGCACGATCGGCGTCACCGAGAAGGAAGCGCGCGAGAAACACCTCGACGCCGTCGTCGGCCGCGCGTGGTACCGCGAGAACGCGCGCGGCCAGATCGTCGGCGACGTGTTCGGCCTGTTGAAGCTCGTCGTCGATCGCCGGACGAGGAAGCTCCTCGGCGTGCACATCGTCGGCGAACGCGCGACGGAGCTCGTGCACCTGGGCCAGGCCGTGATGGAGCTCGGCGGGACCGCCGACTACCTCGCGCGCTCGGTGATGAACTTCCCGACGTTGTCCGTGCTCTACAAGCGGGCGGCGTTGAACGCGCTCGGCGCGATCGAATCCACGACGGCGACCGCCTGATTCACCGGAAACGAAGCCCGGCATCCCTCCGCGGACATCAGGGGATGGCCTCGGCGCGACGAAGATGGGAGAAGACCCGTCTCCGCCATGCAAGCGCGCTCCACACCGATCCTCGTCGTCCCGCTCCTCGTCCTCGCACCGTCCGCACGCGCGCAGACGTACTACCGCGACTCGCCGGGGGCGAGCGATGCCGAACGCATCGCGACGCAGATGCTGAACGACGCGGCGGCGAGGTCGGCGAACCGGAACACGTACCACCGTCCGTACAACCCGTTCGACGCGATGATCGAGGAGTACGAGGCGAAGCAGCGCGAGCGCGCCGCTGAGCTGGCATGGTACGCCGAGGAAGCGGAGCGCAACCGCGCCGAGAACGAACGCAACCGCGCCGAGAACGAGCGCTACGCGGCCGAGCGTGCCGCGCTCGACGCGCGACTGCGGGAGGCCGAGTCGATCAGCGCGCGCTTCAATGCGCTCCTCGAATTGGCCAACCAGTCGAACGTCTCCGCCTGCTTCCAGGCCGCGGCGATGCTCGAGGAGGGCACGCTCGACCACCCCGACATCGAGTTCCACGGCACCACGGCGGAAGAGACGCGCAGGCAGCTCTACGAACGCGCCGCGTGCCTCGGATCCGACCTCGGCTACATCGGGCTCGTCTCCGCGCAGAACGGAGATGCGCCGAACCTGCACGCGCTGCTCGCGGCGCTCCGCTCGCTCGCGAGCCCCAAGGAGCAGCGCGATCACCTGCTGCAGCTCGCCGACCGCAACCACCTCGGTGCGATGCTGCTCCTCGGAGCGTGGTTCGCCGGCCGCGAGGTCACGCTCGGTCCGCCACCGCGGTCGCTCACGAGCGCCAAAAACACGCGCGCGTCCGCGTTGAAGCTCCTCGAGCGCGGTTGGAATGCCGATCGGCATGCGAGCACGTGGCTCTACGCGCGCGAGCTCCTCACGGGCCCGACAACGGCGGAGGAGCACGCGCTCGCGATCACGGTGCTCGAAGAACAAGTTGCGCGTACGCCGGCTGGCGACCCACCGTCCGCCTACGTGCTTGGACTCGAAGTGCTCCGCATCGCGCGGGGCGACGCGGACTTCCAGCGCGCGGGCGCGCTCCTGCGCAACGCCGAGACATCCGACTGGATGCCGGCCCGCCTCGCGCTCGCCGACATGCACCTCGCCGGCCGCGACGGACGCTTCCAGCCCGCGGCCGCGGCGGCGCTGTATGCGAGGATCCCCAACCACGACGCTTGGTGGCACGCAGAGGTGCACGCGCACCTCGCGACCGGCTGGTCGCGCTGGTTTGGCGTCGGCGCGCGGAAGGACGCGTCCGCCGCGGTCGAGGCCTTTTCCGCGGCGAAGACGCGCGCCGAGAGCGCGACTTGGGCCTCCGACGCCGCCAGCCGGCGCCTGCAGAGCGACGCGCAAGTGTGGAGCGACGCGGCCTACCTCGAAAGCGGCGGACACGAGGAGTTGTTGCGCTTCGTCGAGTCGCGCCTGCGCGTCGAGGCCGAAGCGGGATCGACACTCGCGCGTGTGCTCGCGGCGCGCGAGCGGCTCGGTCGCGCGGATACGACCGCGGACGAGGCCGAGCGCCTCTGGACCGAGCTCGCGCCCGTCGATCCCATCGTCTGGGCGACGACTCCGCCCGAAATCCTGACCGTGCTCGACTGCGTCGTGCGGCTCCGCGCGCGCGGTGCGCGCCCGGAGCTCGAGCCCATCGCGCGCGCGGCGGCGCAGCTCGACCCCGAACTCGCGCCGAGCGAAGGCGCCGCGCTGCTCGCGCGCCTGTACGCCTCGAGCGCGGGGCCGCGCGACGTCGCCGACCGCGGCGCGGCGCCGCGCATGTTCGCCGCGCTGCTCCGCGGCGCGTACCGGAACGAGCGCGACGTGCTGCACGCCGCGGCGTTGGTCGAGGCGTTGCAGGTCGAGCCGCTCTCCCGTGCGCGCTGGAACGAGACGTGGCTCGCGCAGTTCGACGTCGCGAACTCGACCGTCGCGGAACTCGCCAAGGTGAGCTCCGACGCGCTCGCCGAACCGACCCCGGAGCGCATCGAGGCGCTCGCGCGGCGCTGCGGCGAGTCGCTCTCGCTGCGCGATGCGGCGCCCGTCGACTTTCAAACGCTGTGCGCGAGCCTGCGCCTGCGCAGCGCGGCGACGAACGACGCGGCGCGCGACGCCTTCGAGCGGATCGCGGCGCTCGCCGAAGGCGGCGTGTGGCACGCACAAGCGATGCTCGAGGACTTCGACGCCCGCTACCGACGAAGCTATCTCGCGCGCTGGGATGCCGCGGGCTTCCACCGCGACGCGCGCGCGGCGGCCGAGCGTTCCGCCGATTGGCGCGAGCGCGGACATGCCTGCGCACCGGCCGACGAAGGCCGTCGGTTTCGCGCGATCGAGCACGCGATCGCCCACGGGAGCGAACGCTTCACCATCGCGACTCTGCAAGCCGCCGCCGACCGCGGCGTCGACGCGGCGCTGTTCGCCACCCTGCGGATGAAGGCGGGCAGCGCCGACCCGCGCACCCCCGAGGAGCGCGACGAAGACGACGCCGTCCAGGCGAACTGGGAACGGATCTGCGCGCGCGAGGGTTGGACGCCCTTCCATGCGACCACGCATCTGATCCTCGATCAGGTCGCGGAAAAGCTCACCGAAGAGCAGGGCCACGTCGCAGCGCTGGCCCTGTGGATGCGACAAGCGCGCCGTCATCCCGAGCTCCTCTGGAAGCTCGCGATGGGCCGCGCGGAAGGCAACGCCTGGCTCCCGAAGTACCCGCGTGCGGCGCTCGACGCGTTCCGCGCGGCGGTCGAGGACGGACGCCGGCGGGCGAGCTTCCACGACCTCGTCACGTTCGCGCGCCTGGTCGGCACGCACGGTGTGCGCGACGATCTGCTCACGCTGGAACGAGCGCTCGAACGCTACGGTGCGACGCTCGACACCTGGCGCGCGCCGACGGACACGCCGAGCTACCAGTCGGGCTACTACCCGGACAAGATCCTCGCGGCGCTCGGCGACGTGTCGATGGGACGCTGCGCGAGCGACCCGGCGAAGCCGACGGAGGACGATGTCGCGCGCGCGAGACGCTACTACGCGCTGGCGTTGCGCTCTGGATCGTCGGATACGTTGAAACGGCTCACATCGGCGCCGTTCGACGCGGACGCGGAGCTCCAAGCGAGCCTCGGACGCATCCTGATCGAGACCTCGACGATGAACGCACCGCTCGCGCTCCCGTTCCTGCGCCGCGCGAGCGAAGCGGGCGACGTGTCCGCGCGAGAGGAGCTCGCGCACTGGGTCGACGCTCAGGGCGCCCCGACGCCGCGGCTCGCCTACGTCGAGGCGCGCCGTGAGTACGTGAGCCTGTCCCCGAACGACGTCGCGACGGAGACGGTCGGCTGGTACCGCCGCCATGGCGAGGTCGACCGCGGATGGCTGCCGCAGGAGACGGCCGAGCTCGTGCGCAGGGCGAACGCCGGCGATCAGGTCGCGCGCGAGGTCGTCCTGCAGGCCGGGCTCACGCTCCCGAGTCTGATCCCCTACACGCCCGACGCCTGGATCGCCAACGCGCAGGAGAACCTCGACGAAGCCGATCACGTCGCGTTGTGGCTCGCCGTCGATGAAGCGCCGACGTTGTGGAAGCAAGCCCGCAACTACTACCAGCCCGACACGTGGGAGTGGCAGCGCGCCGCGGGGACGATCGGAGCGATCGCGGTGGCGCTCGCCCCGGACACGCCGCCCGACGGCTGGTCGCGCGATCAGCTCGACGCGCTCCTCGCGATCGGATTCGAAGGCGGACACGACCCGTCGTTCCGCATGCAGGTCGAGCGCGCGATCGAGCGCGCGAACGCGACGACGCAGCCGGCGCGCGACGCGATCGTGCTCGCCCACGCGGCGCGCGCGCTCGAGCTCGACCTCGCGAACGCGGTCTACCTCGAGAAGATCCTGCGCCCGCACTGCAAGGACGAGGCGGGCTGGCGCGCGCTCTACCGATCCAAGGGCCTGCACGTCGACGACAAGGGCACGCCGAGCGCGCTGCTCCTCTTCCTGCGCAAGAAGGTCGGCATCCACCACGTCGCCGGCGGCGCACCGAAGCACGCGAAGGACCCGTGGCTCTTCCCGCACCACGCGGGCTTCGCGTACGGCTACGCGGGCGACAAGTTGCGCCACGAGGCGAGCTCGAGCCGCGACGCGAACGCGATCCAAGCGCTCGGCGAGCTCGGCTACGCGGAGCTCGACTGGGACGACGTGCAGCTCGAGTGAGGGCGCTCAGCGTCTTGAGCCGTCGTCGCTCGACGCCGTGCAAATCGGTTCGACGGGGCGCGGAGCGCGGTCGACGCCTCGATTCGGGAGCGATGCCTACACGACCGCCATCGCGAGGAGCCCGACCAGCGCCAGGACCTCGAGCGCGGTGATCGACATCGCGGCGATGGCGAAGCCCCGGTCCGTCGCCGTGCGGATGGCGACGAGCGCCGCGGAGCCTGCCGCGATCGGACCGAGGATCAACATGCCCTGACCGAGCATCTTGAGCGGATGGCCTCAGCAGAATCCGTTCGCGAGTGCGGCTCCGACGAGCGGTAGCGACGTGAGTGCGAGGGCGATCTTGCCTGTGATCATGGAGGGTCTCCGGAGCTCGAGCGGGAGCTCCACTTCATCGTAGCGACCCGACGGGAAACTTCAGACGCGGCGTGTTTCGGCTCGGCGCCATCGCTGGACGAACGACCGACGCACACGCTCTCCGCTCATGCGACGCGCCCTGATCCGCGCGCTCGCCCGCACTTCGGGCACACGTCGACGTACTCGCGCACTTCGAAGCCGCACGCCGGGCACGCGGAGGAGCTCCACGAGCCTTTCGACGGCGGCGTGCGCGGCGTGCCGAAGAACGTGATCGGCTTTCCGCGGATGCGGCTGACGCCCACGACGAGGCCGAAGGACCAGACGACGAAGAGGATGCAGCCCCACCACCATGGGAAGCGCGAGGGTTCGTCGGAGAAGAACAGGCTGTAGGGAATCCACACGAGCATCGCGCCCGACATGAGCACGATCAGCAGGCCCCACAGGACGCCGAACACTCGACTCACGCGCATGCCGACACCTTTCGGTTCATGTCCTCGCGAACGGCGAACCGAGTCCGAGCGAGTCCTTCCCCATCGGCATCTCGAAGCGCTCGCGCGTGCGGCAGTACTCGAGGCCGCCCATGCGGCCGATCGCGGCGAGCTTCTCGGCGTCGACGTGCAACTGCTGCGCGTCCACGATGCGTTCGTCGAGGTGGATGTGCACGACGCGCCCGATGACGACGTTACCGCCGCTCGCGCGGCCCGGGTTCGTGCGCACGACGTGCAGCGTCTCGCACTCGAACGCCCACGGCGCGAGCGCGACGCGCGGCGGCTTCACGCGGACGCTCGGCGCGGTCGCGAGGCGCGCGAACTCGAACTCGTTCTCGCCGTACGCGAGCGGCTCGGCCGCGATCGCGATCGCGCGCGCGTACTCCTCCGTCGACGCATTGACCACGAACTCGCCCGTGCCGCCCTCGCTCACGGGCTTGCAGTTGCGCAGCGTGTCCTTCTCGCTCCCATCGGCCTTGTTCGCGGGACAGAACAGCACGGTCATCGGATCGGAACCGATCCCGTTGAAGAAGGAGAAAGGCCCGAGGTTCGGCCGCCCGTCGGGCGCGATCGTCGACACGAACGCGATCGGACGCGGGACGATGCAGCCGATGAGCAGCTTGTAGCGCTCGCGCGTCGCGAGCGTCTCGGGGTCGAGCTCCATGTGCGGATCCTATCCGGCACGCGCGGCGGAGTCCCCGTCGCGCCCGGCCCGTGCCTCGCGCGCGAGGCTGTCGGGATCGGGCCCATCGCACGTATGCGCGACGAGCTCGATCGTCAGCCCTTGCCGTGCCTCGGCGCGTCGAGCCGGGCGCGGCGCCAGGTCGCGTACGTTCGTTCCACCCACGCGCGCTCGACGTCCGCGGTCAGGACCGCGTCGTAGGCGGCCCGTGAGCGCTCTTGCAACTCGGCACGCTGCTCCGGCGCGCTCGCGCGCTCCGCGAGCAGCTCGAGCGCCACGCCCGCGTGCAGCCACGCGGCGGCGCGCAACTGCGGGAGCCGCGCGCGATCGTCGTTGCGTCGCCGTTCTTCCGCCTCGGCGCAGGACGCGAGGCTCTCCGGCCGCGCGTCGTCGAAGCACGACGCGTCCGCGTGAGCCGCGACGACGGCCGGATCCGGCGTCCGCGACGAACTCTCGGACTCCGAGCGCCGCGGTGCGCGCTCCTCCATCCCGATGTCGAACGCCATCAGCACGCGCTCCCAGCGCAGCTCGTCCTCCACCCACGGCGCGTGCTCGAGCAGGTCGCGCATCGACGCGGCGCATTCCGCGCGCTCCCTGTCGTCGGCGGCGAGGATCCAGGACTCGAGCAACGGCTGGACGGCGTAGGTGTGGTCGACCGCGGAGCCGACGGCTTGGCGCAAGTGCGCGCGTGCCCCAGCCGGGTCGTCGCAGCACGCGCTCAGATGAGCGAGCGAGCGATGAATGCCTTCGCGCAGGTGATCGTTCCCCGGCTCCGCATTCAGCGCGTCGAGCGCGATGCGTGCGCGCTCGAACGATCCACAGCGCATCAAGCTCGCTGCGCGTTCGAAGGATGCGCGCATGCGGACGTCGGTCGCCGACGCGAGGAGTTCTGGCTCCACCGGACGCACTCGTGCCGCACTCGAGATGCGCTCCCCCGCGGCCATCGCGCGGTCGAACGCTGTGACGGCGGCCTCGGGCTCGAGCAGCGCCCTGTGCGCTATGCCCTGTTTGTAGTGCAACCAGGCATCGTCGGGATTCCGCTCCAAGGCCGCGCGGGAGACTTCCAGGGCGCGCCGAAACGCGACTCGCTCGAGGTCGACGAGGCCGCGATAACGACGGTCGTTTCCAAGCAAGACGAGTGCGTGCACGAGGTCATGACGCACGCGCGCTTCGCCGAGATACACCTCCGACGCGCGCTCCAGGACGGATTCGTACAGCTCGATCGCGTGCTCGACGAGTGGCAGCTCGGTCGACGACAGGTGATCGCGCTCACGCCCGCGGTAGGGCGGGATGCACGTCCTTGCGAGCGCGACCAGCTCGGCGCAACGCGCCCCGCCGTCGACTCCATCGCGAGAGTCGGGAGCGGTCATCCGCGCCTCCGAGGTTCGAGGCCGATCCGAGCCGCAGCTCAGCAAGAGACCGAGGCCGAGCGCAGACACGATCGAGCGTAGCTTCCGCCTGTGCATCGTGGAGGTCATGGCCCCGTGGCACCCCACGTGTGCTCTGCACGCACGCGCGCCACCGCAAGGAACGACGCGAACGCGACGGGCCGCAGGACGATGCAACCGATGAGCGGCTTGTAGCGCTCGCGCGGCGCGAGCGTCTCGGGATCGAGCTCCATGTGCGCATCGTAGCGCCGCGTGCCACTCGGGTGACCCTGCGCCGCGCGCGTCCGCGCATCACCTCGATCGGCTACCCTCCGAACGCGAGTCGGGCTCCGGAGTCGAATCGGGGCCGACGTCGCTCAGTCGAGCGAGCTGTTGGAGCCGCATGCGCTCCTCCTCGGCGTCGAGGAAGCGGACGTCGCGCAGCGCGAGGCCGAGGTCGTAGATCTGAGCGAGGTCGTTCAAGCGCGCCTCGTGTTGTTCAGGGGTCGGACACTCGTCCGGAAGGTCAGCCATCGAGGCGCTCCTCTCCATGTACCCCGCGAGCGAGCGGGTCCCTGACATCGCTTTCGTCGATCGACGGCACATGCACGCCGATCGGTTCCTCCTTGGCGACCACCGAGGCCACTTCGCGCCGGCCTCGGGTCCGCGCGCGCGGGCGCTACTGCACGGGTCGGTCTCCCGACGGCCCGTCGGGCTCCGCTTTCCACTCGGGTTGGACGTCGTGCACTCGATCACTCCCGCGAGTGGATTCCCCGGCCGGCTTCCTGTCGACGAAGCGCGCCTCTCGAAGCGCGATGCCGAGGTCGTAGAGCTGCCGCACGATGCGGAACCGCGCGGCCAGCTGCTCAGGTGTGGGGAAGTCACTCGGTTGGTCGACCATCGATGCGCTCCTCCCCGCGCCCCTCGAGAGCGAGTATGTCCGCGACGTCGCGCGCTCGGCCGGAAAGCCGCTTCATCTGGATCAGACCCTCGCGCGAGACGACCCATAGGTGTTGGCCCTCGAATGCGACGGTCGCTCGCGTTCGCTGTCCGTGCCCGCGCCGAATGTGACCGACCCGCTTTCGAGGACGAACCTCCGTCGATGGGCGGCTTCGCGCACTCGCTCGAGTGCTTCCCTTGGCGCGAGGTTGTCGATGTCGTGTGTGAACCGTGGACACCCGTGGAGTCCAACGGCGAGCCCGCCGCAGAGCGCGTAGGGAGTCCCAGTCCCCTCCAAGTCCGCGACGAGTCCGAGCAGTTCGTCGATGATGTTCATGCTCGGTCGTCATGTTCCCATGCGGCCCGCGAGCGGTCGAGAACGGGCTGAAAGGTCGTCGGGGTCCGGCCTGGCGATGCGGTCCTTGCCGCAGGCTTCATCATCGGTTCATCGTGCGGCTGTCGATGTCGTCACCGCCGCCGGGCACGCCGTCCGTGCCGTTGCTCCAGACATGCGGGTCGGGGTCGCTCGAGTCGGGAGTCGGTGGTTCGTAGTGGTACTCCTGCTTCCACGGATCCCTCGGGACGCGCTTACTTGTCAGGAAGCGATAACCGTTCTCGTCGGGGATGACGAGGACCTCGAGGGAGTCGGGGTACCTACCCATGTTGCGGATCGCGTACTCGTTCAGCGCGTTCACGATGCTCGTGATGTCCATCCTCGCCGTTCTTGCTGAGACACCATCTTGATCGAATTTTGGCAGCAGGTTGGGGATGATCAACGTCGCGAGCAGGCCGAGCACGACGATCGCGGACGGACATCCACATCCGACACCGAGCACGACCCAAGCCCAGGTCGGGAACCGCTTCTTCGCGGGCTGCGCGGCTTCGGAGGTCGCGAGCGCGGCTCCGCATCGAGGACACGCGGCCGCGTCGCTCGGGACCGCGGCCTGGCAAGCGGGACAGTAGGGCGACTCCATGGGTTCCTCTTTCGGGCGAGCGGTGACGTGCCGGCCTCCTCGGACTTCCCGCGACTCGGTGGGAGCTCGACGCTCGTGCGCTGACAGCGTGAGCACCTCGGCGTGAGCTGTCCAGAGGCGCAAGTCTCCGAGCGCGGTGAGCGCCTCGCGATCGAACCCGAAGCGCACTCGGCCCCCACGCTCCGTCGAGCGCAGGGGCCGAGTTCGTCTTCGATCCTCGCGCGACTACTTCGCGCCCGCGAACGCCGGTGTCTTCGCCGGCTTCGCGCTCGCCTTGCCGTTCCCGTTCTTCGCGGGCGCCGGCGTCGCCGCGTTGCGGTTCGGGTGATCGTGCACGACCTGCGCGTCGCTGCACGTCAGCTTATTGCGCGG
>JACRIO010000199.1 GCA_016220035.1 Planctomycetota bacterium | reverse complement strand
GCGACGCGCTCGAGTGCCTGTGCCCGATGCTCGGGCTCGCGGAGGCGGCGCCCCGGCCGCCGCTCAGTAACTCGGGTCGACGACGGTCACCGCGGCGAAGCTCCCCAGCGTGATCGAACCGTTCGGCGCCGCCCGGTAGACTTGGTAATAGACGGTGCGTTCGAGCTCACCCGGTCCGAGCTCGGGTGCGTCGACCTGCAACGTGACCGTTCCGCTCGCGGGGAGGATCACGGGGGGCACCGGCACCCGCGGCGCGAGGTTCAAGCCGACCGGACGCGCCAGTCGGAATCCGCGCCAGGACGGGAGCCCGTCGAAGGAAGTTCGGCGCGAGCTTTCGAGGTAGAGCGCGTCGCCCGGCGTGCCCGTGAACGTGAACGGCATGGTGGTGCCCGCGCGCACGAGCGGCGGCGCCGTGAGTTTCACGCTCGTCACCTGAAAGGTCGCGAGCGAACCCAGCACGACGCTCGGTTGCCCCGCCTGACCCGGGGGGCTCCCGCACTGGCCGAGCCCGGCGACGTTCGTGCAGGCGAGCTGCCAGCTCGACACGCCGCTTCCGATCCACAGACCGTGTCCGCCGTCGCCGCCCGGACCGAGGCAGAACGAGCCGAGGTCCTCGCCCATGCTCCCGTTGCCGCCGGTGAAGCTGGTGTTCGACCCGGCGGTCTGCGTCGCGAACACACCGCTCAGGATGCGCGCGCCGATGCCGCCGTCGTTGCCCGAATAGCTGCCGTCGCCCGCTCGGCCCGCCCGCACGACGTCGTCGTGGAAGACGACGCGCGCCCCTTCGCACCGCACTCCGTCGCCGCCGAGGCCGCCGAGCGTCGCCCCGGTTCCTCCGACGCCGCCGCCGGCGCCGCCGTCGATCGTGCAGCCCACGAAAGCGATGCCGCCCGAGCTGGCGAGCACGGTCACGCCGGTCCCGCCGGTCGATCCCATCCCGTAACCGGCGGGATCGCTCGGATCCTCGACGTGCATTCCGCGAGCGCCTTTCAGGAGGCAGCGCTGGACGCGGAGCTGTCCCGCGATCCCGCTCGCGACGAGCGCCTCGAGCGGCGTCGGGTTGGGCGGGAGATCGACGTCGAGCCATCCGAGCACGACCGTGCGCGTCGCCGCGAGGTTCTGCACGACGACGCGCCCGCGCACGCGCACGGGAAACGTCGGGCGGTCGCCGACGATCACGAGCTCCTTGTCCTGGACCGTGAAGCCCGCGTAGTTGCTCGTGCCCGTCTTCACGAGGATGACATCGCCGTCGACCGCGGCGTTCACCGCGGCCTGGATCGTCGTGAAGGCGGCGCCACCGCCGCTGTCGACGACGAGCACGCCGGCGTGGAGCGCGCTCGCGGGGAGCGTGACGGCGATGAGCACGGAGAGCCAGCGACTGCGCGCGGCGGCGGCGCGGCGGAGCAGCACGGGGAGCAGCGACATGCGATCCTCCGGATGGGGGTGGGCGCGATCCCGCGGACGGCGGTCGATCGTACCCATGGGTGACCGCCGCGGTCGGACCCGTAGCCGGAAGTTCCGAATGTCGGCGTTCGGCCCGTCAGTTTCCCGGAGCGCGGAAGCACCGCGCGAGCGTGAGGTCCTGGTCCTTGTAGCTCGACGAACGGCCCTCGCCGTAGATCTTCTCGGGGCGCCCGCTCGTGCGGAAAAAGCGCACGCGGCAGAAGAGCTGGCCGTCCTCGACCAGGAACGGCACGTCGTGCGCGCGCACCTCGAGTACCGCGGGCGTCCCGTCGTTCACGACGCCGCCGGGCGCCTTGTCCGAGCTCTTCCAGCCGAAGCCGTTGTCGAAGAAGCCCGCGTAGTTGTTGCGCAGCTCGCCGATGCCCGTGTCGACCGGGAGCATCTCCGCCGCGAACTTCGGCGGCACGCGCAGGCGTTCCTTGCTCGCGAAGATGTAGAAGCTGCCTGGGCCGAGGATGCAGCGTCCGTTCGGCGCGTGCACCGGCTCCCAGAACTCGCTCGCGGCGTGCGCGCCCTCCTTCGCGAACTCCAACACGTCCGTGTGCGGTGCCGCGCGCCATCCGGCGGGATCGCGGCCCGCGAGGCCGACGGACAGCATGAGGCAGGCGTCCTCGTCGATGCGCACCTCTTCTTGTTTCAGCGCGCGGCCTTCCGCGAACACGAGCGGAGTGCGGGCGTGGAGCGCGCGCAGGTCGTCGACGTCGAGCGCGGGTTTCCCCTGTGCGAGGCGCAGTTGCGCGAGCCGGTCGCCGCGGCGCAGCTTCACCGGGAAGGAGAGCGGCGCGACCTCGATCCACAGGCGGCCCTTGAAGCCCGCGGGCGCCTCGTCGAAGCGCGCATGACCGTCGCAGAGCACGCGCGTGAAGATGTCGCAGCGCCCGGTCGAGCTGCGCGGGTTGAAGCGCGCCCACAGGTCGGGCGGGAGCGCCAACTCCTCCTCGAGCGGCACGAGGTAGACCTGGCCCTTCTCGAGCACGGCGCCGTCGCCTTCGAGCGACAGCTTCGCGATCGCGAGCTCCGGGAGCCGCGCTTCCACGGGTCCGCCGAACGGAAGGAAGCCCGCGCGCACGCGCCACGCCGCGGGCCCGAGGCGCAGGTCGAGGCTCGCGGGCTGTACCTGCTCGGGCGTGATGCGCGGAGCCCCGCGCGCGAAGCGGATCGCCTTGCTGAACAAGGCCGTGAGCTCGGTGTCGACGAGCAGGAAGCCGGGGGTGCGCGCGGGGTTCGACATCGGGCGAACTATACGGAGTCGGGTGACTTTTTCCCCGATTCGCACGGTTCGGACGCGCGGCGCGGCGCGCGGACCGGAGGCTCGTGAATCGGAGAAGGAGTCACCTGTCACCGTAGAGAGCGCGAGCGCGTGGGGTCGCGCTCGCGCTTCGAATCGGGGAAAAAGTCACCTGACACCGTATTCCGGAGGGCGACGAAAAGAGCGCGAGCGCGTGGGGACGCGCTCGCGCTTTCTCGGACAGGCTGGGGTGAGCTCACTGGGTCGCGTCGGCGGCGATCGCGGGCTCGACGCGCTGGATCCGCACGACGATCGGCTGCGCGGCGACCTCCGGGGCTTCGGCGTACACGCCGAGCGCCCGGCGCGGTTCGCTGCCGCCGAGGAACAGGCGCGGGCCGTCGGCGGTCGCCATCAGGTGCACGGGGAGCACGTCGGCCCACGCGAACGAGGTGCCCTCGCCGGGGTGGAAGACCATCAGCTCGAACGCTTCGCCGCGGTCCACGAGGACGTAGGGCAGCATCCGGTAGCCGTCGTTCACGATCCCGCCGTCGAAGATCGGCAGGAGCGCCATGCGCGGGCTCGCGGTGAGCGCGAGCTGGACCACGAGCGGCTCGCGGCGGAACTCGAGCTTCGTCGCGGTGAGCTTCTTCTCGGCCGCGAGGCTCTCGGTGCGCGCGACGTCCATGATCCAGGTGCCCTCGAGGCGGACGCTGAGCGATTCGCGCTCGGCGAGGCGCGCCAGGGCGTCGGGCGCCGGGACGATCGTCGCGGCGGCGAGGGCGGGGACCAGGGCCAAGGCGAGGACGGGGAGGCTGTTCGGGAGGAGCTTCATGGGGGCGGTCTTTCGTGTCGGCGGGTGGTTCGGGTGGGGGCCGTGGTCGGCCCCACATCCCGGGCAGGGGTGCCGCTCCACGCTGCGCACGAAAAAAAACCGACCCCGTGCAGCTCGTTCCGCGAACGCAGGCCGTCCCCGCCCCGAACGTCGACCCTCCAGAGCACGCTCGCGGTGCATGGTCAGCGCACACGGCCACCGCTACACTCCCGCGCTTCCAGCACCGGCCCGAAAGACCCCGCACCCGCGATGAAGATCCACGAGTTCCAGGCCAAGCAGCTCTTGAAGCGCTACGGCGTCACCGTCAGCGACGGCTACGAGGCGACGACGGTCGACGAGGCCGTGGCGGGCTTCCAGAAGCTCGGCGCGCCGCTCGCGGTCGTGAAGGCGCAGATCCACGCGGGCGGACGCGGCAAGGCGGGCGGCGTGAAGCTCGTGAAGACCGAGGACGAGGCGCGCGCGGCGGCGACGTGGATGCTCGGGCGCAAGCTCGTGACGCACCAGACCGGTCCCGACGGCCAGGAAGTGCGCCGTCTGTGGATCGAACGCGGCAGCGACATCGCGAAGGAGTACTACCTCGGCATCGCGATCGACCGCGAGTCGAAGCGCCCGGTGATGATGATGTCGTCGGAAGGCGGCGTGGAGATCGAGGAGGTGGCCGAGAAGCACCCCGAGAAGATCGTCAAGGTCGCCTTCTCGCCGGCGAAGGGCCTCCTACCCGCGGACGTGGTGAAGCTCTGCCGCGGCGTGAAGCTGGCGCCCGGCATCGAGCCGCAGGCCGCGCGCTTCCTGCCCGCGCTCGCGAAGCTGTTCGTGGAGCTCGACTGCTCGATCGCGGAGGTCAACCCGCTGATCGTGACCAAGGACAACCGCCTGCTCGCGCTCGACTGCAAGATCAACTTCGACGGGAACGCGCTGTTCCGTCACCCGGACCTGCTCCCGCTGCGCGACCTGCACGAAGAGGACGCGAAGGAGGTCGAAGCGAGCAAGCACGACCTCAACTACATCGCGCTCGACGGCAACATCGGGTGCATGGTGAACGGCGCCGGCCTCGCGATGGCGACGATGGACGTGATCAAGCTGTACGGCGCTTCGCCCGCGAACTTCCTCGACGTCGGCGGCGGCGCGACGGCGGAGAAGGTGACGGCGGCGTTCCGCATCCTGCTCTCGGACGCGAAGACGAAGGGCATCCTGATCAACATCTTCGGCGGGATCATGAAGTGCGACGTGATCGCGACCGGCGTGATCGAGGCCGTGAAGCAAGTGCACCTCTCCGTGCCGCTCGTCGTGCGCCTCGAGGGCACGAACGTCGAGCTCGGAAAGAAGCTGCTCGTCGAGAGCAAGCTCCCGATCATCCCCGCGAACGACCTGGACGACGCGGCGCAGAAGATCTGCAAGGCCGTGGGCGCTGGACGCTGAAAGGAACACGAAGACCATGAGCATCTGGGTCGACAAGGACACGCGCGTCATCTGCCAGGGCCTGACCGGCAAGACCGGCACGTTCCACACCGAGCAAGCGATCGCATACGGCACGAAGATGGTCGGCGGCGTGAACCCCGCGAAGAAGGGCACGACGCACCTCGGCCTCCCGGTCTTCGGCTCGTGCCAAGAAGCGCGCGAGAAGAGCGGCTGCAACGCGAGCGTCGTCTACGTGCCGCCCGCCGGCGCCGCCGAGGCGATCCTCGAGGCGATCGACGCGGGCATCGAGCTCATCGTGACGATCACGGAGGGCATCCCGGTGCTCGACATGGTCAAAGTGGCGGAGCGGCTCGCGCTTCCCGGCACGAAGTCGCGCCTCATCGGGCCAAACTGCCCGGGCATCATCACGCCCAACCAATGCAAGATCGGCATCATGCCGGGCTACATCCACAAGCCGGGCCGCGTGGGCGTGGTGTCGCGCTCGGGCACGCTCACCTACGAAGCGGTGTGGCAGCTCACGAGCCGCAACATCGGCCAGTCGACCTGCATCGGCATCGGCGGCGACCCGGTCAACGGGACGAACTTCGTGGACGTGCTCACGGCGTTCAACGCCGATGCGGAGACCGACGCGATCATCCTGATCGGCGAAATCGGCGGCAACGCGGAAGAGCAGGCCGCCGCGTACATCGCGAAGCACGTGAAGAAGCCCGTCGTCGGTTTCATCGCCGGCCAGACCGCTCCACCCGGCCGCCGCATGGGCCACGCGGGAGCGATCATCTCCGGCGGAAAGGGCACGGCGAAGGACAAGATCGACGCGCTCACGGCCGCCGGCGTGCACATGTGCGCCAGCCCCGCGCGCCTCGGCGAGGCGATGGAGAAGGCGCTCGCGGAGACGGGGCTGCTCGCGACGGCGAAGGGGTGAGGTTCGGCCGCAGTCCAGGGGCTTGGCGTCTCCCTCGACGAATCGTGCGGTCGAGTTCCTCACCTGATCCTGAGTTCGGGAAGTTGATCAACGATCAGCACTTGGCTCTTGAAAAAAAAAAAAACACGAGGCCACGCTACACACGTCAGCGGGTTGGCGACGTCGCGGTCGGCTCCCCCAGACCCGCGACGACGCTCGACTCGAGTCGAATCGTCACTTCCCGGGGAGCCGACCCGCCTTGATTCCATCGCTAATGGAGACCCAACGATGAATCGCTCGTCCTGGTTCGCGTTCCTTCCCGCGCTCGCCGTCAGCATCACCGCGCTCGCCTCACACGCGGGCGAGGGCGGGTGCCAACCCGAAGACGGGACCTACACGCTCCATCGCACCGATCCGCCCCCGGCGGCGGACGTCGCAGCCGGCAAGTTCGGCGGCGGGGACATGGACCTGTACGTCTCTGGCTTTCCGACGCAGCAATGGCGTCAGGGCGAGGACGGGCAGTACCGTCCCGTCGATCCGGACGGTCGTAGTGTCTGTTTCCACGACGGTACGCCGATCACATACGAGTACAAGCTCAACGGCACTCCCGTCTCGTCCGGTGAACTGCAGCCCTGAACGAGGGTGCCGTGGGGAGCGTCGGGGCGGCTCCGGCGCTCCCTACCGGTAGGCTCACCTCTCCGGCAGTCGGCCGGCACAACGACACTTCCAAGGACCACAGGTTCCCATGCCTCTACTCCGCAAGTCCGTGCCGGTGGTCGCGGCCGTGCTCCTGTTGATGGTGCTCGTTCTGCTCTGGCGCTCACTCGACTCGGACATTCGCGAGCAGGGAGATCCGCATTCGAAGGTGGTCGACCCCAGTCCAGTGACATTGCTGGATTCGGGTTCGACCGAACTCGCCCTTGGGGCGCGTGGGCTTCCGGCGTCTCGATCCGGGGCATCGACGGAGGGCACCGGTGCGAGGAGCATCACCCTGATCGGTCGTACGGAGGATGAGACGTTTGGCGTGCCAGTGGCGGCACGCGTCGAGCCCGACCGAGGCACTACCGTTTTTTCAAATGAGGTTGACGGAGGATTCTCGCTCGATTCGACTTGCCGGAATTGGACGGTACTCACCGTTACGGCACCAGGTTTTCAAACGCGCCGCGTAGAGAGATCGCTCGGTACGGACTCTGGCGCTCTGGTAATCTCACTCGAATCCACCAAGTACACGAGTGTCAGGGTCCACCGTGAGGGTGGCGAGCCACAGCAAGGCTGTGGTGTGGCCTGGCATGCAGCCATTGATAAGCCCGAGCGCGGACAGGTTCGCGACTGGGTGAACACCAGTCGGCAGCTCTCCGGCCGGTTCACGAATTCCCTGACGGATGTAGATGGTGTATCGAGGATTCCGTCCGGTCACGCGGCTTACGCGGAGATCTCCGACCCGAGGAGTGGAACTCGAAAGACAGTTCGCGTTTTTCCAGGGGCAGAAGCTCTCGTAATCCTTCCTCGATCCGCGCTTCAGATCCAATTCGTCGACACGGATTCTCGCGAGCCCGTGGGGAGAATGGATTTCGACACTTGGTTCCCATCGGAGATCGAGTCGATGTCCCAGCGGATCGAGACGGATGAGAGTGGCAATGCTTCGCTGTGGGTCACTTCGCTGCCAGTTCTGATTCGCAGGCCGGGCTCGGAACTGTGGTCATCTATGCTGACGCCATTGAGTCCAGGCGCGTCGAGTACCGGGATGGGGGGACGGGTGAACACGATGGTCCGCATCGATGAACTGCCGCCGACAGGAGAACTCGTCGTTGGCGTCAGCCATTGCGGTCCGCAAGTCGAGCTTCTCGATGCGCGCACCGGGAGCGCCGTTGATGGCTGTGCCCGGCTGGTAGTCCGCAGGCGCGGTCAGTGCAGCAATCTGGGAACCGGGGTAACGCGGTGCACGCTTCGCTCTGCTCACTCGGACTTCGACGACCCCGATCAGCGCTGTACGGTTTCGAAAGGACACCTGCGCATGCCGTGCTTCATTCCTGGCGCCGACTCGCCATCGGCGCAAACCGGGACCGACCTCGAGTTGGCCATTCTCTCTGAAGGGTATTCACCGGGCTTCTTCGCCTGGCCGCTGGCGAGCCCGACGCCTGACTCGTCCGCGCTCGCGCTGAGCCTTGATCCTTGCGAGTCAAGGACGGTGCTGACAGTCGGTTCCGATGGACGACCATTTCGAGGGAGAGTCGCTGTTTATTCGCCCGTGAATGACGTCTTCGCATGGCTCAGCCCGGGGAACGTCGAAGGTCGACATGGTCCTATGGACTGGTATGGAGGCGAGCTATGGGTGCGCGCTGGTGAGGAACGGGAATGGCGCCTACGGATCTCCGCTGCGGAACTGTCGGCGTCCAACACCGTCACGATCTCCGTTCCGACTGCAATTGGCGGAATCTTGATCGAAGGAGTACCCGATGGGTACCCCGTCGCTGGACTCGTTGCCAAACTTGGAGTCGGATTGGAGGGGACGATCTTCCACCCGACTGCTTCGACGAGAACCACGTGTCGGTTCGATGGGATCCCCGTCGGATCCTACACGCTCGGGCCTCTGACGTGGGTAGAGGGCGCGGAACAACACGCCATACACCAACAACAGGACTTCAAACTTCTCGACGAAGGCGTGCGAGTTCGCGTCCGTCAGGGCGAGACGTCTACCATCGAATGGCTGGATGTCTGGGCCGCCGGCGCACCGATGACTGGACAGGTGCGAGTTCTGGGCACCGAGGTTCGTCCATTCCTGGTCCCGCAGTACGGTCCGATCGAGTCGAACGCTGCCGAGCGCGGTGCCGATGCGCCGAGGATGGTATTCGGTCGCAATTCTCCGCAATTGGCTGTGGATGCGGAGGGTTGGTATCGAATCGAAGCCACTGACCCCATTCCGAAACTGATTGCGGTGTGCTTGCCCACGGAGGGAACATGGGGAACGGTGCAGGGCTTCCAGGTACTGGAGACCCTGCTCCCCGGCGAGTCCGTTGAGATTCCCACGGGCACGCTGGAACTGACTTGGGGATCCAAGCCAACAACGGACGTGGTACTGGTGCGGGTCGAGATCACCGCAGACGCCCTTCGCCACCCGGTTTCGACCTACCAGAGCGCCCGCGAATTCCGTTGGCAGACGGCGAAGCCACTGATGATTCCCTGTGTTCCACTCACCGTGCGACGTCTGGTCGTCGGTCGTCGTGGCCAGCCCGTGAGGCCCGAACTCGGTAGTGTGACTCGGATCGCAGTCGACATCGACTCATTGCCTCCGATCCCGAGGTAGAACCGCGCCGGGTGGTCGGGGGTATGTGCGATTCCTCCGCCCATGGGTCTCCAGGAACGCCAGTCCTGCTCTGCGCGGGACATCCATCGCTTGCGTGACGGACTCGCGGTGGGCAAGGAGCGCGTCTAGAGTGTCGTATTCAGGGTAGAACGACCGCGATGAACGCTTGGCCGCTCCTGGTAACGAGCGACGGCTCGCCGACGCTCGTGCATCCCGGGCACGGCGAGGCGTGTCACTCGCGCACGGGGGCGTGGACGGAGGCGCGCGAGCGGTATGCGCGTGCGTGTCGACTGCGCGAGCGGGCGCGCGAGCTCGCGGAGGACGGCGAGCGAGAGTTTCGCCTGCTCGACGTCGGCACCGGGCTCGGGCTGAACCTCGCGGCGGCGATCGAGGCGCTCGACGGGACCGGTCTGACGCTCGACGCGGTGTCGCTCGAGCTCGAATCGTCCGTCATCGAGCGCACGCTCCTCCTCGCGCGCGCGGGCGAGCTGCACGCGAGCTCGCCGGCGGAGCTCGTGCGCGCGCACGCGCCGGTGCTCGACGCGCTCGGGCGTGTGCTCGCGGCGCGGGAACGCGCTCCCGGGCGCGGCGCTCGCGTGTGGGGCGCGCCCGAGGGAGTCGAGGCGGAGCGCGTTGCGCCCACGCGAGTCGCGCCCGAGCTTGCGTCTCCCGCTCACGCTTCGGACGAGCAGGCTTCGGCTGAGCGCGTTCCGCCCGAGCGTGTCGCGATGGGGGACGGGCGCCTGCTCCTGCTCCTCGGCGACGGGCGCGTCACGCTGCCCGCGCTCCCGCGCGAGCTCCGCTTCGACGCGGTCTTCCTCGATGCGTTCTCGCCGGGGGTCGACGGTGCGCTCTGGCAGCCCGCCTTCTTGGCCGAGCTCGCGCGGCGCATGGCGCCGGGGGCGATCCTCTCGACGTACTCCGTGTCGCTTTCCGTCCGCGCCGGGCTCGCGGCGCCGGTGCTCCTGCACCGCGCGCGGGAGCCGCGGGCGCTGGGGAGTTCTCCGCGCCGCGCTTCGCACCGACGGTCCGCCCCACGCATGCACGTCTTCGCGCTCATGGGCCTCCAGGAATGGTGGCCCATCCTCCTCATCGCGCTGCTGCTCTTCGGCGGCAGCAAGCTCCCGCAGCTCGCCCGCGCCATGGGCAGCAGCGTCAACGAGTTCAAGCAGGGCATGGCCAAGGGCATGCACGACAAGGAACCGACCGAGAAGCCGGCCGAAACGCCGACGAAGGGCAACTGACCGTGGAGTCGTCCGGGCCTCTGCCGCGGGCCGGGCTCGGGCGCGGGGCCCGGCCGGAGCGTGCGTCGGCGCGGCGCGCGGACGCGCGACCGAGCGGGGTCGTGCTCTGCGGCGGGCGGAGCGCGCGCATGGGCCGGGACAAGGCGCGCGTGGAGCTCGACGGACGGTCCTTGATCGAACGTGCGCTCGCCGTGCTCGACGGCTCGTGCGCGACGGTGGCGCTCGCCTGCGGCGGCGCGCCGCGCTACGCGGAGCTCGGGCGCGCGCTCGTCCTCGACCGCATCGAGGACGGCGGGCCGCTCGCCGGCATCGAAGCGGCGCTCGCGTCGGCGCCCCCCGGCCACGTCGTGGTGCTCGCGGTCGATCTGCCGCGCGTCGACGCGGCCTTCCTCGAAGGCCTGCTCGCGCGCGCGCGCGCCGAGGACCTCGACGCCTGCCTCGCGCGGAGCCCGTTTGGGCTCGAACCGCTCTGCGGCGTCTACCACACGCGCCTCGCGCCGCGCATCCGCGCCCTCCTCGATCGCGGCGAGCGCAAGGTGACGAGTGCGCTCGTGTTCGAGCTCGAAGCGCACGCGCTCCCGCGGTGGGCCGCGATCGCGGTCGACGCGCACCACGGCGCGACGCGCAACGTGAACACGCCCGCCGACCTCGAGGCCGCGCGCGCGCCGCTCGATGAGCGAAAGGCCACCGCGTGAGCTCCGCCGACTCCCGCCTCGCACGTCTGCTCGCACCGGTGCAACCCGGCATCGAGCGCAGGCGTGAGGTCATGCTGCGCCCGCTCGTCGAGAGCTCGCACGCCGTCGGCGACATGACCGACCACGTGGGCCGCTTCCGCGGGAAGCAGCTGCGCGGCGCGCTCGTGCTGCTCTCGGGGGACGCGACCGGCAACACGACCGACGAGCACCCGGCGGTCGCGGCGATCGTCGAGCTCATCCACCTCGCGACGCTCGTGCACGACGACGTGTTGGACGGCGCGTCGGTGCGCCGCCGCGTCGCGTGCGTCAACCAGCGCTGGGACAACCAGACCGCGGTGCTGCTCGGCGATTTCCTGTACGCGCGCGCCTTCGCGCTCTCGACCGACCTCTCGTCGCGCCTCGCGAGCCGCATGCTCGCCGAGGCCACGCGGCGGCTCTGCGTGGGCGAGATCGACCAGGCCGCGCTGCGCTACGACTTCGAGCTCTCGCAGGACGCGTACGAGCGCATCGCCGGCGCGAAGACCGCGACCTTGTACGCGGCCGCGTGCGAGCTCGGCGCGCGCTACCCCGGCGGACGCGAGGAGCTCGGCCTGGAACTGCGGCAGTACGGCTGGGAGCTCGGCCTCGCGTTCCAGATCGTCGACGACTGCCTCGACGTCGTCGGCGACGAGGCCGTGGTCGGCAAATCGGTCGGCAACGACGTCGAGGACGGCAAGATCACGCTGCCCGTGCTGCACGCGTACCGCACGGGCGACGAGAAAACGCGCGCGGCGATCCGCGACGTGTTCACGCGCCCCGGGCTCGAGCGGCGCTGCGCGCGCTTGCGCGAGGTCTGCGCGCTCGACGCCGGCGTCGAGTTCGCGATGGCGCGCGCGAAGGAGCTCGTCGACCGCGCGCGCGAACG
>JACRIO010000198.1 GCA_016220035.1 Planctomycetota bacterium | reverse complement strand
GCTCGGCGCGCTCGCGCTCACCGGGATGACGAAGAAGGCGCTCGCGCTCCCGCGCCTCCGCGGACTCCTCGTCGGCGACTGATCGGACACGCGCGGCGGGAAAGGCTTTCCATGCTGCGCGCGCGGGAGCTACAACCTGCGCGAACGTGGAACGCCGCACGCTTTCCCAGGAAACGGACCGCGCAGCGAGCTCCGCGCCCGTCGCGCGCCGCGACGACGCGAGGAGTGCTCCCGCGGATGCCGATCGAAGGACGACGGAGAGCTCCATGACCCGGCCGCGACCCTTCGAGGACGTCCCGCGCGAGCGCATCACGCCGCGCGGCGTGACGTTCGTGATCCCGGCCTTCAACGAGGAGGGCGGCATCACGGGCGTGATCGAGCGGCTCAGCGCGCTCGAGCTCGACGTGCCGCTCGAGTTCCTCGTCGTCGACGACGGCTCGACGGACGGGACGGCGCAGGTACTCGAGGGACTGCGCGCACGCTTCGAGAACCTGCACGTGATCCGCCACCACGTGAACCGCGGTTACGGCGCGGCGCTCAAGACCGGTTTCGGCAGCGCGCAGCACGAGGTCGTCGTCATCACGGACGCGGACGGCACGTATCCCGAGGAGAAGATCGGCGAGCTGCTCGCGCGCATCGACGACGGCGCGGAGATGGCGGTCGGAGCGCGCACGGGTGCCGAGGTGAACGTGCCGCTGGTGCGGCGGCCCGCGAAGTGGTGCCTGCGCATGCTCGCGAGCTACCTCGCCGGCACGCGCATCCCCGACTTGAACAGCGGGCTGCGCGCGATGCGGCGCGAGCTCGTGCAGCGCTACCGGCCGATCATCCCCAACGGGTTCAGCTTCACGACGACGATCACGCTCGCCGCGCTGACGAACGACCACCGCGTCGACTGGGTGAGCATCGATTACAAGAAGCGCTCGGGTTCGTCGAAGATCCGGCCGATCCGCGACACGCTGGGCTTCACCACGCTGATCGTGCGCACGGTGATGTACTTCAACCCGCTCAAGGTGTTCTACCCCGTGGCCTTCGTGGTGCTGGCGGGACTGCTCGGGTCGCTCTACTACGACATCGTCGTCGTCCAGCCGTCGAACCTGAGCGACAAGACCGTGCTCTTGTTCGTGGCGCTCGTGCAGGTCCTCACCGTCGGCCTGCTCGCCGACCTGATCGAAAAGCGGTCGCGGATGTGAGCGAAGGGCCGCCTTCGAGGAGGCCGGCTCTGGGCAGTGCGCGTTCGGCGCGTATACTCCCGCGCCCTTCGCGACGATGGCTACCACGAACGTCTCCCTGATCGAACGCGTCCGCGCGAACGGCGTCGTCGGCGCCGGCGGCGCGGGCTTTCCGCTGTACAAGAAGCTCGAGCGCGCCGTCGACACCGTGATCCTGAACGCGGCGGAGTGCGAGCCGCTCCTGCACAAGGACAAGGAGATCCTCAAGCGCTACAAGCGCGAGGTCCTCGCCGGGATGCGGCTCGTCATGCGCCAGGTCGGGGCGGAGCGCGGGCTGATCGGCATCAAGGACAAGTACGTCGACCTGATCCGCGAGCTCACCGAGGCGGCCGCGCCCCTCGGCATCGAGGTGCACACGCTCGGCGACTACTACCCGGCCGGCGACGAGTTCATCACCGTCTTCGAAACGACGAAGCGCGTCATCCCGCCGGGCGGACTGCCGGGCGACGTCGGGTGCCTTGTCAACAACGTCGAGACGGTGCTCAACGTCGCGTTCGACCAGCCCGTCACGCATAAATACTTCACCATCGGCGGCGGCGTGGAGCGGCCCGTCACCGTGCGCGCGCCGATCGGCGCCTCGTACTACGACGTGCTGCGCGCCGCGGGCGCGGAGCCCACGCGCATCGCGCACGTCCTCGTCGGCGGCGTGATGATGGGGCGGTTGATGTCGACCTTCGACGAGGTCGTCACGCGCACGACCGGCGCGCTCCTCTGCTTCCCGCACGGCCACCGATTGCCCGAGCGGTACGCGACGCAGGCGCCGCAGCGCGACCGCATCGGGCGCTCCGCGTGCGACCAGTGCAGCTTCTGCACGGAGCTCTGCCCGCGCTACTTGATCGGCCATCCGGTCGAGCCGCACCTCGCGATGCGCGGGCTCGGCTTCCACATGGCCGGCGAGTCGATGATTCTCGGCAGCCAGTTCTGCTGCGAGTGCAACCTGTGCTCGCTCTATGCGTGCCCCGAGGACCTGTTCCCCAAGGACGCGTGCGCGGACAACAAGCGAATGATGCGCGCGAAGGGACTGCAGCACCCCGCAACCGGCAAGCGCGACATTGAGCCGCACAGCATGCAGGAGTACCGGCACGTCCCGCTGTCGAGTCTGATCAAGAAGCTCGGCTTGATGGAGTTCCAGAACGTCGGGCCGCTGGTCGAGATCGACTGGAAGCTCGAACGCGTGCGCATTCCCGTCAAGCAGCACGTCGGCGCGCCCGCGGTGCCGATCGTGAAGCCCGGCGAGCACGTGAAGGAGGGCCAGACGATCGCGAAGGCGCCCGAGGGGCTCGGCGTCCCCGTGCACGCGTCGATGTGCGGAACCGTGGAGAGCGTCGGCGACGAAATCGTGATCGGGAGGAAGTGATGAGCTCGAAGATGGAAGCGCTCGGGATGCTCGAGCTCTCGTCGATCGCGGTGGCCTTCCAGGTCGAGGACGCGATGCTGAAGGCGTCCGAGGTCCAGTTGCTCGTCGCGCGCACGATCTGCTCGGGCAAGTACATCGTGATGGTCGGCGGCGCCGTAGCGGCGGTCGAGTCGAGCGTGCGCGAGGGGAAGCGCGTGTCGCGCGAGGCGCTCATCGACGAGCTCGTGATCCCGAACATCGACGGCCGCGTGTTCCCGGCGATCAGCGGCAGCGTGTCGCTCGAGGAGAAGGACAAGGACGCGCTCGGCATCCTCGAGGCGTTCTCCGTGACGTCGATCATCGAAGGCGCCGACGCCGCGGTGAAAGCGGCGCGCGTGAAGCTCTTCCGCATCCACGTCGCGATGGCGATCGGCGGGAAGGGCTTCCTGATGCTCACCGGCGCCGTCGACGAGGTCGAAGCCGCGATCGAGGCCGGCGCGCGCGAGATTGCGAAGCGCGGCCTGCTCGTGAGCAAGGTCGTGATCCCGCGGCCGGAAGAGCGGCTGTACCGCGAGACGCTCTGAACGGAGCAGCTCGCCCGCGCTCAGCGGAAGACGGTGCGCACGACGCGGCGCAGGAAATGCTCGAGCGCGCGTGTGTCGGTCGTCTCCGGAAGCACGCGCGCGCCGAGCTCGCGCGCGAAGGCGCGACCCTGGCGGTCCTGCTTCAGCGGGATGCGCAGTTGCCCGCGCGGCGCGAACGGCACGGGGCCGACGGCGGAGAGCTCGAGGCCCTTCTGGCCCCACAGCAGTTCGAGCTGCCCTTCGCGACCGTCCGTCGTGCGCACGCGGTAACGCACGCCCGTCTCGGCGGGAAAATCGAGCGAGAGACAGCCGCCGAGGAACACCGCGAGGTCGCGCGTGACCGCGACCGGACCGGTCGACAGGTTCAGATCGCGCAGCTTGCGGAGCAGCGTGCGCGCCTTGTCGGCGGAGAGCGCGTGAGCGTTGAGTTCGAGCACGTCGGGACCCGTCGCGCGGGGGCGGTTTCGGGCGCTGGGCCCGTGGCCGCTCGCGAAAGGCGGGGTAGTGCGTATCGGCCGGCCCCGGACGGCGGTTGACAGTGCCGCGGCCAGGTCTTGTGATTCAGCGCAGAACGGCCCGTCGATTCCCGAATTCCGCACCGAGCAGCAGCCTGGACGCGGCGGAGCGGGCTTCGGACGGGCGAGGAACCGAGCTCATGGTCCGAACACTCTTCTTTGTCGCCGGTCGACTCTTCGTGGCGCTCGCGCTCGTCTCCGCGCCGGCGGCGGCGCGATTCCGGCCGCACCCGCTCGAGCGCGTCGATGCGCGAACGCATCAAGCTTGGGCAGCGTCGTCCACGGGAACGGAGCACGACGCGCTCGAAGCGGCCTACGCCTTCGCACCCGCCGTCCAGGCGCCGAGCGAGGCCGAGATCATCAAGGAGATCAAGGCCGCGGGCGACGCGATCAAGCCCGAGCGCATCAAGGACCTCGCCAACTGCCGCACGCGTTCGGCGATGCAGGCGCTGCTCGAGATGTACGCATCGACCTTCAGCACGATCTTCATGAAGCGCGAGGTCGTGCGCGCGCTCGTGAAGTTCGACGGCGTTGCGGACGCGGAGCAACCCGCGCTCCAGAAGATGATGGACGTCGCGACGCAGTCGAAGGAGATCGAGCTCCGCACTGCTGCGATCGACGCGCTCGGCGAGTGCGGCGTGCACGGCAAGGACTTCCTCGTGCTCGTCATCGAGTCCGCCGCCGAGGACATGCTCCGCGAGCGCGCGATGACCGCGCACCTCCGCCTCCACGACAAGGCCGACCTCGACTGGTACAAGCTGCTCTACAAGCCGAAGAAGGACGACGACGACGACAAGAACAGGAAGGGCGGCAAGCCCGCGCCCAAGCCGCCCAAGAAGGACCCCAAGAAGGACAAGGACAAGGAACCGGAAGAGGAGAACTCGGCCAACAAGAAGGGCCGGCCGATCAACCCGCTCCGCTTCATGGCCTTCGAGGCGCTCGCGTCGAACATGACGCCCGACGAACTGCTCGAGGCGACCAAGGACGGCTTCCACAAGATCCGTTTCAAGGCGATGGAGGAGCTCGATCGGCGTTCGGACAAGAAGGTGCGCGAGCTCGCCGAGCGCGTCATGAAAACGGAC
This sequence comes from Planctomycetota bacterium, assembly GCA_016220035.1. Lineage (GTDB taxonomy): Bacteria > Planctomycetota > UBA1135 > UBA1135 > JADJNY01. The sequence continues at coordinate 8,115 of JACRIO010000198.1, read as the reverse complement.
GGCGACATGCCCGCGAACCGCGTGCTCGGCGCGCAGATCGTGGCGAAGGCCGACGGCCCGAAGTGCGCCGACGACCTGATCAAGATCGCCACCCAGCAACCGACGCCGCTCGAGCTGCGGCGCGGGATCGCCGACATCGTCGTCGGGTGGAACGACGACAAGCTCAACAAGCAGATGGTCAACGACCTGACGCGCGGAAAGGAGTGGGAGAAGCTCTTCTACATCGCCGCGCTCGCGAAAGTGCAGGACAAGCGCGTGTCGGACGGGCTGGAGCATTTGCTCGCCGACAAGGAGGTCGACGTCGTCGTCAACGCCGCCAAGACGATCGCCGAACGCGGCCAGAAGGAGTCGATCGACAAGCTCACGAAGATGATCGGCAAGGGCAAGGAGCGCAACGCGATGCGCGCGGCGCTCGACGCGCTCACGGTGCTCCGCAGGGGCGACGCGGCATGGATCGACGACCTCATCGGCTTCACCAAGCACGACGATCCCGAGGTGCGCAACCTCGCGCTCCAGGCGCTCGGTCAGACGAAGGAGAAGAAGGCGCTCGAGAAGCTCGTCGCCGCGCTCAACGACGAGAACTGGTCGGTGCGGCTCGCGGCGCTCGACGCGCTCGAGCACCTGAAGACGAAGGAGGCCATCGGTCCGATCATCGAGCGCATGGCGAAGGAGGAGGGGCGCATGCTCCAGGAGTTCTCCCTCGCGCTGTGGCGCTTGACGGGACAGGGTTTCCAGGAGAACGCGGGCGGCTGGTCGAACTGGTGGAAGGGCGCCGCCGACAAGTTCGAGTTCCTCACCGAGGAGCAGCTCAACCAAGTGAAGTCGGGCGAGGAGGAGTACCGCCTCAAGCAGACGACGCGCGTCGAGCAGAAGTTCTTCGGCATCCGCATCATCAGCCACCGCGTGATCTTCATCATCGACGTGTCGGGATCGATGCAGGAGCTCCTGAACAGCGAGTACGAGGGCAAGACCAGCCAGCCGCGCATGGAAGTCGCGAAGCGCGAACTCGAACGCTGCGTGACGGGTCTCGACACGAGCGCGTTCTTCAACATCGTGACGTTTTCGAGCGACGTGGACCGATGGGTCGACGGCACGCTGTCCGTCGCGAACGAGAAGAACCGCGGCGCCGCGAAGGAGTACGTCGGCAAGCTCATGGCGGCGGGCGGGACGAACCTCTACGGCGCCGTGAAGGACGCGTTCAAGGACCTCGACGTCGACACGATCTTCATCCTGTCGGACGGTGAGCCCTCGGTGGGAGAGGAGACGGATCCGACCGTGATCCGCGAGCACGTCAAGGCGTGGAACGAGCACCGCGGCATCCAGATCAACACGATCGCTGTCGGCGGGCAGTTCCAGATCCTCGAGTGGCTGGCCCAGGACTCGGGCGGGACGCACGTCAGCTTCGACTGACCCGCACGGCCTCCTCCGCGTCCGAGCCGACTTCGTGCTTGAACCGAGGCCGGCGCTACGGACATCCTGCGCGGGTTGAGGACCGCGCTCCGCGTCACCGCATCCCTCGCCGTCGCGGCCTTGCTCGTGGCGCTCCTCATGGCGTGGGGCGGCGTCGACGCGGGCGAGATCGCGAGCGGGTGGAAGCGCGTCTCCGCGGGCACGCTGCTCGCCGCGACAGCGACCTATGCGCTGCAGTACGTGTTCCGTGCCGAGCGCTTTCGCGTGCTCTTCCCGCCCGCCGTGCGTCCGCGCTTCGGCACGACGCTCTCGGTCACGGCCGCCTACGGCATGGCGACGTTGATCCTGCCGGCCAAGCTCGGCGAGGCGACGTTCCTCGTCTACCTGAACCGTGCGGCCGGCGCGGGAACCAACGAGACGCTGGCCGCGCTCGTCGTGGCGCGCCTGCTCGACTTCGCGAGCCTGTTCCTCGGGTTCGGGATCGCGTCGCTCGGACTCGCGGCGTCGGGTGCGCATGCGGAGCTCGCGTGGCTCGCGCCGCTCGGAGCGGCGCTCGTCGCGGCGGCGATCGCCGTGCTCGGCCTCGCCGTGCGCGGCGACGTCCTCGTGCGCATCGCGACGGGCACGGCGCGCGCGCTCGGCCTCGCGCGGTTCGCGGTCGGCCGCCGTCTCGTCGAACGCGTCGACTCGCTCGCCGGCGCCTTGCGTGACTCCGCGCGCGATGGCCGCGCCGTTCGTGCCGCGGTCCTCTCGCTGCCGATGTGGGCGTGCGTCTTCGCGTTCTGTGCCCTGCTGGGCCGCGGTTTCGGTTTGCCCGAGTCGGTCGGCTTCGCCGCCGCGAGCTTCGGCGCGAGCCTCGCCATCCTGACGAGCATCGTCCCGCTCTCCGCGTTCGCGAACTTCGGGACGCTCGAGGCGGGCTGGGTGCTCGGCTTCGGCATCTTCGGCGTGTCGCGCGAGGTCGCGCTCGCGACGGGCACGGGCCTGCACGTCGTGCAACTCGTGCTCGCGATCGCGTTCGGCGTCGCGGGCCACGTGGGCATGGGGCTCGTCGCGCGCTCGCGCTCGGACGGCGCGCGCTAGTGTCCCGTCCCACAAGTATTGTGGACGAGGCGCCGTGATGGGTCGAGGCTGGCAAGGCGCGCTGACGACGCGTATTCGCTGCAATACTCGGCGGAGGCGCAACGCCGCCAGCGTCGATCAAGCGCGGCGGATCGTTCAAGATACTTGTGGGACGGGACACTAGGAGCGCAACGACGCGAGCACGGCCGCGAGCGCTGCCTGGACTTCGGGTGAGGGCGCGTCCACGCCCGCGAGGGCCAGGTGCAGCGAAACGAGCACGTTCCGCGCGTTCTGGGCCGCGACGAACCGAGCGGGATCGAAGGGTTGCGTGCTCCACACCGCCGCGCGCCGCGTGCACTCGCGCGCGAGCCACGCTTCGAACGTCTGGAACTCGAAATCGTCGCGCTCCACGAGCGCGACGAGCACGGCGGCGAGCCGCTCGTCCTCGCCCCACGCGAGGACGCACGGCACGCCGCCGAGCTTGGCCTCGATCGTCGCGATGACGCGGGCTTGGTCCGCTGCGCCGAGGCGCTCCGAGCGCGCGAGGAACTTCAAGAGGTCCGCCGTGTGCGCGACGGAGTGGTGCCAGCCGGTTCCCGCGACGTAGCCGCGCACGTCGTGCTCCGCCGCGAGGTACCCGACCGCCGCTTCGAACAGCGCACGCCAACCTGCGTCGTCGAGGAACGGGTGCCGCAGGTCGCTCGCGGCGAGCAGCGAGAGGTGGAGCGCGCTGAACGAGCGCAATAGGACCGACTCGTCGCCGCCGGACGGAGCCGCGCGCGTAGGCACGGCGAGTTGTGCGACGAGGCCCGCGGCGTGCGCGCGCAGCTCGTCCTCCGTGAAGCGCGACGCGGGGAACAGCCAATGCCGCATCAGGTCGTACAGGACCTCGTCGCGCAGGCGCGGGTCCTCCGCGGCGAGCGCAGCGCGCACGCGCTCGAGGAGCCGGTCGCGCGGCACATCCGGCGGCAGCGCGTAGTCGCCTTCCTTGAGCGCGGTCCACTCCGCGAGGTCGCACGCTGGCGGCGCGGCGAGCAAATCCACCGCGGTGGATCCAATCGAGCGGCACGCGACGGAGGCGAAGAGGACGAACGCGATCGAGGTGCGCATGGGCGGAGCGTCGCGCACCCGCGTCGCGCGCGCAAGGCCGCTTGCGGCCGCGCGCGGGCGCACGCGCAGCGTGCAAGGCAAGGAACGTCAGCGTGGCGCGCTCGGCGCTCGGCCTGCGAGGATTCGGCGCGCCACGGCCCGCCCGAGGAGCTCGCAGCCCCTCGGCGTGTGGTGCAACTCGTCGTAGTAGTGCTCGAAGTCGCGCGGCACGACTGCATTCAGGTCGACCGTCTCGAGGCCGAGCTCGCGCGCGACCGTGACGACGCGCTGGTCGACGGCGGCGAGGAGCGTCCACACGGCCTCGTGCGCGAAGTACGTCGTCACCTCTTGCGCGTAGGGCCGACCCGCGCCGAAGTTCCACAGAAGCGCGCGCTCCTCGGGCGTGAGCTCCTTCTCGAGCCACGGCTGGCGGGCGATCACGACGCGCGCGCCCTTCGCGCGGACGAGCTCGACGAGGCGGCGCAAGTGCGCGTCGAAATGCGCGAGCATCGGTGCGGGGTCGGGCGTGCGGTCGAGGAGCTCCGTGGCGCGCGCTCGCATCCTGCGCGCGTCTTCGAGACGCTTGCCGGCGCGCTCGCGCACTTCGACCGGACGGAGAAGGCGCTTGTTCCATCGGCTCGCGATGCGGCGCAGCGCGAGTGTGCGCGGGCTCCAGCCGAACGGGCCCTCGGGGTGCCACGCGAACACCTGGTCCGCCGGGATCGGCCGCTCCGCGATCACTGCGGGCGTCGACTTCTCGAGCCACTGCACGACGTCGCTTGCGCCGACGAGGAAGACGACGACGTCGAGGCGCGCGTAGCGCGGCAGCGTGCGACGCAACATGAGCTCGATCTCCGCGCACGCGACGAGCGAGCGCGCGACGTTTCCGACGTGCACGCGCTCGGTGCCGAGCGACGCGAGTGCCTCCGGCCGCGTGAGCTCGCGCGCGATGACCTCGGCCCACGTGTCCTCCTGGTCGAGGAAGTAGCACTCGGCGGCGCTTCCGCCCGCGACGAGCACGCGGAAGGCGCGCGCGTGGTCCACGGGCGGCGGCGACCCGCGCTCGCCGTCGGCGTTGATCTCCCAGTTCGCGACGGGCGGAAGCGAGTGGAGCGCGTCATGGTCGAGCTCGAGCCGCATGCGCGCGAACGGCGCCCAGACGAAGTATGGGCCATGGCGCGCCATCCACGCGCGCGCGAGGAGCTCGGCCAGCGCGAAGAGCGCGATGCCGACCGACAGGGCGACCCCCGCGCAGAAGGCGTAGAACACCGCGAGCCGCGAGAACTCGATCGCGAGGAGTGCGTTCACGTGCCGCGCCTTCCCGCGAACCCCGGCATGCGCCGCGCGATCAAGGCGCGCAGGTCGAGGTACGGATCGCCGCGGAAGACGAAGAAGATCCACACGATCGCGAAGAGCGCGACCATGGCCGCGCCGCACGCGACGAGCAGCGGCAGCCCCGGTTCGTGCAACGCCGTGCGCAGGAACCAGAGGAACGCGAGCGGGATCAGCGCTCCCGGCACCGCGCGTCCAGCGACGTAGGCGAGCCATTTCCCGACGCCGACGTCGAGCTCGCGCGCGGCGTGCACGAGCACCGCGGCCGCGAAGAACAGGTTGGGGATCGCGGTGCCGAGCGCCACGCCGAGGATCCCGAGCGGCTTCACGAGCGCCAGCGACACGATCAAGTTCACCACGCCCATCACGAGCAGCGCGATCGCGGGGAAGCGCGGCTTGCCGAGCCCCATCAGGAGCGGCAGCGCGACCCCGCGCACGGGCAGGTAGACGAGGAACGAGAGCATGAGCACCTGGAGCACGGGCCCCGAGCGCTCGACGAAGTGCGGTCCGATCCACGCGCCGAGGAACTGCGGCCCGAGCACGAGGAGGTAGAGCCCCACGAGCAGCACGAGCGAGAAGCAGATCTTCGACCACTTGAGAAACACGTCGCGCAGCGCGCCGAGCTCGCCGGTCGTCTTCAAGCGCGTCGCCATCGGCATCACGACCGCGCCGACGGAGATCAGGAACTGCGTCAGCGGGTCGAAGAACTTGTTGCCGACGTCGAAGTACGTCGCCTCCTCCGCGGGCAGGAACGCGCCGATCACCATGGCGTCCGCGCGGAACGCGAGCAGCGTTCCGACGTTGAGCAGCATCGCGAAGAGGCTGAAGCCGAGGATCCTCCCGACGAGCGCGCGGTCGAAGCCCGCGAGCGCGTACCGCACGCCGGGATAACGCCGGCGCACGACGACCATCATCACGGCGAACTCGAACACCATCGACGCGAACTGGACGAGCGCGAGCATGGGGAGCTCCGCTCTCCACGCGAGCAGGCCGAGCGTCGTGACGAAGCGCAGGAGGAGCTCGCTCGCCATGATCCAGTTGCGCACCACGAAGTCGTCGTGCGCGTCGAAGATCGCGTAGGGCAGGCGCATCGCGAAGCCGAGCGCGACCTGAGCGACGACGATCAGGAACGCCGTGCGCGCACCGGCCAACGTCGCGGCGTCGAAGCCCGCTCCCGCCGGCCCCGTGAGGTAGCGCACGTCGAACAGGAAATAGAGCGCGAGCCCGATCACCGCCGCGCCCGCGCCGAGGGAGAGCGCGATGCCGAAGCACGTCGCGATCGCGCGGTTCTCGCCCGCGAGGTCCTTCGCGGCGACGCGCTCGGTGATGAAGCGCACGGACGCCATCGGCACGCCGAGGATGAGGAGCGAGAGGATGCCCGTCATCGACACGATCGTCACCCACAACCCGTTCGTGGAGTCGCCCAGCGTCCCGACCACGTACGGCGCGAGCTTCATCAGCGCCAGGATCTGGAGCACGTTGAGCAGCCAGGTCGATCCGATGCTCTTGAACACGCGGGGTGGGGATCAGGGGGCGAGGAGGCGGCCGGCGACACCGCCGTCGTCGACGATCCAGCGGGCGAGGACGCGCGAGCCCGCTCCATTCATATGGAGGGGATCGGAGGAAAGTTCTTCGGACAGGACCCCGTCCGAGCTGGAGATCGGAGGGCGCAGCGTAGGGACGAAGATCACGGCGGGCGTGAACTCACCCGCGAGCCGTCCGAGGCGCTGCTGCAACTCGAAGAGCCCGGGATCGGTCGCGCGAACGGGCAGGACGCCGAGGAGCGCGATGGCGGCGGACGGCGCGCGTGCGCGGAGAGCCTCGAGGAGCGCGCGCACGCGCTCGACCACCTCGGCGTCGCTCGCGCCGTCCTCCCGCCGATCGACGGCGCCCGCGTAGACGACGAACGCCGCCGGCGCGGCGCGTGGGAGCGCGCGCTCGAGCCAGCGCTGGAGTTCGGCCGTGCTCGCGCGCGCGATGCCGCGGTTCAGCACGGGTTTCCCGGGGAAGAGCTCGTCGAGCGGCATACGCTCGATGGTCGACGAGCCGAGGAAGACGATCGAGCCCGCGGACGCGCGCTCGTTGTCCTCGCGCCAACCGCGCATGCGCTCGCTCGCGTGCAGCGCGACCGCGCGCGATCGTTCGTCGCGCTCCGGCTCGATCCAGCGTCGTACGGCCCAGCTCCCCGGCCAGTCGAGCCATGCGCCGAGCGCGAGGTAAAGCGCGACGAGGACGCCCGCGAGCGTGGACACGGCGGACGTCGAGGGCGATAGAGCCGACATCGAGCGTGGGTCGTACCGCGCCACGGTGCGGGTTGTCCACTCACCGCCGATGTCGAGGTCGAGCACGCCGAAGGGACGCACGGTGCCATGCCCGTACGACGTGCTCCTGAGCGCAGCCCGCTCACTACCGCCGGCCTTCGATGCCCGTGACCTCGATGCCGCTGCGCTTCAGGAGTTCGGCCGTCACGCCGGGGCCGTCGACGAGCCGTCCCGCGGCGTGCGTCTGGCACACGCCGCACGAGGGCGAGCGCTCCTTCAAGAACGCGCGGCGGATGCCGTGGGCCTTGCACGCGGCGAGCGCGCCCTCCGCGCCGCGCACGAACTGCGCGGTGACGTCGGCGCCGGCGGCGGTGACGACGCGCTCCACGCCGTCGAGGACGTTCGCGGCGTTCGTGCGCTCGATCCACGCGGGTGGGCGCGGCGTGCCGAGGCCGCCGTGCTCCTCGGGGCAGAACGGGACGGCCGCGAGGCCGCTCTCGGCGAGCTCGCGCAGCAGGACGCCGTCCTTGCTCGTGCGCGCGTCGTAGCGGCAGGGCTCGCCGAGCAGGCAGGCGCTGACGAGTACGCGCTCGTTCGGCTTCGATGCGTCGGCGTCGGTCACGGCGTCGAACGTAGCAGGGAGCTCGGCGGGGCGACAGGGCGCGGGCTGCACCGAGTTCGTGGAGCTCGCGCGCGGGCGTGGACGGGCTCGGTTCGATGAATGCCGTTCGCGAGGAGGCGCGTGCGCTCGCTTCGAACGCGCAGGAACACGCTCATCGGACCCCGCATCGATCGCGCCGTCCCCGGGTACGCGCTACTCGTTCGTCGCCCGACTCGCGGGCCGCGCGACGCCGAGCGCCGGGCTCGCGGGCAGGTCCCCGCCGAAGTTCGTGTCGCGGGCGAGCGCTTCCATTGCGCGCCCGAGCTGCTCCGGCTGCGCCTCGAGCAGCAAGAGGCGCGC
>JACRIO010000019.1 GCA_016220035.1 Planctomycetota bacterium | reverse complement strand
AGCGCGGGGCGCGGACCGAGCCGCGCGCCCCGGTCGCGCGCGATGGCGCTCCCCGCTGGCCCGTGGACGAATCCGAGGTGCGCAGCCCGCGCCGCGACAATTTCACCGAGTGGAACCCGCGCGAGACGCACACCAGCGGTCCCCCCGCGGCCCCCGCGCCGGCGCGGCGCGGACCGACCGACCGCGGCCCGCGCAAGGACGCGGACGCCGATCACGAGCGCACGGAGCGCGCTGGAGCACGGACGCCGCACTCACGGGACGCTCGCCACGCCCCGCGCGCGACGCGCGAGGAGCGCGAGCACGCTCCGACCGAAGCGCGGCGCCCGAGCGCCGAGCGTGAACGCGCTCCGCGCACGGAGCGCTCGCGACCGCCCGCCGAGGACCCGATGCAGCGCTCGGGTTTCGAGCGAGAACGCCCGCCCGTCCGCGAGCCGCGCGACGTCGATGGACTGGATCGGCCGCGCGAACGCGACGGCCGTCGCGGAGGGCGAGCGAGCGCGCACGGACGGCGGGAGCACCCGGCTCCGCGCCACGGCGAAGCGCGCTCCGAGGCCCCGCACCGCGCGCCGCGGGAGCGCGCGGCTGAGACGCCGCGCCGCGAAGCTGCTCCGCGCGGAGAGCCCGCGCGAACGCGCGAACGCTCCGAGGAGCGCTCGCGCGGACCGCGCATGGAACCCGCGGCGCCGCTCGCGCGCGCGCCGGTGCCCGAACGCTCGGACGCCGAACCGCCGCGCCTTCCGCCGCGTGAGCGGCGCCCGACGGCGAAGGACGGACCGCGGCGGCGTCCGGAACGTAGCGAAGCGGCCGCGGACGGAGCGCGCGAGGCCGCGCCGCGGACCGAACGTGCACCGGAGCAGACGGAGCGGTCGGCGGAACGTCCCGCGCTCGCGCCCGAGCGTCCGGAGCGCGCGGTTCGGCACCGCGAGCCCGCTCCCGAGCGCACCCCGAAGCGTCCCGAGCCCGCTTCCGAGCGCACCGCGAAGCACAACGAACCCGCACCCGAACGCACCGAGCGTGCTCCCGCGCGACCGGAGCGCGGCGCGGATCGTCCGCGCGCTCCGCGACGGACGGACGACGGCTCGGGCTTCGGCACGGGCTTGTGATTCGAGTCGCCATGGGCGGAAGCAACCCCTACATCGAGACCGCTGCAGCGCGCCTGCCGGCGAAGAAGTACACGCTGACGATCCTCCCGGCGAAGCGCGTGATCGAGGTCGATCCCGCGCAGCTCCCCTACTCGCGCGACGGCGTGAAGGGCTCGATCCTCGAGATCGCGATGGGCCACCACGTCGACATCGACCACGCCTGCGGCGGCGTGTGCGCGTGCTCGACGTGCCACGTCGTCGTGCGCAAGGGCCTCGAATCGCTGCAGGAGCCGACCGACGCCGAGCTCGACCAGCTCGACAACGCGCGCGGACTGACGCCGAACTCGCGCCTCGCGTGCCAGGCCGTCCCCGACGGCTCGTGCGACGTCGTCGTCGAGATCCCGAGCTGGAACCGCAACCTCGTCGCCGAGGGAGCGCACTGACGCGCGGCGCGCACCCGCGGCTTGCGCGATCGCGCGCGTCGATGGAAGGATGGAGGCCACGCCCATGGAAGTCCGCCTCGCCAACCCGCGCGGGTTCTGCGCCGGAGTCGACCGCGCGATCGAGATCGTCGAGCGCGCGCTCGAGCTCCACGGCGCGCCCGTGTACGTGCTCCACGAGATCGTCCACAACCGCCACGTCGTCGACGACCTTGCGTCGCGCGGCGTGAAGTTCGTCGACGCGCTCGAGGAAGTGCCCGCGGGCTCCGTGACGATCTTCAGCGCGCACGGCGTGTCCGACGAGGTCGTCGCGACCGCGCAGGGCCGCGGACTGCGCATCATCGACGCGACGTGCCCGCTCGTGACCAAGGTGCACCAGCAGGCGCAGCGCTACCACGCGAAAGGCCGACACGTGATCCTGATCGGGCACCCGGGGCACCCGGAGGTCGAGGGCACGCGCGGGCGCATCGAAGGGCCCGTCACCGTGCTCTCCACCGTCGCGGAAGTGGACGCGCTCCAGGTGGCCGATCCCGAGCAGCTCGCGTACGTGACGCAGACGACGCTGTCCATCGACGACACGCGCGGGGTCATCGACGCGCTCGTGCGCCGCTTCCCGAAGATCCAGGGCCCCGAGCTCAAGGACATCTGCTACGCGACGCAGAACCGCCAGAACGCGGTGAAGCAGATGACCGACGAGGGCCTCGACGTGCTCATCGTCATCGGCAGCAAGAACAGCTCGAACTCGAATCGCCTCGCCGAGCTCGGCACGCGTAGCGGCGTGCGCAGCTACCTGATCGACGACGCGAGCGGCATCCGCCCGGAGTGGCTCGTCACGACGCGGAAGATCGGCGTGACGGCCGGCGCGTCGGCGCCCGAGGGCCTCGTGCAGGAGGTCATCGAGCGCCTGCGCGAGCTCGGTGTGTCCGAAGTGCGCGAGATGGCGGGCGAGCTCGAGACGACGGTCTTCAAGCTGCCCGAGGAGCTCGTCTCCCGCTGAACGCGCACGCAAGCAGTGCTCCAGTGCACTGAAGCGCCTACCGCTCGAATCCCGCGCCCAGGATCAAAGCTCCGCGGTCGCGCGCGGAAGGTTAGGCTGCACCAACCACGAGGCCCCCTCATGAACGCCCCTACGCTCCTGCTCGCGTTTCTCCTTCCCTGCTCACCGACCGACGAGCAACCGCCGGCGCTGAAAGGCCTCGACCCCGTCGAGCTCACCCGCGGCAAGGAGGTCGCGGGTGACCCGAAGGTCAGCGTCGATCGCGGACCCCACCACTACGTCTTCCAGAGCGAAGCGAACAGGAAGGAGTTCCTCGCCGATCCCGAGCGCCTGGGCATCCAGTGGGGCGGCGCGTGCGGACGGATGGGGCCAGGCTCCGGCCGCGGGAGCCCCGATCGCTACTGGGTGCAGGACGGCCGCATCTTCGTTTTCGCGTCGGAACCGTGCCGCGCGAGCTTCAAGCAGGATCCGGCGGCGCACTTCGACCCCGACGAGGCGCCGGTCGAAGGCGACGATGCCGCGCTGAAGGCCGGCCGCGAGTGGATCGAACGCGCCGTCACCGCGCACGGGGGCGCGAAGGCGATCGACGGCATGCAGCGCCTCGCGCTGATCGACCAGTGGGAGGAGCAAGGCCAGGACGGCCCGATCCAGCGCGCGCGTGCGCTCCTGTGCTCCTTCCCCGACGATTTCTGCCTCCAGGAATCCTGGGGCGACTGGGAGTCGAAGACGGTCGCGCGCAAGTCCGAGTGCTTCGCGTGGTACACGGGCGGGAAGACCGAGGACGAGCACGTGAGCGCGCGCCGCGACTTCGAGCGCCGGCTCGCACGCGAGCCGCTCCTGATCCTGCGCGCGCGCACGCGTCCCGATTTTCGCGCGGTAGTCGAGCCCCTGCCGAAGGACGACCCCCTCACCCTCGCCTACGTCGTCGTTTCCTTCGCGCGGACGCGCACGAAGCTCGGCCTCGACCCGCGCAGCGGCGCGATCCTCGAGCTCCAGTACCGCGGCCGCGGCCCGAGTTCGAAGTATGGTCCGATGAAGCGCCTGTACGCGTCGACGACGATGGACGGCAAGGCGGTGACGGCGTCGAAGGGCGTCAAGATCCCCTACGAAGCCGACGTGGAGTTCGAAGGCAAGTCGCTGCCCACCCGCGAGAAGCACCAGCGCCGCGCGGAGGTCGACGTCGAGTTCGAGGCGAACGTCTTTGCCCGACCGTAGGCTCGCGCGGTGACAGCTGGGCGACCTATGGAATCCACGTCGCCGCGAGGCCGTTCGTGCGGTTCGAGGTTGCCGGCGGACAGAACGCCGCGGCCGCGTTGCGGTAGAAGCACTGGTAGTAGCGCGTGGCCCCCGCCGCGGGGATCGCTCCGCGCACGGAGATCGCGAGGTTGCCTGCCTGGGGGTAGCTCGATGCGTTGCCGGCGTTCGTCTTCGTCCCCAGTCGGATGATCGACCCTCCCACGCACCCGAAGCCGTCGTCGAGGACGACCTCGTTCTGCGCCGTGCCCTGGAAGTACACCGCCGTCGAGTTGGGCATCGCGGAGCCCAGGAGCACGAACGTGTCCGCGGCGACGCTCGGTGTCCCGCTCGAAGCGAGCAGGGCGCCACTCGCGAACACCGAGTTCGCGCAGCCGTGGCCGCTCGCACCGGTGTTCGCGCACGGGCAGGCAAGGCCGGTGCCGTCGCCGAAGCAGTAGGGCTCGACGACAGGGCAGCCGCTCGAGTCGATGAGCCGCGCCCACACGTCTCCGCCGGACGCGACGTCACCGTCCGCCCAGGCGGAGAGCACCTTGCCCGCCCCGGCCGCGAGCGGCGACAGGAATTGGCTCCCCGGCCCGAAGCCGAGGAGGACCTCGCCGCCAACGAGCGCTCCCGCGGGACTCACGCGGCGCCCGAGCACGTCGATGCACGTGCCCTCCCCCGTGTCGCAGACGAAGTCGTCGTTCGCGTCGTTGCGCAGATCGGTCCACGACACGAGGAAGTTCGCGCCGTCGAAGACGACGTGCTGCAACGCCTGATGGTGGAGTTCGGTCGAGAGCGTGATGAGCCCGCCCACCGCTCCCGCGGGCGAGACGGGACGCGCGTAGAGGTCCCAGCCTTGCGGCGCGCCGAATTCGTCGCCGAACACGACCAGGTAGTTCGCGCCGTCGAAGGCAAGCGTGACCGATTCATCGCTCACGGCCGGACTGGAATCGATGGCGAACTCCGCGCCGAGGACGCCCGCCGACGAGATGAATCGTCCGCGCACTTCGCTGTCGAACAGATCGTCGGTCCACACGACGAGGTAGTTGGAACCGTCGAACGCGACGTCGTTGCGCGCGTGGTCGCCGAGGCCGCTGCTGATCGCGAGTTCGGGGCCGACGACGCCCGCGGCGCTGACCACGCGTCCGCGGACCACGCCCTGCTCCGTCGCCGGGCTCACTTCGCGTTCGTACACGACGAGGAAGTCCGTCCCGTCGGAGCCGACGCCGAGGACAGTCTCCTTCCCGCCCGCGCGGCTGATCGGCAGCACGGGGCCGAAGGCGCCGCCGGGACCGAGGATCTGGGCGGAGACGTCGTGGTCGGGACCGCTCGCGCGATCGATCGCGGCGACGAGCGTTTGCCCGCCCCCGGAAGCAAGGCGCGGTTCGTGCGCGTCGAAGGCGAGGGTCGCGAGCCCGCCCACGAGCTGCCCCAGCGTGTCGATGCGTCGCACGCCGGCGTAGTGCGGTGCGGATCCGCCTTCGAGCGCGACGACGAAATGCGCGCCGTCGAAGGCCGCGGAGAGAGAGACGTCATCGTGCGTGTTCGTCCCGGACACGGCGAACGGCGAGCAGGAGGACTGGGACCACGCGGTCGGGGCGAAGGCCCATGCGGCCGTCATGGCGAGCGAGAGCTTGCGGAGCTTCTGCATGTTGAGAGGAGTGAACGGGGTCGCGGAGCGACGTGGACGGGCGGCCCCGAATGGGAAACCCGTGCATACTGCTTTCAACGAAGCTCCACCGAAGGCTACCTCCATGGTCTCGTCACGGCGGGGCGCGCGCCGACGACTCCATGCGGATTCCTGGAGCCTTGGACGAGCTCGAGCGCATCGAGGAGCTCCGGAAAGAACTTCGCGGCGACGCATGCACTCCCTCGCCTCCGCCCCGTCGGTCCTCCTACTCCTTTCCCTCGTCGCCGCGAGTCCTGCGCTCGCCGGCTACGGGCCCAACTCGGGCGGCAAACCCGAGAGCAACGGATGCACGCACGACGTCGGGCCCGAGACGCCGGCCGTGCTCTGGTCCGTCGGCCGCAGCTCGATCATCACGTGGCAGCCCGTGAGGGAGAACCGGCGCGTGTCCGTCGTGCGCTCGTGTGCCTCTCATACGTCTCTTGAACGAGGCGTCGTGATGGATCGAGGCTGGCAAGGAGGGTAAGCCGCGGTCCGCGGAGCGGATCGGTGCGGCTGGCGGGCGCACCGGTCACGCTCGCCGCACACGGAGACGTCGTGTCCGGCAGCGGCGCGCGGCGTGGGTACCAGACGTACTACCGCAACGCCCCCACCGGCAGCTGCCCTCCGAGACGTTCAGTGTCACGGACGGGCCGCGCATCGACGTGTAACGGTGTCGAGGAACCCGCCCTCCTCATCCACGGCGCACCGTGGGCGGCGCGAAGGGTGGAACAAGTCACCCGCCTCCGCGTCACGGCGCGAGGTTCACGAAGCTCGCGTAGTGATGGATGGCGAACCCGCGCAGGTTCGGGTTGTTCAGGCGCGCGAAGGTCACGAGCGCGAGCTGACGCTCCATCGCTGCGCGGCCCTCCTCCCAGAACGTCAGGGCGTTGCCGCTCGTGCCGAGGTCCTGCGTCTCGACGCCGAGGATGCACGGGCCGGTCGCGAGCTCGCCCTGGCTGTGCGCGAGGATCCCGTCCGTGCCCAGCGCGTGGTCGCGGTTCTCGAGCAGCACGGTCGTGTCCACGAGCGGCTGCACGTACTGGTTGAGCGGCCGCGCGATGCTCGACCCGGCGAGGCGCAGCACGAGTCGCGCGTCCTCGTCGTACCAGTACGGCATCGCGTGAAGCAGCGGCATCGATCCGAGGCGGGCGCGAGCGCCCGCGAGGAAGTCGACGAGGCCCTGCGCGAAAGGCAGTGGGTTCGCCCAGAACGCCGCGGGATCGCGGAGGTACGGCTCCGACACGTCGAGCACGCCGTCGAAGGCGACGCCGCTCGAGCGCAGCGCCCCGTAGAAGTTCCAACCGTCGTTCTGGCTCCCCTGCTGGTTGGGAACCGGCGGGCTCGCGGGCGCGGTCCACCATGAGTCGCCCGCGAGCGCGAGCACGCGCAGTCCGCGGCCGCGCGCCTGGTCGACGAAAGCGCGGTAGCGCGCGGCATGCGCCGCGGGAGCGACGCCGAGCGGCGCGCAATCGATCGCGATCGTTCCGATGCCGCCACGCGGACAGAACTCGAGCAGCCGTCCCGTGCGCGTCGCGTCGCCGGGAAGCGTGTTGTCCCAGACGTAGAGCAGGCGCTGCGCGATCGCGGGCTGCGACGCTCCGCCCGTGCCGGACGTCAGGCGTGAAGGCGGTCCGCGGCGCGGAGCGATCGTGCGCGCCGGCCGATCGAAGGCCGTGAGGAGCTCGATGGAAACGAGAGCGAGAGCGAGCGCCGTGAAGCGCGCGAGGTGTGACGGAGTCTGCAAGCGGCGTCCTTCCTTCGTTCGTGACGACGGACGCCTCGTGGGTGCGGGCTGCTCGAGCTCCATCGGACGTTTCGCTCAGGAAACTGCATTGCCGGACGCCGAAACCGTCGGAACGCCGACCGTGCATGGTGAAGATCCTTCCCGAGCACGTGCAACGCGCGCGCCCCAGCGGGCAACAGGTGGACGGACACCCCGTGCATGGACGGCGGACCCGCGCTCCGGGACGAGCGCGAGCCGTGCGAGCGAACCGTCCGCGCGCGGGGTGTCCGACCGCCCCTCTGAAACGAGGGCTTCGGCAAGGTCTTCCCTCTGGCGTGCGGCGCGGCGCGCTCGTGTCACCCCTGCAAACCGCGGGCTTCGGCTAGGCTCTTCCATCCGCGCTCGCGGCCCGCCGCGCGCGCCCTACCGCATGCAGATCGCGATCGTCGGCGCCGGAGTTGTCGGCCTCACGTGCGGAGTCCGTCTCCGCGAACGCGGGCATTCCGTCACGCTCTTCGCCGAACGCCGCACGCCGGAGACGACTTCGGACCGCGCCGCCGCCGCGTTCACGCCGCCGCGCGGACCGCTCGCCGAACGCACGCTCGGGTGGGTGCGCGCTTCGTGTCGCGCCTTCGAGGAGCTCGCGCGTACCGCGCCAGAGAGCGGCGTCGACCTGGCGCTCTTCCGCGAGCTCGCGCGCGACCCCCTTCCGTCGACGCCGGCCTGGGCCGCGGACGTCCAGGGTTTCCAGCGCCTGACCGACCTCGCGCCGCCGTACCGTGACGGCTGGGCCGCCGTGCTGCCGCGCATCGACATGACGCGCTACATGCCGTGGCTCGAACGGCGCTTCGAGCACGAGCTCGGCGGCGCCTTCGTGCACGCGCGGCTGCTCGATCTCGGCGAGCCGTTCGACGAGGGTTTCGAGCTCGTGATCAATGCATCGGGGCTCGGCGCGCGCCGCCTCGCGCACGACGACGCCGTGACGCCGATCCGCGGGCAGGTCCTCCACGTGCCCAACACGCTGCACCTCGACACCGTCGTCGTCGAAGAGTCGCGCGGTGGAGCGCCGACCTACGTCATCCCCTTCGCGGACCACGTCGTCGTCGGCGGCACGTTCGAGCGGGACGAGTGGATCGAGGAGTGCGACGAGCCGACGCTCGTGGCGATGCTGGAGCGCGCACGCGAGCTCCTCGCGCGCACCGGCCTGCAACGCCCCGAACGCTTCGGCCGCCACCGCCTGCGCGCGAGCGCCGGCCTGCGGCCCGGCAGAACCGTGGGCGCGCAGGAGGACTGTGTCCGCCTGGAACGCGAAGAGGTCGCCCGCGGTCGCCCGGTCGTGCACGTCTACGGCCACGGTCGCGCCGGCGTGACGCTGTCGTGGGGCTGCGCGGACGAAGTGGCCCGCTTGTGCGAGGGCGGTTCGGCCGCGCGAGCGCCGGAGGACGATTCGATCCCGCCTCGCGCGCAGGCTCGGTCGGCCTGAGCGCGCGCCGACGACGCGCTCAACCCTTGTCCGGCGCCAGGTTCTTCCGCACGGAGACCGAGCACGGCCGGTCGTTCTTGTCGCCGCCGACGACGAGCTTGTCTGTCTGCTT
>JACRIO010000202.1 GCA_016220035.1 Planctomycetota bacterium | reverse complement strand
TCAGAAGAAGCAGCAGGAGGAGCAGCAGCAGGCCGCGAGCGGAGGGACGCAACCCGCCGCGTCGCCGTCCCGGTCGCCGTCCCCAGGCGCACCCTCGGGCGGCGCACCGGGGGGCGGCGCACACGGGGGCGGCGAGCCCGCGACCGGCCGCGACGATCCCTGTCCGTGCGGGAGCGGCCAGAAGTACAAGAAGTGCCACGGCAAGGAGGGCTGAACCCCGTCGCCGCGCGCGACGAGCAGCCCACGCGCTTGGTCGACACCCGCGCCGCCCCCCCGACCGGAACCGCGTCGCAACGCGCGGCGCCCGCGCCGATCCTCTGCGACCCGAGCCCGAGCGTCGCGCAGTTCGTGCTCCACGGCGTGTACGACCTCGCGTGGCTCCTGTGCGTGATCCTCGGTTCCCCGTGGTGGATCTGGCGCTGCGCGCGCGGGCGGAAGTTCCGGGCGATGGCCGCGGCGCGGCTCGGGCTCGTCGCGGTCCCGAAGCGCGCGTCGGCGCGTCGGCGCGTGATCGTTCACGGCGTCTCGGTGGGAGAGGTGAAGGGCGCGCAGGCGCTCGTGCGCGCGCTCCGCGCGGCGGCCCCCGACGTCGAGGTGGTCATCTCGACGATCACGGAGACGGGCTTCGAGGTCGCGCGACGCACGTACCCCGACCTGCTCGTCGTGCGCTTTCCGCTCGACGTCTCGTGGGTCGTGCGCCGGTTCCTCGCGCGCATCGATCCTGAGTGCGTCGTGCTCGTCGAGCTCGAGATCTGGCCCAACTTCCTGCGCCAGGCGAACCGGCTCGGCATTCCTTTGGCCGTCGTCAACGGACGCATCACCGACCGCAGCCACGGTCGCTACCGGTGGTTCAAGCGCCTCCTGCCGCAGTTCGACCGGCTCACGCTCCTCTGCGTGCAGGACGAGGACTACGCGCGGCGTTTCCGCGAGCTCTGGGCCGACCCCGAGCGCATCCTGATCACGGGCAACATCAAGGTCGACGGCCTGCGCACGGGCCGCATCGAGCCGCGGGCGGAGCTCGCGCGCCTGCTCGCCGGTGCTTCCGGCCAGCGCGTGCTCGTCGCCGGCAGCACGCACGCGCCCGAGGAGCGTTGGGTGCTCGAGGCCGCGCGCGCGCACGCGCCCGAAGCGCGCATCGTGCTCGTGCCGCGCCACCCCGAGCGCGCGAAGGAGCTCGTGCGCGCGCTCGCGGAGCTCGGACCGCCGCCGCAGCTCCTCACCGCGCTCCGTGCCGGCGAAGCACCCGATCGGGCGCGGCCCGCGATCGTCGACACGATCGGCGAGTTGGAACAGGTCTACGCGCTCGCCGACCTCGTCTTCGTCGGCGGCAGCCTCGTCCCGCACGGGGGCCAGAACATGCTCGAGCCCGCGGCGCAGGGCCGACCCGTCGTCTTCGGCCCGCACGTGCACAACTTCGCGCAGGAGGTCGCGCTGCTCACGAAGGCGCGCGCCTGCGTGCGGATCGACGGTCGGGACGAGCTCGGCCCCGCGCTGGCGCGTCTTTTCGCCGATCCCGCGGAGCGCGCGCGGCTCGCCGAGGCGGGCATCGCGGCGGTCGAGGCGCAGAAGGGCGCCACCGCGCTGACCCTCGCCGCGCTGCTCGAACGCTGCCTCGCGCCGAGGTGACGTCGAGGCCCGCGTAGCCGTTACGGGAGCGCCCATTTCCGGCCCCGCGAGCGCCTTTTCCCGGCGTGCCGTCGCCGGCCCGACTCTGGTACGCTACGCGTTCGTCCGAACGTCGCGCTCCGGTCGAGGACCGCCCCGCGACGATGAGAACGCCTCCGCCCGCCGTGCGCCGCCAGGCCGCCCGGGACGGGTCGAGCCCCTCCAGAACCGCGCCACGATCTCCATGGCCCGCCAACTCTTCACCTCCGAATCCGTCTCGATGGGCCACCCCGACAAGGTGGCCGACCAGGTCTCCGACGCGATCCTCGACGCCATCCTGCGCGAGGACCCGATGAGCCGCGTCGCGTGCGAGACGCTCGTCACCACCGGCCTCTGCGTCGTCGCCGGCGAGATCACGACCAAGGCGCGCATCGACTACGGTCAGGTCGCGCGCAACACGATCAAGCGCATCGGCTACACGAACGACGCGTTCGGCATCAACGGCGACACGTGCGCCGTGATGGTGACGCTCGACCGCCAGTCGCCCGACATCAGCCAGGGCGTCAGCGAGGGCGAGGGCCTGCACAAGGAGCAGGGTGCCGGCGACCAGGGCCTCATGTTCGGCTTCGCGTGCAGCGAGACGCCGAGCTTGATGCCGTTCCCGGTCTACTACGCGCACCGCTTGATGGAGAAGCAGGCGGAGCTGCGGCAGAAGGGTGTCCTCGCGTGGCTGCGCCCCGACGCGAAGAGCCAGGTCACCGTCGAGTACGAGGGCTTCAAGCCGGTGCGCGTGCACACCGTCCTCGTCAGCACGCAGCACGGCCCGGACGTGCCGTACGAGACGATCAAGAGCGAGGTGATCGAGAAGATCATCAAGGCCGTGATCCCCGCGCAGTACCTCGACGCGAAGACGATCTACCACGTCAACCCGACGGGGCGCTTCGTCATCGGTGGTCCGCACGGCGACTGCGGGCTCACCGGCCGCAAGATCATCGTCGATACCTACGGCGGCATGGGCCGTCACGGCGGCGGCGCGTTCAGCGGCAAGGATCCGACGAAGGTCGACCGCTGCGCCGCCTACGCCGCGCGCTGGGTCGCGAAGAACGTCGTCGCCGCGGGGCTCGCCGAGCGCTGCGAGATCCAGGTCAGCTACGCGATCGGCATCGCGAAGCCGCTCTCGATCCGCGTCGACACCTTCGGCACGGGCAAGCTCTCCGACCCCGTGCTCACGGAAGCCGTCGAGAAGGTCTTCGACCTGCGGCCGGCCGCGATCATCACGCAGTTCCAGCTCCGTCGTCCGATCTACGAGGAGACCGCGTACCACGGCCACTTCGGCCGCGAGGGTTTCCCCTGGGAGAAGACGGACAAGGTCCAGGCGCTCCAGGAAGCCGTCGCCGCCGCGACGCGCAAGTGAACGCGGTCGGGGCGGCCCCGGCGCGCTTCGATCCCTCCCTCACGGCACCCCGCGCGACCCTGGAAGGGCGCGCGGGGTGCTGTTCCGTTGGTGGGCGCACCCTGCCTGCGATGGGCCGATTCCGCGCGCGCCCGCTCCGTGACTGGTTCCGGCGGATGGGGTAGAACCTCTCGCCCCAGCGCCCAACCTCGGAACCCCTTCGCATGCAGACCCTCGTCTCCCGTCGCGCCTCGAGTTTGGGGCGCGCAGGCTTCACCTTGATCGAGATCCTGGCCGTCATCCTGATCATCGGGATCCTGATGACCTTCCTCCTGCCGCGCATCCCCGAGGCGATCGACGCCGCGAAGATCACGGCCTGCAAGAAGAACCTGCAGGAGCTCCACAACGGCCTCACGCAGTACAAGATCAAGTTCAACCGCGTGCCCGAGAAGAGCGGCGTGAAGTTCTTCGCCTGCCTCATCTCGCGCAAGGTGTGGGAGAACACGAAGTTCACCGCGGACAAGCTGCGCTGTCCGGCGGTCGACCTGTCGGGCCTCGAGATCGGCCAGATCGAGGACCCGCTGCAGTGGTACGCGAGCCTCGACAGCGTGAACGGCGGCTACTCGTCCTACGCGGGCCGCGACATCGAGCACTTTCCGCTGCGCGACTACCCCGGCTCGGGCAAGGAGCCGGTGATCGCCGACGACAACGAGGGCGACGGCACGCAGGGCAACCACCGCTCGACGACGGTCGTGCTCTACGCCTCGGGCGACGTCGGCACCTTCGAGATCGCGGAGCAGCAGGAGAAGGGCGTGATCGACCAGGAGACGAACTTCATCAAGGTCGGTCCGGACTCGCCGATCGAGGAGCTGCGCAAGCTCTCGCTCGACTGATCGCGCCGGTCACCGCGACGCGCGGACCGGTTCCGCCGCCAGCGTGACGAGCACCCAGGCTTCGCGGCGCTCCCGGAGCGCGGCCCCGGCGTCGTCGGAGGAGAGCACGGCCCGCTCGTCGGCCGGTCGCCCGCGGGGGTACTCGAAGCCGCAGTCGTCGCGCGCGGCGACGGCGCGCGGCGCGAGCGCGGCCTCGGCGCGCGGCTCCGGCGCGAGCGCGCGCGCGGCCTCGGGCGCGAGCACGAGCCAGTGCACGCCCGCGAGCTCTGCATCCTCGAGCCCCAGGCTCCACGTGGGGTCGAGGCGACCCGCGGAGAGGAGCCGCAACTGGCTCGCGATCTTCGCCTCGCCACCCACGCACGCGACCGCGCCGCCGCGCGCGCCGAGCTCCTCGAGGCGTTCGGCGAGCGCCTCGGCCGGCGACGCGTCGAAGGCCGCGTGCAGCGCGCGCTCGCCGAGCGGCTGAGCGACGCACAGCGCGAGCGCGGCGGCGGGCGCGGCGAGCGCGCCGTCGACGCGCACGGCGAGGCCGAGGCCGGCGACGGCGACCAGGACCGCGAGGAGGCCCTCGACGCTCGCGGCGCCGACCTTCTGCGTGCCGAGGAGCAAGGCGACGGAGGCGAGCAGGACCAGGCTCGCGAGCACGACGGCGAAGCGGCGCAGCACGCGCGCGCTCCGCCCCTCGGCGAACGCGCCGCACACGAGCGCCGCGAGGACCGCGGCGACCATCGGGTAGCCCGGGAACAGGTAGCGCGCGCGCTGGAGGTTCGCGAGCGAGAACAGGAAGAGCAACGCGAGGTACCAACCCAGGGCGAAACCGAGCTGCGCGCGCCGCGACCGCGCCCAATCCCTCGCGCTCGGGAACAGGAACGCGAGAGCCCCGAGCACGCTCCACGGAAGGAGGTGTTGCACGAGACACCGTGCGTAGGTCGCGAGGTTGTCGAGCACCATCGCGGCGCTCGTCGCCGCGCGCGCGCCGACCTGGTCGTCGAGCGCGCGCGCGAGACCCTGCTCGCCGCCGCGGAGCAGCATCGGCAAGAGCGCGGCCACCGCGAGGAGGAGGAACAACCCCAGGGCACCCGGGCGCAGCGCCTCGCGCGCTCCCGCGCGGCCGCGTCGGGCGAGGATCCAGGCGAAGGCGAACGCCGGTGCGAGGAGCCCGAGCGCGCCCTTCGCGACGAGCGCGAAACCGGCGCCGCCGAGGAAGGCCCACGCCGCGCCGCGGCCCGGCCGTTCGGAGAAGACGAGCTCCGCCGCGCCCGCGAGCGAGGCCGCGATGCCCGCCGCGAGGAGCGCGTCGGGCGTCGAGCGCGTCGCGAGCTGGAGGAACTCCGCCGACGAGCCCAGCGCGAACGCCGCGAGGAGCGCCGCGCGCGGGTCGTCGAAGAGCACCCGCGCCGCGCGCGCCGTGAACCAGAGCGTGAAGCCCCCCGCGATCAAGAACGGGAGCCGCGCCGCGAAGGGAGCATGACCGAAGAGTCGCAGCGCGCCCGCGATGATCCAGTAGGCGGCGAGCGGCTTGTTCCAGCGTTCGCCGCCGTCCGCGTAGCGCGGCGTGAGCCAGTCGCCGCTGCGCTCCATGCCGAGCGCCGCGTCCGTATAGAAGCGTTCGTCGCCGTGGTAGCGCGCGAGGTCCGCGCAGAGAGGGAGGGCCGCCAGCACGAACAGCGCGAGGCCCAGGGCCAGGAAGCGACTCGAGCGCCGTTCTCGGCGCGCGTCGTCACCCAGGAGCGCACTCGCGCCGTGATACGCCTCGAACACCTGCATGGGACCGGAATCGTGGCCGGATCTTCATGACCGGACAAGCGCGAGGTGGCGATACGGTCGTGACCGCGGTGCACCGAACCGATTCACTCCCGGCTGCGCACACGAGCCCGGCTCGTCCGACTCCGAGTGCGGCGAAGCTCCTCGCGACCCCCGCCCGAGCCCTTCGATGTCCATCACACGCCGACGCCTGATCGCCACGGGGGCGACGGCGCTCGCGGCCGGGATCGCGGGCGTGTGGTATCTGCGCCGCGGGGCGCGCGCGGCGAGCGCCCCGATGCGGCCAGCGATGGGACCGCCGCCCGCGGATCGCGACGGCGCCTGCGTGCTCTACGCGGTCGGCGATGCCGGATACCCGAACGCGATCCGCGCGAACGTGGTCACCGCCCTCCTCCAGCACGCCCGCGTCCGCCCGCCGAACGTGTGCCTCTTCCTCGGCGACAACTTCTACGAACACGGCATCGGCTCCGTGGACGATGCCCGCTGGCAAGAGGAAATCGAGCTCCCCTTCGCCTCGCTCGACCCGGCGGTGCCGCTCTACGCGATCCTCGGGAACCACGACTACCAGGGCTCGATCCAGGCCCAGATCGACTACACCGCGCGCGGCTCGAGGTGGCGCATGCCCGCCGCGAACTGGACGCTCGAGCGGCCTCTCCGCGACGGCTCGACGGTGGAGCTGTTCGCGCTCGACACGACGCCGATCCGCCTTGGCTTCGGGCACGGCGATGACCAGCTCCAGTGGTTGGAAGAGCGGCTCATGCGCTCGCGCGCGCGGTGGAAACTCGTGCTCGGCCACCACCCGATCCTCTCCTACGGCGCGCACGGGCCGTGCGACGGGCTGGGCGCCACCCTCGATCCGTTGTTCGAGCGCTGCGGCGTGCATGCCTACCTCTCGGGTCACGAACACGATCTGCAACTCGTGCGGTCGGCCGCGGGCTGGGTGCAGATCATCAGCGGCGCGGGCTCGGCGCCGCGCACGACCGGACGGGGACCGGCGACGGAGTTCGCGTCCGACGACCCCGGTTTCGCGTGCCTGATCGCCGACGTCGACGGGCTCTGGATCGAATTCATCGGCGCGACGCCGGCGGTCGAGGCGCGGGCTCCGCTCGACGTCGTGTGCGGCGTGCGCCGCGCGTGATCGCACTTGGAGCGCCGCGGGCGGGTCCGGTACCGTGTCCGCTCGCGCGCGACTCCAGTGAAGGGCTGGAGCGGGCCGATCCACGCCGTCCGTGAACCCCCTCGCCCTGCTCCGCGCGCTGCGTCCTCACCAGTGGGTGAAGAACGTGTTCGTGTTCGCCGCGCTCGTGTTCGCGCGCGGAGAGCGCGGCGATCTCCTGGGGGGCGACCGGTGGGACGTCTACCGCACGTTGTTCGCGTTCGCCGCGTTCTGCCTCGGCGCGAGCGCGATCTACCTCGTGAACGACGTCATGGACGTCGCGTCGGACCAGAAACATCCGACGAAGAAGAAGCGGCCGATCGCGGCGGGGGAGGTGGGCCTTCCGCTCGCGCTCGCGACGGCCGTCGCCTGCGTCGCGGGGGCCTTGCTGCTCGGGCACGAAGCCGGCGGCGGGAGCGTGCCGGTGATGTGGATCGTCGCGGGCTACATGGCGCTCAACCTCGCCTACAGCCTGAAGCTCAAACACATCGTGATCGTCGACGCGTTCTGCATCGCGGCGGGGTTCCTCCTGCGCGTGCTCGCGGGCGGCCAGGCGGCGAACGCGGACATCTCGCACTGGCTCCTGCTCTGCACTCTGTTCCTCGCGCTGTTCCTCGCGCTCTGCAAGCGCCGCGCGGAGACCGACCTGCTCGGCGAGGGTCGCGGGGAGCACCGCTCGATCCTGCTCGAGTACAACACCGCGTTCCTCGACCAGATGGTGACCGTGCTCGCCGCGTGCACGATCGTCACCTACACGATGTACACGGTCGCGGAGGAGACCGTGCACAAGTTCGGATCGGGCTACCGCCTCGTGTGGACCGTGCCGTTCGTCGTGTTCGGCCTCGCGCGCTACATGCTGCTCGTCCACACGCAGAAGGGCGGCGGGAGCCCGACGCGCGTGCTCCTCGGCGGCGACGTGCTCTTCTTCCTGAACGGCCTCGGGTGGGTGGCGGTCGTGGTCTGGGCCGTCCACTCGCACGGCGCGTGAGCCCGCGCCCGTTCGGGCGCTTGACCGCTCGCGACGAGCGCCCGTAGCCTCTCGGTTTCGGCTGGAAGCACTGGTCGCGAGAAAGGTCCCCGTGGAAGCACGTCTGCAACTCGCCGCGCGCATGCATGCGCTCGGCACCGAGAGCGCGTTCGAGGTCGTCAACAAGGTCAAGGCGCTCGAAGCGCAGGGGAAGGACATCGTCCACCTGCACATCGGCGCACCCGACTTCCGCACCCCGGAGAACATCGTCGAGGCCGGGCGGAAGGCGCTCGCGGACGGCTTCCACGGCTACACGCCGGCGAAGGGGCTCCTGCCCGTGCGCGAGAGCGTCGCGCGCTACTGCATGCGCTTCCACGGCGCGCAGCACGTGTCGCCCGAGGACGTGCTCATCGTCCCCGGCGGCAAGCCGACGATGTTCTACGCGATCATGCTCTTCGGCGAGCCGGGGGCCGAGATCCTGTACCCGAACCCCGGGTTCCCCATCTACGAGTAGGCCATCAAGTTCAGCGGTGCGACGCCGGTGCCGATCCCGCTCCTCGAGGACAAGGGCTTCGCGTTCGACGTCGACGACACGCTCGCGAAGATCACGCCGAGGACGCGGCTCCTCATCGTGAACACGCCGGCGAACCCGACCGGCGGCGTCGTGCCGAAGAAGGACATGGACCGGCTCGTCCAGGGCCTCGAGAAGCACCCGCACGTCGCCGTGCTGTGCGACGAGATCTACTCGCGCCTCCTCTACGACGGCGAGCGCCACACGAGCATCCTGTCCTACGCGTCGATCAAGGACCGCGCGATCCTGCTCGACGGCTGGAGCAAGACCTACGCGATGACCGGCTGGCGGCTCGGCTTCAGCGTGTGGCCGAAGCGTCTCGTCGCCGAGGCGGAGCGCCTGCAGATCAACACGGTGTCGTGCACGAACGCCGCGGCGCAGATGGCGGCGATGGAGGCGCTCGAGGGCCCGCAGGACGCGGTCGAGCGCATGCGCGTCGCGTTCGACGCGCGCCGCAAGCTGATCGTGAAGGAGCTGAACTCGATCCCGGGCTTCCGCTGCACGACGCCGAAGGGTGCTTTCTACGCGTTCGCGAACGTGAAGGGCACGGGCCTCCCGTCGCGCGAACTCGAGACGCTCCTGCTCAACGAGGCCGGCGTGTCGTGCCTCGCGGGCACGAGCTTCGGCGCGCTCGGCGAGGGCTTCCTGCGCTTCAGCTACGCGAACAGCGAAGCCAACCTCCAGGAAGCCATGCGCCGCGTGCGCGCGTTCGTGAGCGCGAAGGTGCGGGGATAGCCGGGCGCTCCGTCGAAGGAGGGGTGCCCTTTACCACGCTTGGCCGCCCCAGGCGTACCGCGCGCATTTCCGCCAGTGGTGCGCGTCGCCGCCGTCCAGCCGGACGGTGACCTGGACCTCGTACGAATACTCCTCGGTGCTCGCCGTGTGCTCGCTCGCCCCGATGCCGATCGACTGAGCGCCGTCCGGCCTGCGCGCCGCGGTGAGGTGCAGCCTCTGTCGCACGCGGTGCACGAGGCCCTCCGCGGGCACGGAGGACCACGGGACGAGGTGACCGTGGAGGATCGAGGAGCACTTCGCGTCCGCGAGTTCTCCGTCGCCGTGCCGCGCGGCCTCGACCAACTCCACCTTCGACGCGCCGGTGCCGGCGAGCAGCGTCACGTCGTAGGTGAGGGAACCCGCGCGGGCGGAGTCGGGGCCGACGAGCCGGTCGAAATCGGAGACGCCGATGCGGACGCACGCGCGCAGGTCGGGGTGCGTGATGAGTCCCTCCGTGCGGAGCGCGAAGGCCGTGCGCGTCGCCCCGTCCCTCCCGAACACGAACGCGATCCGGTGGCGGAAGTGGAGGAGGATGTCGTCGCCGTGGTGCACGCGAATCTCGATCGTGCACCGCTCGGCCGAATCCTCGGGCAGGTCGAACGCGTCTCCCGCGCCGAGGAGCATGTCCCCGGTCGGCGCCAACACGCGTCCTTCGCCGCGAAACGGGAGCACGAGCGCGTCGCTCGCGGGATGCGTCCGCACGTAGGCCGCGAAATCGGGCGTCAGACGGAAATGGAGGCGGCCGCACAGTGCGATGAGGCTGCCGAGCGCGGTGCACCCGATCAGGAGCGCGAGCACGCGACGGATCCAACGGCGTGAGCTCGTGTCCGCTGGCACGGGCGGGACGCGGGCGTCGTTCGTGCTCGAAGGGGGCGGCATGCGGCGCGGGGAGTCTAGTGTCCCGTCCCACGAGTATCTTGGACGAGGCGCCGTGATCGGTCGAGGCTGGCAAGGCGCGCTGACGACGCGTATTCGCTGCAATACTCGGAGGAGGCGCAACGCCGCCAGCGTCGATTCAGCGCGGCGGATCGTTCAAGATACTCGTGGGACGGGACACTAGCGTCCGGTGCGCGCGGCCGGCGACGTACCGCGCGGGCGACCGCGACGCGATTCCGCCGATGCGCGCGGAGCCGCGAGCGACGGTGCTCCGGGTGCGTGTGCAACGCTCGTCGGCCGCGGAACGCGGGGCCGAAAAACGGCGGGAGCCGCCCGAGGACGGCTCCCGCATCGTTCGGGATGCGCGCGCGGTTGCGCGCGCTCGTTCAATAGCGCCGCGCGCCGCCGCCCGCTCCGCCGCCGGCGCCGCCGCGCGCGGGACGCTCCTGCGCTTCGCTGACCTTGAGCACGCGGCCGTCGATTTCCTTCCCGTCGAAAGCCTTCATGGCCGCCTTGGCGTCCTCGTCCGTGGCCATGTCGACGAACGCGAAGCCGCGCGGACGGCCCGTGTCGCGGTCGCTCGGGATGGTGACGGCGCGCACGCCGCGGCCGTCGGCGGAGAACGCGGCCTTGAGCGCGTCCTCGGTGGTGGTGAAGTTCAAGTTTCCGACGTAGAGCTTGGTGCCCATGGAGAATCGCTTCGAGAAAAACGCCTGGAGCGCGCGGTGGGCCGAAGTGGCCGCCGGCGCGCCCGGGTACTGAGGGATGGGAATGCGACGAGCGGCCAGGGCGCGCGGCGTGCGTTCGCGGTGCGCGTGAACGCGAGCTTCCCCGCGGGAATGGCGCGCTCGCTCTGGAGCGGGGCTGCCGGCTTCGAGGTCGCCGCGCCGAAAAGCGTCCAGGTCGGTGGGGCGCGCAGCTCCGAGGTTCCCGACATGGCGCGACTCCTGGGCTCGTGGATCGCGACCGGGCCCTCTTGCCGAACCTGCAGGAAGAAGCGGAAGGCGGCGGGACGGACCGGCCGCGCATTCAGGCGGGAGAGCCTACGCGCTCCGGGTCCGGATTGCACGCACGGACTCCAAGGGCGCGGTCCTGCCCGTCCACGACGAGGACGCTGGGCTCGGGCTTGACCTCCCGCGCGCGGCGCGTGAGCCTCTCGTCGCATGGGAATCTTCAAGGCCTACGACATCCGCGGCAAGGTGCCGGGCGAGCTCGACGCCGCGCTCGCGAAGAAGATCGGCAACGCGTTCGCGCGGCTCCTCCAGGCCCGCCGCCTCGTGGTGGGGCGCGACATGCGCACGCACAGCCCGGAGATCGCGAACGCGGTCATCGAGGGCATGCGCGACACGGGTTGCGACGTGCTCTCGATCGGGCTCGCGGAGACGCCGATGGCGTACTGGGCGATCGGCTCGCAGCCGTGTGACGGCGGGCTCAACGTCACCGCGTCGCACAACCCGGGCGAGTACAACGGCATGAAGCTCTGCGCCGCCGGCGCGAAGCCGATCTCGGCCGCGAACGGGATCCTCGACGTGGAGCGCATGTGCAAGGAGCCGTACCCGGCGCCGGTCGCGCAGCGCGGGAAGCTCGAGACCGCCGACCTGCTCGGTGCCTATGCGCAGCACGTCGCGCGCTTCGCGCGCATCGACGCGCCGATCGACGTCGCGATCGACGCCGCGAACGGCATGGCGGCGTACTCGCTGCCGCCGATCCTCGAGCGTCTTCCGAACGTGAGGGCGCACACGCTCTTCATGGAGCTCGACGGCACGTTCCCGAACCACGAGGCGAACCCGCTCAAGGAGGAGCACCTCGATCCCGTGCGCGCGCTCGTGAAGCAGACGAAGAGCCGGATCGGCATCGGCTTCGACGGCGACGCGGACCGCTGCTGCTTCGTCGACGAGACGGGCAAGACCGTCGGGAACGACCTGATGACGGCGCTGCTCGCGCGCGAGCTCCTGAAGTCGAAGCCCGGCGTGCCGATCGTGTACGACCTGCGCTCGTCGTGGGTGGTGAAGGAGGAGGTGAAGAAGGCGGGCGGCGTGCCGATCCGGGACCGCGTCGGTCACTCCTTCATCAAGGCGACCATGCGCGCGAAGGGCGCCGTGTTCGGGGGCGAGCTCTCCGGGCACTTCTATTTCGCCGAGAACTACACGTGCGACTCCGGCGTCATCGCGATGGTGCAGGCGTTGAACCTCCTGTCGCGCTCGAAACAGCCGTTCTCCGCGCTCGTGCAGGACCTGCGCCGCTACCACGCGACCGGCGAGATCAACTTCCACGTCGACGACAAGGCGAAGGCGATCGCGGACCTGAAGGCGAAGTACTCGAGAGGCCGGCAGGACGAGCTCGACGGGATCACGGTCGAGTTCGGCGAACTCGGCGAGCGCGAGTGGTGGTGGTTCAACGTGCGCCCGTCGAACACCGAGCCCTTGCTGCGCCTGAACCTGGAGGCGTCGAACGCGGCCTTGCGCGACGCGAAGCGCGACGAGATCGTGGCGCTCCTCGGAGAACCCGAAGCATGAAACCCACACGGCTCTTCCTCTTCCTCCCGCTCCTCGGCCCCGCGTGCGCGGGGGACGGCCGTGAGAGCGTCTCTGAAAACGCCTCCACGACCGCCGCGAACGGTCCCGCGCGCGTCGCAGGGACGCTGCTCGACGCCGCGACGGGCGCTCCCGCGCCGGACGTGACGGTCACCGGTCCGCACGGGCGCACGGCGCGCTCCGACGCGCGTGGACGCTTCGCGCTCGACGGCCTCCGGGTCGGCGACGAGGGCGAGGTGACGGCGCGGGCCGGCGACGGCCGGAGCGCGAGCGTCCATCTGCGCCCCTTGAAATCCGGGACGCTCGAGGTCGTGCTGCACCTCGCCGCCGAGCGGGTGCGCGACTGAACCCTTGGACGGCGCACGCGGCGTCGCGATGCCACGCACGGGACGGATGGGAGGCCGCCGCCGCGCGAACGGTGCGCGGTGGCATCGTCCCGGGCGGCGCGCTATGCCATGGGGCCGCTCCTGCCGATAGACCCACTCCCCGGCCGGCGCCGACGCGCCGCACCCGTTCGATGCGAAAGATCTTCCTCACGGCCGCGTTCCTCGCGCTCGTCCCGGCGCTCCCGCTCCGCGCTCAGGGCGCAGACCGCGGCGCCGCGCAGGTGGAGCCCGCGCGGGAGTCGCTGCGACCGCTGCCCGACGCCGCCGAGTGGAAGGAGCTTCTCGCCCGCGACGCGCGCGTCGCGTTCACGCCGCGCACGCCCGCCGACGCGCGCGCGCGCCTCGCGCAGTCCGTCGCCACGCCGGAGAAGCGCGCGGCCGCTTGGATCGCGCTCGGTTCGTCGGGGGCCGTCAACGAACGCCTCGCGATGGAGGACCTCGCGCGCCACGGAACGGGCGTCGAGCGGCGCGCGGCGATCCTGGCCTTGGGCGAACTCGCGAGCGGCGCCGACGCGCTGCTCATGTCGCTGACGTCGGAGGAACCGGAGGTCGCCGAGTGCGCGCTCCTGGCGCTCTTGCGCACGGGCCGCGCGGCGGCGCGCCGACGCGTCGAGGAGATCGCGCACGACGACGGCCACCGGCTGCACGAGCCGGCGGCCAACCTGCTCGTGTTCGTCGCGGACCCATCGGGCAGCGCGGCGAGCGGCGCGAGCGCGCTCCTGCTCGAGTTGCGCTGGCGGTCCGCCAGGAGCTTCGGCCTCGTCGACGGCCAGTCGTGGCACGTGCTCCAGGTGCAGCGCCTCGCGCACGACCCCGAGTTCCGCCGCGAGTTCGTGCTCCGCGGCGCGGCGCGCTTGTACCGGCCGGGAGCCAAGGACCACGTGCTCGAATTGCTCCTGCACGGCGCGGGAGACGCGCGGCTCTCCACGGCGGTGATCCTGATGCCGCTCGAGCTCCAGGAACTCGTCGAGAGCGAGCTGTGGACGCCCGCGTCGATCGCGGAGTGGCGCGTCGTGCTCGACACGATCGAGGCGCGCAGTTTCGGGGCGGTCGTGCCGAAGCTCCTGGAGCGCGCGGCCGCGGTCGATGCGCTCCACTACCGCGCGACCATCCTCATCGCGCGCGGCGGCACCGCCGAGCTCGCGCGCTTCGTCGATCCCGACCTCGCGCGGCTCTCGATCGAGGACCGGCTCGACGCGTGCGACGTGCTCGCGACGAGCGGCGACGCGGGCTGGCGCTCGCGCCTCGAGGATCTCGAGCGGAGCCTCGACGCGCCGGTGCGATTCGCGGCCGTCGTCGCGCGCATGCGCCTCGGTTCGCGCGCGGCCGAGGACCAAGTGCGCGCGGCGCTCGAGGACGCCGAGCACGCGGACCACGCGGAGATCGTGAGCGCGCTCCTGCGCGTCGCGCGCGATGCGTACGTCGGAAACCTGCTCGAGGACTGGCTCCCGAAGGCGCCGAAGGAAGAAGCGCTCGAGATCGCGATCCGGTTGTGCAAGGAGGGCCGCGTCACGGCGCGCTCGCGCGTCCGTCAGGCGCTCGCGGCCGACCCGACGCCGCGCGGAGCGGACGCGCTGCGGTTGCTCCGGGCGCTCGGTCAGGGTCCCGGCCCCGAGGACCTCGAACTCCTGCGCCAGCTCTTTCCGCTCGAGGACGAACGCGCGGTCGAGGTCGAGCTCGCCTCGGCCCTGTTCGAGCTCGGCGACCCGTCCGTCGTCCCGCTCCTGCGCGCGTCCTTGTGGAGCGACGAGGTCGAGCTCTCGATGCTCGCGGCGGCGCTGCTCACCGAGAGCGGCGGCGGCGTGCGCGTCCTGCGCGAGGAGCTCTCCGTACCGCCCGAGGCGGCGAGCTCCGCGGACCTCCGGCGCGTCGGTTTCGCGATCGGCGCGTGGGGCGGTCTGCGCGAGGTCGACGAGCTCGCGCGCGAGCTGCGCTACGCTTCGGGCCATCCCGCGCTCCAGGGCGCGCTCCTCGGCGCGCTCTCGACGCGCACGCAGTGATCCGGAGACCCGCGTGGACGCACGCTTCGAACCCAACGGCGTCGTCGCGCTGCTCACCGACTTCGGCCTCTCCGATCCGTACGTCGGCCAGATGAAGGGCGTGCTCCTCGCGCGCTTCCCCGCCGCGCGCATCGTCGACCTCGCGCACGGCGTTCCGCCGCAGGACGTGCGCGTCGGCGCGTTCTTCCTCGCGCGGAGCCGCGCCTCGTTCGCGCCCGGGACCGTGTTCGTCGCGGTCGTCGACCCCGGCGTGGGCTCCGAGCGCAAGCTGCTCGCGGCGGTCGAGGACGAGCGGCTCTACCTCGCGCCCGACAACGGGCTCCTGCCGGCCGCTTTGGATGCGCGCGCGCTTTTGTTCGAGCTCGACCCGGACCGTTGCGCGCTTCCCGCGCGCAGCCGCACGTTCCACGGCCGCGACGTGTTCGCGCCCGCGGCCGCCTGGCTCGCGAACGGCGGCGCGCTCGACGCGATCGCGCGGCCGCTCCACGGCGCGCCGACGGGCGGTCCGAGCATCCGCGCCGTGCGCCGCTCCGTGGGTGAGGTCCACACCGAGGTGCTCTTCGCGGATCACTACGGCAACCTCGTGCTCACGGCGACGCCCGACGACCTCGGCGGCGATCCGCGCGGCTGGCGCGCCGAAGCGGCCGGTCGCGCGATCGGGTTCGTCGGAACGTACGCCGAGGCCGGTTCGGGCGAAGCGTGCGCTCTGGTAGATTCCTTCGGATCGATCGAGCTCGCCGTGCGCGACGGAAGCGCGGCGGCGGAGCTCGGGCTTCACCGGGGCGATCCGGTCGTGCTGCGGAGGAACCCATGCTGAACAGGACGGTGGCGCTCGTGGGCGTGCCCATGGACCTCGGGGGCGGCCGCCGCGGGGTCGACATGGGGCCGAGCGCCTTGCGGATCGCGGGCATCGAGGAGGCCGTGCGCTCGTTGGGCATCCCGTTCGAGGACCGCGGCAACGTGCCGGTGCGGGAGCCACGCTCGCGCATCGAGCCCGAGAACGCCCACGCGCGCTTCCTGCCGGAGATCGCCGAGTGCTGCCGGAACCTGCGCGCGAAGGTCGAGGCCGTGCTCGCGGACGGCGCCTTCCCGCTCGTCGTCGGCGGCGACCACTCCATCGCGGTCGGGACCGTGGCGGCGATCTCGTCCTACTACCACCGCGAGAAGAAGAAGATCGGGCTCGTCTGGTTCGACGCGCACGGCGACATGAACACGCCGGAGACGAGCGAGTCGGGCAACATCCACGGGATGCCGCTCGCGTGCGTGCTCGGCCGCGGCGCGGCGGAGCTCACGCGGCTCGGCGAGCGCTTCCCCATGGTGGACGTCGAGAAGACGGTGCTCGTGGGCGTGCGCTCCCTCGACAAGAAGGAGAAGGAGGAGATCCGCGCCGCGGGCCTGCACGTCTACACGTCGCGCGACATCGACATGCACGGGATCCACAAGGTGATGAAGCTCGCGATCGAGATCGCGTGCAGCGGAACCGCGGGGTTCCACCTCACCTTCGACATGGACGGCACGGACCCGTCGGTGGCGCCGGGCGTCGGGACGCCCGTGCCCGGCGGGACGACGTTCCGCGAGAGCCACCTGATCATGGAGCACGCGGCGGAGTCGGGGAAACTGCTCGGGCTCGAGGTGACGGAGATCAACCCGATCCTCGACAACCAGAACGCGACGGCGCGCATGGCGGTCGACCTGGTCCTCTCCGCGCTCGGGAAGTCGGTGCTCTGAGTGCGCATGGGCGACCTCGTCCAATCGCTGCGCAAGAACCAGCGGCTCCTCCGCGACCTCGTCTCGCGCGACCTGCGCGCGCGCTACGTCGGGTCGAGCATGGGGTTCTTCTGGTCGCTCGTCGTGCCGGTGATCCACCTGCTCGTCTACGGCTTCGTCTTCCGCATCGTGCTCAAGATGCGGTGGAGCGACCAGCAGGGCACGGCCGAGGTCGCGATGCTCATGCTCGCGGGCATCCTCGTGTGGCACGCGTTCGCGGAGAGCGTGTCGCGCATGACGAACTCGCTGGTCGAGAACCAGAACCTCATCCAGAAGGTCGTGTTTCCCTCGGAGGTGCTCCCGGCGTACCTCGTGATCTCCGCGCTGGTGAACATGCTGATCGGCCTCGTCGTCGCGTTGTTCGCCGTCGGCTACTTCGCGTACATCCGACCCGAGGCGCGACCCGGGGACGACGAGCAGGCCGTCGCGCTCTGGTCGGCGCACGCGGGCGAGACGCCCTGCGCGGGCAACGGCGTCGTGAAGCCCGCGCAGGTGCGCTGCGCGACGCGCGGGCCGGGCACCGAGGTCGCGGGCCTCGCGATCACCGACCGCGGCGAGGCGCCGTGGTCGGGCACGTTCGCCGGCGTGAAGGGCGATTTCGAGCGCGTCCTGCCGCGCGACCTCGTCTACGCGCCGGGCGAACGCTGGGGGCGCGTGAAGAAGGTCTTGAAGGGCGCGGAGGGGCGCGCGCTCGTCGTCGACGGCTGGCGCGACGCGCGCGGCGGATCCACGGAGCCGCCACCTTCGAACGCGGAGCTCGTGATCGTCGCGCCGCCGTCGCGCCCGCTCGCGATCACGGGGTGGATCGTCTGCCTCGCCCCGCTCGTCGTGCTGCAGGGGCTCTTCATGGTGGGGCTCGGGTACCTGCTCGCGGCCTTCAACCTGTTCCTGCGCGACACGTACCACGTGCTCGGCGTGCTGCTCACGGTGTGGATGTTCGCGACGCCGATCTTCTACCCCGAGCACCTGGTCGAGGACGCGGGCTACTCCTGGGTGCTCGCCGCGAACCCGATGCACTGGCTCATCGGGTGCTACCGCGAGGTCCTGATCTACGGCGCGCCGCCGGACGTCGCCGACGTCGGGCGCCTCGCGCTCGTCGCCGTGGTGCTGGTCGTCCTCGGCTCCACGTTCTTCCTGCGGCAAAAACCGCGCTTCCCCGACCTCCTCTGAGCCATGGCCACCCACGGGAAGTCCGACACCGGTGCCGGCACGAGCGCGATCCTCGCGCGCGGGCTCTCGAAGGCGTACCGGATGTACGCGAAGCCCATGCACCGTGTGTGGGAGCTCTTCCTCCCCGGGAAGAAGCTCCACCACGAGTTCTTCGCCGTGCGCAACGTCTACCTCGACGTCCCGCACGGCGCGACGGTCGGGATCATCGGCGAGAACGGCGCGGGCAAGTCGACCCTGTTGAAGCTGCTCACGGGCATCACGCGGCCGACGACGGGCGAGCTCCAGGTCAACGGCCGCGTCGCGTCGCTGCTCGAGCTCGGCGCGGGCTTCCACCCGGAGTTTTCGGGCCGCGACAACATCCACCTGAACTGCTCGATCCTCGGCATGAGCGAGGCGGAGATCGAGGAGCGCTTCCCGAAGATCGTCGAGTTCAGCGAGCTCGGCGACTTCATCGAGCGCCCGGTGAAGACGTATTCCTCGGGCATGTACGTGCGTCTCGGCTTCGCGGTCGCGGCGAGCGTCGATCCTGACATCCTGATGATCGACGAGGCGCTCTCGGTGGGGGACGAGCACTTCAAGGGCAAGTGCATCAATCGCCTGAACGAGTTCCGCGAACAGGGCAAGACGACGATCTTCGTCAGCCACGACATGGGGGCCGTGAAGTCGATGTGCCAGCACGTCGTGCTCATGGACAAGGGCGAGGTGCTCGAGCAGGGCCACGCCGAGCGGGTCTCGGACGAGTACCTGAAGCGCGCGAAGGCGCGCGGCAACGAGCGGCTCTCCGCGCTGAACCGCGGCACGAGCGCCTACCCGCGCTGGGGCACGGGCGAGATCGAGACCTTCGAGGTCGACATGCTCGACGCCGCGGGCAACGCGGGCTTCGTGTTCCGCACGAACGAGCCGTTCCGCGTGCGTGTGCGCTACCGCGTGCTGCGCGCGGCGAAGAACCCCGTGTTCGGCATCGGGCTCTACCGCTCGGACGGCACCTACGTGAACGGCGCGAACCACCACTGGCGCGAGACACCGATCGTGATCGAGCGCGCCGAGCCCGGCGAGGAGGGCTTCGTCGAGATGGCCTTCGAGCGCATGCCGCTGCTCGCGGGCCAGTACTACGTCACCACGTTCCTCTACGACCACAGCAAGGCGGCGCCGACCGCGATCGACCACCGCGAGCACGCCGTGACCTTCGAGGTGCTCGACGACCGCCGCCACCAGCACGGGATGCTCTACCTGCCGTGCCGTTGGTCGATGGAGCGGACGGGGGTCGCGGGGGCCGCGGGCGTCGTGCGCGAGGAGTCGAAGGCGTGAAGGACGTCCTCGAGCTCCCGTTCGACCAGTACCAGCGCTATGCGCTCGTCACGGAGCTCGTGAACGAGCTGCGCCGCGGGAAGGAACGGCTCTCGATCCTGGACGTCGGCGGGAGGACCGCGCTCCTGCGCTCGTTCCTGCCGAAGGACGCGATCACGCTCGTCGACCTCGAACCGTCGGACGAGCGCCCGCTCGTGCTCGGCGACGGCAGTCGCCTGCCCTTCGCGGAGCGGAGCTTCGACCTCGTGCTCGCGTTCGACACGCTCGAGCACGTCCCCGTGCCGCGCCGGACGGCGTTCGTGTCCGAGTGCGCGCGCGTCGCGCGCCGCCACGTCGTGCTCGCCGGCCCGTACCAGTCGCCCGAGGTGGAGGAGGCGGAGCGCCTGCTCCAGCAGTTCCTGAAGGACAAGCTCGGCGTCGAGCACCGCTACCTCGAGGAGCACCGTCATCACGGGCTCCCCGACCGCACGGCGGTCGAGCGCCAGTTCGAGCGCCTCGGCGCGAGCGTGAAGAGCTTCGGGCACGGCAACCTCGACCGCTGGCTCGCGCTCATCTGCCTTTCGATGTACATGGACTACCGCCCCGAGCTGCGCGGCATCGCGGCCCGGTTCCAGCGCTTCTACAACGCGCGGATGTACGTGAGCGATCACACGCCACCCGTGTACCGCCACGCGATCGTTGCGGCCGTCGCCGGAGCGGAGCTGCCGCGCCTCGAGCGTCTCGCGCAGCCCGCGAGCGCGCCGCCCGGCGCCGCGCGCAGGATCGAGGAGCTCGCGTTCGAGCTCGGCGCGTTCGAGCGGGCGCAGGGCACGTTGATCGAGGAGAAGGCGCGGCTCGCGCAGGGCCTCGCCGAGCTGCGCGCGGACCTCGCCGGACACCAGAAGAGCCTCACGGACGCCGAAGCGCGCAAAGCGGAGCAGCGCGCGGTGATCGCGACGCTCGAGGCCGACCTCGACGCGCACAAGGCCTCCCTCTCCGATCTCGAGCGCGACGTCGCGACGCAGGTCGCGCGCTTCGACGAAGCGGAGCGCGGGCACGCGCTCGTGAAGGCGGCGTTCGAAACCGACCTCGCGGAGCACAAGACGCTCGTGGCGGCGCTCGAGCGCGAGCTCGGCGAGCACAAGGGCGTCCTCGAGGAGGTGCGCCGGCTCGCCGCGGGCTTCGAGCGCGAGTTGGAGACGCTGCGCGCGCTGCGCGAGCGCGAGCTCCAGGAAGCGTCGCAGATGAAGCGCGAGCTCGAAGCGCGCCTCGCCGAGCACGCTGCCGCCGCGGCGGTGCTCGAAGCCGACCTGCGCGAGCACAAGGCGGCGCTCGCGGGCGAGCGTTCCGCCCGGGCCGAGGAGGCCGCGGGGCTGCGCGCCGTGATCGCGGACGTCGAACAGGACCGCGACGAGCGCGGCCGCGTGATCGCCGAGCTCCGGACGGACCTCGCGCGACACGCCGGCGCCGTGCGCGAGCTCGAAGCGGAGGTGCGCGCGCGTGGCGCGGCCCTCACGCGGCGCGAGAACGGCCTCGACCAGCACCGCGCCGCGCTGGCGGCGACGCGCGGCGATCTCGATGCGCACAAGTCCGTGCTCGCCGCGCGCGAGAAGGAACTCGACGAGCACCGCGCGGTCGTGCGCGCGCTCGAGGACGACCTCGCGGGCCACCGTCGCGTCGTCCTCGAGCTGCGCGCACGCGAGGAGGAGCTGACGCACGAACGCAACGTGACCGCCCAGGGGCTCGAGGGCGCGCGCGCGGAGATCGACCGAGCGCGCGAGGCCCTCGCGGCACAGCACGCGACCATCGAGGCGCTCCGCGCCGAGCTCGGGAGCCGGTGGCGCACGTTCAAGCGCGCACTCGGTCCGCGCCGCCCGACGCCGTGACGCCGGCGCGCCGCGCTTCCGTCGCGGCCTGCGCGCTGCCATAATCCGCGCGGGAACCCCGCGCATGGCCTCCGAACCCTTGCAACCGGAACGCTGGGCCGCGCGCATCGGCGCCTGGCTCGCGCCGGAGGCACCCGAGGGCGACGTCGTCGTCTCCTGCCGGATCCGCCTCGCGCGCAACCTGCGCGACTTCCCGTTCGTCACGCGGCTCGAGCCGAAGCGCGCGGAGGAGCTCGCGACGAACGTCCGCGAGGTGCTGCGCGAAGCGTGCATCGACGGGGAAACGGTCTGGGTGGCGATGACCGACGCGCCGCCGCTCCTGCGCCTGCTCCTGCGCGAGCGCC
>JACRIO010000201.1 GCA_016220035.1 Planctomycetota bacterium | reverse complement strand
GCGTTGAAAGAGCACTCCCCCGACGAACTCGGTCGTCTGCTCGGCCTCGACCGCGCGCCCGAGGTCAAGACGCTGCGCCGCAAGTTGTCGCGCCTGGCCGCGACCGGACGAGCGGGAGAATTCGGGCGTGAGCTGGCCCAACGCCGGGTCGCAGCACGCGGCGCTCTGCTCGGATTACCCTGTCGTGCTCAGCGCAGCAGATTCCGAGTCCTCGAACCCGCTCGATCGCCTGGCTCCCGAGTCCTCGATCGCATCCCGCGGGACCCATCCGTCCACCCTCCGCATCCGAGTTGCGCGGCGGAACCGCCCTCCGCTAACCTGCGCGGCATGAAGAGACTCGTCTGCTCGGCGCTCGCGTTCCTCCCGTTGTTCACCGCTTGCGGCACCGGCTCCTCCACGCCTCCGCCGGCGGCGCCGGCCAAGGCGGCGGGCGGCACGGGAGCGGAGGCGCCCGCGAAACCGGCGGCCGGCACGGCGGCGGACGCTCCGGCGAAGCCGGCCGACGCGCCGGTCAAGGCGCCGGTCGACGCACCGAAGGACGTGGCGAAGGAGATGCCGAAGGAGACGCCCAAGGCGGCGGCGAAGGTCGACATGGATGCCGATATCAAGACGCTCATGGCGAAGGCCGAGCAGCCCGACGAGAACATTCAGATCCAGCACGTGCTCATCGCCTTCAAGGGCGTGCCGCGCGTCGCGAACGTCACGCGCTCCAAGGAGGAGGCCAAGGCGCTCGCGGAGAAGGTCTACGCCGACGCGGTCGGCGGCGCGGACTTCCTCGGGCTCGTCAAGCAGTACACGAACGACAGCGCGCCGGGCATCTACCCGATGACCAAGGCCGGTCGCGCCGGCATGGTGAAGGGCTTCGGCGACGTCGGCTTCCGACTCAAGGTCGGCGAGATCGGCGTCGCCCCGTGGGAGGCCACGGCGAGCCCCTTCGGCTGGCACATCATCAAGCGCGTCAAGTAGCGCACGCGCGGCGTGACGGCGGCCATCGCTCGACGGCGGCCACCGCTCCGCGCGCGTTTCCCTCGCGCCGCTCCCGGGCGGACACCTTCACCCGCGTTCCGAGCCTTCCCGCTCGCTCGCCGAGCGCTTCCGCGCCCCCGCCCGGCGCGCATCGGGCACCGCGCTCGCCAGCGCCTCCGCCTCGGCGGCACGACCGTCGCAACGCATTGGGCGCGCAGCGTCTCAGGCCCGCACGCGTGTGCTAGCCTGAACTCGGCGCTCGCGGCGGGAGTCCGCCGGTGGTCTGCGTTCCTTGGGCGTGGCGGAAGCGTGGAGGTTGCGATGCAAGTCGTCTTCGGAGCGCTGGTGAGCTCGGTTCTCTGGGCCTCGACCTCGATCGGCCCGCGGCACGGCGGGACCCCCCCTCCTCCGCAACTGGATCCTCCTCACCAACCCCCGTTTCTCCCCCAGCCACCGGTCACGACCGGCGGTACACCCGGCTCGCCGCGCACGCCGGGTCCCGCGCCCGCTGCGACACCCACCGGACCGGCCGGGCCGACCGCGGGCGGACCTCAGGCGCCGGGCAGCGGGGCGACGGGCGGCAGCGGCGCGAACCCTTCCACGCCGAAGTTCGCCAACCAGGACCTCGCCGACTGGCGTTTGTGGTGGACCTTCCACAAAGACGAGTTCCTCGACCTCAAGGCGACGCTCGCGCAGGGTGCGCAACTCGTCACCGGCGAGGAAGCGCTGCTCAACCGCACCACGACCGGTGCGCAGCTCCCCGATCCGAAGAAGTTGCGCGCGGAGGTCGTCCCAGCGCTCCTGCGCATGCTCCAAGGGGAGCGCAACCCCGACGTCCTCACCTCCAGCATGGTGGCCCTCGCGAAGCTCGGCCGCGGGCCGTGTCCCGAGGACGCGCCCGCGATCGAAGCCGCGGTGAAGCCCTTCCTCGCCGACCCCGTTCAAGAGGTCACCGAGTCCGCGGCGCTCGCGCTCGGCTTGAACGCGGCGCCGTCCTCCGCGCCGCTCCTCGTGGCGCTCGCGCAGGACGACGAGCGCGGGCGCGCGCTCGTGCAGCAGACCGAGGTGCCGTACCGGACGCGCGCCTTCGCGTGCTACGGCCTCGGCCTGCTAGGCGCGCGCGGGAACGCCGACGTGCGCCGCTTCGCCGTGCACCACCTCGTGCAGACCTTCGAGAAGGACAAGGGCGCCGCGCGCGACGTCAAGGTCGCCGTGCTCGTGGCGCTCGCGCTGCTCCCCGTCGAGGGTCCGGCGCGCACCGACGGAACCGAGGCGCCCTCGAGTTCGCTCGAAGCCGACCTCGCCTGGCTCTCCGGGGTCTGGCGCGACGTGCGCGAGAGCGAGCTCGTCCGCGCCTACGCCGCGACGACCGCGGGACGGCTCGCTTCCGCGTCGCGCGGCGGCGCCGTCGACACGTGGAAGCTCGCGCTGTGCGACGCGCTCGAGCCCACGAGCTCGGTTCCCGGCGTGCTGCGCCAGAGCGCCGCGCTCGCGCTGGGTTCCATCACCGACAATGACGACGACGAGGCCGACACGCGCGCCCGCGCGCTCCTCACCCGCGCCGCGCGCGAAGGCGACGGCCTCGCGCGGCGCTTCGCCCTCGTGTCGCTCGCGCGCGCCGGAGCGCGCGACGGCCGCGGTGCCCGCACGAGCGAGCACCTCGTCGAGACGCGCCGCTTCCTGCTCGGCGAGCTCGAGGGCGGATCGAGCGCATTGCGACCGTGGATCGCGCTCGCGCTCGGCGTGTGCGAGGCCGTGCGCCTGCGCGCCGGTGCCGACGCGTCGGACGAGGTGCGGGCGGCGCTCGTCAAGGGCCTCGCGCAGCACAAGAGCCCGTCCGACGCGGGCGCCTTGTGCCTCGCCGCCGCGCTCGCCCGCGCTTCGAATGCGCGCGACGCGATCGTCGCGGCGGCGACCTCGGGCGACGACGCGGAGACGCGGCCGCACGCCGCGCTCGCGCTCGGATTGCTCGGCTGGGACGGCGCGGTGATCACGCTGCGCAAGGCCGTGATCGACGCGCGCAACAAGCCGCTGCTCCTGCGCGAGGCGTCGATCGGCCTCGGCCTGCTCGGCTCGACCGACAACGTCCCGAACCTCGTGCGCATGCTCGGCGAGCAGGCTTCGACCACGTGGATGGCCGCGATCACGGGCGCGCTCTCGTACGTCGGCGACGCGCGCGCGGTCGATCCGCTCTTGGCGCTCCTTCCCAAGGGTGAGCGCCCCGACTCCGTGCGCGCGTTCGCCGCCGCGGCGCTGGGCGGGATCTGCGACCGAGAGCTCCTGCCCTGGAACGCGCCGATGGCGTTCCTCGTGAACTACTCCGTGCCGCCCGCGACGCTCTACGAGCCGACCTCGGGCACGGGCATCCTCGATCTGTTCTGATCCGAACCCGGCGCGCGGGCGGAAATCCCGTCCGCCCGCGCGGGCCGTGCGGGATCAGGCTGCCGGATCGGCTTCGTCGAGTCCGAGCCCCTTCATCCCGCCGAGCCCGTCGAGGTGCGTGCCGAGGTCGAGCATCGGCTCCGACGGCGTCCAGTTGTGCAGGACGCGCGCCACCGCGATCAGGACCTCGCCGTCGAGGTCGCGCCACAGCTTCTCGGGGTCGATCTTGCCCTCCGCGCAGCTCTGGAGGTTGCCGTCGACGAGGCGGAGGATGCGATCGCGCACGTCCTCGGGGGCCTGCAACGCCCGGCGCACCAGGGGGAGGAGGCGCGTTCCGTAATCGGGCGAGAGGCCGTGGCGCTCGCACATCGCACGCAGCAAGTTCTCGGCGTTCATGGCGCTGGGGGGGGAGCGCTGGGGAGGGCGACTCCGACTCGAACGAAGGCTATCCCAGCCTGCCGGTGCGGGCGAACGCGCGCGCGGGACTTCGTGCCCGTCCGAACGGGCTTTTCGGCCGCGAAAACCGCACCTGGAACGAACGTCCCACGCGGAGTGGAAGCGCCTTCCGAGTTCGACGCGTGCGCGCGCGTCGAGGACCGCTCTTCGCGCCGCGAACCCGCGTCAGACGACGACGCTGGCCTTCGCCTTGTCGACGAACTCGACGAGCTCCGTCACGTCCGTCGGACGGAGCCCGAGCTGGTGGATCGTGTTCGCGTCGATCACCGTCGCCGCCGCGCCGAGGTTGCCCTCCACGACGCGGTGCACCACCAGGTTCACGTTGGCCACGAGGCTCGCAACTGGGTCGCTCGCGAGAACGTCCGGCGAAGCGTGGTGGTTGAGGATCGCCGTCCCGACCTGCGCTGGGAGACCCCACTGCTGCGCGACGATGTTGCCCACGTCCGTGTGGCCGAACCCGAGGCGCTCCTGCTCGGCTGCGTGGAGCGGAAGGTTCTTCTCGCGCGCGTAGGCCACGACGTCGAGGTAGTCCTTCTGCATGCAGTCGAGCAATACGACCTGGCCGAGGTCGTGGAGCAGTCCGCAGACGTAGAGCTCGTCCGCCGAGAGCCCGATCATCGCCTTGCACCGCTTTCCGAGGAAGTTGCAGGACTGCGCGACGAGGATCGAGTGCTTCCACAGGCCCGTCAGGTCGAAGACGCTGCCCTTGAGGTGGTCGTACTTGCTGATCACCGCCGCCTGCGTGACGACGTTGCGCAGCACGCGCACGCCGAGCACCGCGGAGGCGTGTTCGGGCGCGAGGCACCGCTCGCGCAGGCCGTAATAGGCGCTGTTCGCGATCTTGAGCACCTTCGCCGCGATCGGAGCGTCCGATGCGACCAGCTTCCCGATCTCCTTCGCGCCGGTGTTGGGGTCCTCGAGCATGCGCTGGACCTTCTGCACGACCGCGGGGAGCGTCGGGATGGTGATGTTCTTGTTGCTGAGGAGTTGGCGTGCGCGAAGGTTGCTCATGATCCGGTGGAGGGAGCGAGCAGGCGCTCGGGGCGCGGGGTGGATTTGGAAGCCAGCTATCGGTTCGAGCCGCGAGCGCTGTTGAGCTTCAACGGTCCTTTCGCTCGTGAAGAGCCGCGCGTCGGCTGAGGGGAAAACGGTGCCAGTCCGCTGCTTCACCCTTCACGAATGGAGCCTCGAACCTCCGCGCTCCCCGCGCGTCGCCGCACCGCGCCGCGAGACGCGCGCGGACCTCAAGAACGCCGCGAGCGCGTTCCGATGAGCCGCGGATCCCCGCGTCCTGCGCACCCCCGCGCATGGAGCTCGGCCTCCCCACCCTGCTCGACACCATGCACAGGCTCCTCTTCTTGGGCGCGTTGGCGCTCGTCACCGGTTTCGTCGCGTTCCCGGCCGCGCGCGCGGTCGAGGCGTCGACCGTGCGCAAGCTCGACCTCGAAGGCCTCGTCGAGCACGCGGAGCTCGTGCTCGAGGCGCGCGTGCTCGGCGCGGAGCCCGGTCTCGACGAGCACGGTCGCATCGTGACGCGCTACACGCTCGCGGTCGCACGCACGCTCCGCGGCGCGCACGAGGCCGTGCGCACGATGAGCGTGCCCGGCGGCGTGCTCCCGAACGGACGCG
Source organism: Planctomycetota bacterium (assembly GCA_016220035.1). Classification (GTDB taxonomy): domain Bacteria; phylum Planctomycetota; class UBA1135; order UBA1135; genus JADJNY01. Next base: position 3,347 of record JACRIO010000201.1, on the reverse strand, counting down.
GGCTCGTGATCCCGGGTCTGCCCGTGCTCGCCGCTGGCGAGGAAGCGCTCCTCTTCCTCACCAGCGAGAGCCGCGCTGGCGTGCGCCTCCCCGTGGGCCTGTCGCAGGGCCGACTGCGCGTCGCGCGCGCCGCGAACGGCGCGAAACGGTTCGTGCGCGAGCACGGCGCCGTGGAGTTCGTCGACGCTGCGGGACACACCGTCCCCGCGCCGACCGCGGTCGAGACCTTCGACTACGCGGCCACGATCGCGCGGGTCGAGGCCGCGTGCGCCGCGCGCGCCGAGCGTGAACGGGCCGGAGGCCGCCGCTGATGCGCGCGCGAAGCCTCGTCCTCGTCGCGGCCGTCGCCGCGAGCGCGCTCGTGACCGCGCACGTGCGCCTGATCCACTCGGGGAACGGCAAGGCGCTCAAGTGGGGCCGGCCGCAGGAGATCTCGATCGTGCTCAACGCGACGGGCTCCGACGACATCACGGACGGGAGCCACCTCACGGCCTTGCGCAACGCGATCGACGCGTGGAACGCCGTGCCGAACGTCACGTCGCGCCTCGTCGAGAACACCGCGAGCGCGCAGATGCAGCGCACGGATTGGAGCGCCGACTCGATCCACCTCGTGCTCTTCGACGAGGACGACTCCTCGGGTTACTTCCCGGGCGGCTCGGGCACGGTCGCGCTCACGCCGATCTGGTTCGCGGAAAACGGCGGCATCACCGACGCGGACATCCTCTTCAACGGCGTCGACTTCGAGTTCACGACGAGCGGCGCGCCAGGCGCGTTCGACGTGCAGGACGTCGCGACGCACGAGCTCGGGCACCTGCTCGGCCTCGACCATACGGGCTGGGCGGGCGCTTCGATGTACCCGTACGTCGATCCGACGGTCGTGCTCCACCGCAGCCTCTCCTCCGACGAGACGCACGGCCTGCAGGACGCGTATCCGATCCTGCCGGGGGCTTCGATCGACGGCGTGATCCGGCGCGCGAGCAACGACACGATCGTCGCGGGCGCGCACGTCGTCGCGCGCGACGCGGAGGGCCGGACGGCGGCGAGCGCGCTCACGACCTCGCTCGGCGCGTTCACGCTGCGGAACCTCGATCCGGGGACGTACACGCTCTACGCCGTCCCGCTCGATCAGCCCGTGTCCTCGGGCAACCTGACGCCGGGGCACACGATCCAGACGAACTTCGGCGCGACGGTGCTCGGCGCGTTCGCGGTGACGGAAGGGGAGGCGCTCTCGCTCGGCGCGCGGCAGGTCGGCGCGGACGTGACCTTGTCGCTCGGCCGCAACTACGACGTGTTCCCGCTGCGCGCGATCGCGGGCCAGACGCGCTCGTTCCAACTGCGCGGGACGAACCTCGCGGCGGGGAGCACGCTCACGGCGTCGGACCCCGACGTGACGGTCGTCGTGACGAGTTGGATGGGCACGCAGGTGAACTTCCAGGTCACGGTGCCCAGCAACGCGCCGATCGGCCACGTCGACCTCGCCGTCGCGAACGGAGCGGGGGAGCTCTCGATCCTGCCCGGCGCGCTCGAGATCACCGCGCGCGATCCCGTGCTCGACTCCGTCGAGCCGCTGCTCGCGACGACGAGCGGCGGCACGCTCGTCACGCTGCACGGGAGCCGCTTCACGACTGGATCGCGCGTCGTGCTGGGCGGCAACGTCCACGTCGACGGCGAGGCGCAAGGATGCACGGTCGTCGACGCCAACACGATCACGCTGACGACGCTCCCGTCCGCGGGCGGGCTCGCGGACGCGGTCGTGATCGACGCGAGCGGGGTCGAGGCGCGCATCGACGACGCGCTCGAGTTCGCGCTCGTGCCCGCGATCGCGAGCGTCTTCCCGCCATCGGGCAGCGCCTCCGGCGGCACGCAGCTCACGTTGACCGGCAGCGACTTCGAAGCGGGCTGCACCGTGGCGATCGACGGCGTCGCGCAGACGAACGTGACGCGCGACAGCGCATCGACGCTGCGCATCGTGACCGACGCCTACGCCGCGGGCGGGCCGTACGTCCTCGAAGTGCAGAACCCGAGCGGTCCCGTCGCGAGCGCCGCGTTCGCGTACGTGGCCGAGGCCGATCCGGTGATCACGACGATCGATCCGGCGGCGGGGAGCGCTTCGGGCGGCGACGAACTGCTCGTGCACGGAGCGAACTTCCTCGTCTCGACCAACGTCGTCTTCGGCGCCGACGCGGACACGGGTCTGGGCGGCACCCCGGCCGCGGAGCTCGAATTCGTCGACGCGAACACGCTGCGCGTCGTGACGCCGGCGCACGCCTCGGGGCTGCACAGCGTGATCGTGCGCGACGATCTTTCCGGGCAGGCGGCCGTGCTGCCCGCGGCGTTCCGCTTCCAGTCCTCGGGCGGCGGCGGCGGGTGCTCGACGCTGCCCACGAGCGCGCCGCGCGATCCGCGCGACGCGATCGCGGCGCTGGGCTGGCTCTTCGCGCTCCTCGGCGCGTTCGCGTTGCGCACGCGCGCGCTGCGCCGGACCGCGAGCTGACCGCGCGCCTTGTGGACAGCCGCGCGCGCGGCGGCGACACTTCCGCGATGAACACGCCCACGATCGTTTTCGACATCGAGGTGGCCGGTTTCGCGTGGGAGGAGGTCGACGAGATCACGCGCGGCTACCTCGTGAACCGCGAAAAGGACGCGACGAAGCGCGAGGCCGTGCCCGAACGCACGGCGCTCTTCCCCGGCCTCGGCAAGGTGATCGCGATCGGGATGTGGCTCGTCGGCCGCGACGCGAAGAACGAGCCGCTCGACCGCGGGATGATGCTGCTCGAGGGCGCCACCGAGGAGGAGCACGCGTGGGAGAAGGTGCCGGGCTCGAAGCTCTACCGCGCGGACGAAAAGAAGCTGCTCGCGCGCTTCTGGGAGCTCGTCGCGCGCAAACCGAGCGGCCTCCCGCGCCTCGTCACGTTCAACGGTCGCGGCTACGACGGGCCGATCCTCGCGATCCGCTCGGCGCAGCTCGGGTTGAAGCCGTCGCGCGACCCGGTGCCGTACCGCTACGACATCGGCGAGCACTGCGACCTCGCCGACGTGCTCACGTTCCAGGGCGCGTACAACGAACGCTACTCGCTCGACTACTGGTGTCGCCGCTTCGACATCGAGAGCCCCAAGGGTTCGATCGACGGCTCGCAGGTCGCGCGCGCGTACCGCGAAGGCCGCATCGAGGACATCGGCGAGTACTGCCTGCGCGACGTGCGCGCGACGGCGCAGCTCTACCAGAAGCTCGAAACGACGGTGCTGCCGCTCTTCAAGGGCGGACCGCGCGGCTGAGCGCGCTCAAAGGAACCCGAAGATCCGCGCGAGCACGAGCGCCGCGATCACCACCGCGAGCGCCCATCCGC
>JACRIO010000018.1 GCA_016220035.1 Planctomycetota bacterium | reverse complement strand
GCGCGCGCGGCGCCCCCGCGCGTGGGGCGGAGCTCGACCTCGAGCGCGAACCCGACCTCGCCCCCGTGCTCGCGGCGGTCGCGGCGGCGGCGGCGTGGAACACGGGTGCGCGTTCGGTGCTGCACGGCCTCGGCACGCTGCCGGGGAAGGAGAGCTCGCGCATCGCGGTGCTCGCGGAGGGCCTTTCCGCGCTCGGTTTCGCGGCCGAGGCGGGAAAGGACTCGCTCGCGATCGCACCCGGCGCGCGCCGCGCGAACGAACCGGTCGAGCTCGACCCGCGCGGCGACCACCGCATGGCCTTCGCGTTCGCGCTCCTCGGCCTCCTGCGGGAGGGCGTGTTCGTCCGCGACCCGGCGTGCGTCGGGAAGTCGTGGCCGGGTTTCTGGACCGACCTCGCGCGCGCCGGCGTGCGCGTCGTCGAGCGCGCGTGATCCGTCTCGCCGCCGGCCGCGCGCGTCGGTAGATTCCGCTCCATGTCCACGCCTGCGCCGATCCCCACGCCCTCCGTCCGCGGTCCCGTGCTCGTCTGCGGCGGCGCGGGCTACATCGGCAGCCACACCGTGCGTCAGTTCGAGGAGCGCGGCGTCGAGGTGGTCGTGCTCGACGACCTCTCGACCGGCCACCGCGCCGCCGTGCGCGCGCCGCTCGAGGTGGTCGAGCTCGGCAACCGCGACCGCCTCGCCGAGGTGTTCGCGCGCGTGAGACCGGCCGGCGTCGTGCACTTCGCGGCGAAGTGCTACGTCGGCGAGTCCGTGACCGATCCCGCGAGATACTACCGCGAGAACGTGCTCTGCACGTGGAACCTGCTCGAGGCCATGCGCGCCACCGAAACGCGCTGCATCGTCTTCAGCTCGACCTGCGCCACCTACGGCAACCCGGTGAAGCTCCCGCTCACCGAGGACCACCCGCAGGTGCCCATCTCTCCTTATGGGAAGACGAAGCTGCACATCGAACACATGCTCCAGGACTACGCGAAGGCCTACGGCTTCCGCGTCGCGGCGCCGCGCTATTTCAACGCCGCCGGCGCCGCGCGCGACGGCACGCTCGGCGAGCACCACGACCCCGAGACGCACCTGATCCCGCTCGTGCTCCAAGTGGCGCTCGGGATGCGCAAGGAGATCACGATCTTCGGGGAGGACTACCCCACGCCCGACGGGACGTGCATCCGCGACTACATCCACGTCGAGGACCTCGCCGACGCGCACCTGCGCGCGCTCGCGGCGCTCCAAGGCGGCGCGAGCGAGCTCTTCGTCAACCTCGGCACGGGCACGGGTTTCTCCGTGCGGCAGGTGATCGAGACCGCGCGCAAGGTGACGGGCCATCCGATCCCCGCCCGCATCGCCGAGCGCCGGCCGGGCGATCCGCCCGAGCTCGTCAGCGGCGGGACGCGGGCTTTCGACGTGCTCGGGTGGAAACCGAGGCGCACCGCGCTCGAGGACATCGTGCGCGACGCGTGGAACTTCCTCCGCGCCCACCCGCGCGGCTTCGATTCCGGAGCGACGTAGCACGGTCGGGCCGTGGGCGCGCGGACGAGCGCGCGTGGTTCGCGCCGTTCGACGCACGTGCGTTCGTGCACCGACGCCGTGCGCGCTCCGCACCCTCGTCGAACGCGCGAGAATTCTCGACGTCGCGGCCAAGGATTCGGTGTCCGGCGCGCAGCGCGCGGATAGAGATCGCACCCGGCCGGAGAGAGAACGAGTTCCCGATGAGTCGAGAGTTGTTGGACGACTTCACCCGTCTGCTCACCCAAGATACGAGCGCCTGCGCACAGCTCTTCGCGCGCGACGCCGAGTTCAAGACGCACGTCGGCTCGCACGAGCTCTGCTTCTTCGGCCGGCACGACATCCTCTCGTTCCTGCACCACGTCCCCCGACAGATCGCCTTCCGCGCCGTCTTCTCACGTCCCGAGGGCGACGGTTACTCCGGAGAGATCCTCGTCCTCCCCGACGGCCTCCCGCCGCGCACGCGCGGCCTGCGCTACGCCGTCGAGCAAGGGCGCTTCAAGCGCTTCCACCTACGCGCGTCGTGACCGCGGAGCTTCTCGGGGCGCGCCGCCCGCGTTAGAACGCGCGCGTGGATCCCGGACCGCCCTTCACTTGGACCGTGCTCGGTGCGGGCTCGATCCTGCCGCGCGCGGGCTTCGGGCCGGCGGGGTACGCGCTCCGCGCGGCGGGGGAACGGCGCGTCACGCTCTTCGACTGCGGGCCGGGGACGGTGCGCGCGCTCGGCGCGGCGGGGATCGACCTGGCCGAGGTCGAGCGCGTCGTGCTCAGCCACTTCCACCCCGACCACTGCCTCGACCTGCTCGCGCTGGCCTTCGCGCGGCGCAACCCCGCCGTTCGCTGCGGCCCGATCGAGCTCGTCGGTCCGCGCGGTCTCTCGGACCTCCTCGAACGCGGCGCGAACACCTTCGGGACGCGTGGCTGGGCACGCTTCGAGGACGCGCGCGTGCTCGAGGTCGATCCCGGCGCTTCGGACCGCGTGCTCGCGCTCGACGGCCTCGACCTCGCCTTCGCGCCGACGCTGCACGCGCCCGAGGCGCTCGCGTGGCGGGCGGAGCTCGGCGGAAGCTCGGTCACCTACTCGGGCGACACGGGCGAAACGCCCGCCGTCGCGGAGCTCGCGGAGGAGACCGAGCTCTTCGTCTGCGAGTGCTCCTTCGCCGACGAGCACGCGGTCGAGCACCACCTCTCGCCGTCGGGCTCAGGACGCCTCGCGCACCGCGCGCGCGCCCGAAAGCTCGTGCTGACCCACTTCTATCCCGGCCTCGCGCCCGAGGACGCCCGCGCGGTCGCCGCGCGGAACTTCGCGGGGCCGATCGAGCTCGCGCGCGACGGGAGCGTACACGTCCCGGCGCCGCGCCCTTGATCGGACCGGAGCGGTGGGGCAGCTTGGCGCGCGTGAATTCCGCCGCGCGCGCCGCCATCGTGCTCTTAGCGCTGCTCGCGCACCGTGCGCCGAGCGCGAGCCGGTCCGCCGGCGGCTTCGGCGCGGGCTTCGCGACGATCACGCAGAAGGAGCTCGCGGACGACCTGCGCTACCTCGCGAGCCCCGAGCTCGAGGGCCGCGACACGCCGAGCGTGGGCCTCGAGCTCGCGGCGAAACGCATCGCGCAGCGCTTCGGCGACGCGGGCCTCGTGCCCGCGCCCGACTCGGCGCTCGTGTGGAAGGAGCTGCGCGGGACCCCGCTCCCGGGCGCCTCCGCGAGCGCCGCGGACACGTCGGCCGAGGGCACGCTCCTGCGCCCGTGGAAGCGCGAGATGAGCGCGCCGGACGCGGGCTCGCGCCTCGCGCTGGGCACGCCCGACGCGCCGAAGTTCGAGCTCTTCCGCGACTACGTGCCCGTGACCGGCTGCGAGGGCGACGCGTCGGGCGAGCTCGTCTTCGCCGGGTTCGGCATCGACGTGCGGACGGAGAAGTACAGCGACCTCGACGGCCTGAAACTGCGCGGCAAGGTCGCGCTGGTCGTCGCGGGCGAGCCGGAGCACCCGAAGGCCTTCGACGGGCCCGAGGTCTCGCCCGCCGCCGCGTTGTGGCGCAAGGTCGACTCGCTCGCGCAGGCGGGGGCCGCGGCGGTGCTCGTCGTGCGCCGACCGCCCAGCGTGAAGGGGAAGGACAAGAAGAAGGAGGCGGTGCCGGGCGAGGCTCCGCGCCTTTCCTTCCGCCACACGTGGGCCGAGTGGGTCGGTTCGCCGACGGATCCGCCGCCGAAGCAGAAGCTGCCCGTGCTCGAACTCGCGCCGGCGTGCGCGAACGCGCTGCTCGGCGAGGACGTGCTGGCGCTCGCGCAGAGGATCGACCGCGCGTTGAAGCCCGTGCGCGTGAAGGAGCGCGCGAAAGTCGAGGTCAAGAGCCAGGTGCGGCGCGAGTCGCTCGCGATCGACAACGTCGTCGGGCTCGTGCGCGGCACGGAGCTCACGGAGGAGTACGTCGTCGTCGGCGCGCACTACGACCACGTCGGCGTCGACGACCGCGGGCGCATCGGCTACGGCGCGGACGACAACGCCTCGGGCACCTCCGCGATCCTCGAGATCGCGCAGGCCGTCGCCAGCGCCGGCCCGCGCCGCTCCGTCTTCTTCTGCGCGTTCTCGGGCGAGGAGGACGGCCTGCTCGGCTCGAAGGCTTTTTGCGACCGCTTGCCCGTCGAGAAGGACAAGATCGTCGCGATGGTCAACCTCGACATGATCGCGCGCGGCGACAAGGACGAGCTCGCCGTGCTCGGCGTGGTCCAGAACCCCGCGTTCGACAAGCTGCTCCAGCGCGCGAAGGGACTGGAGCGGACCGGGGTCACCCAGGTCGTGATGCGCCAAGGCGAAGAGCTCTTCCAGCGCTCCGACCACTATTCGTTCCACGCGATCGGCATCCCCTCGCTCTTCTTCTTCGAGGGCCTGCCGATCGACCGCAACAAGGACTACCACACCTGGCGCGACACCTTCGAACTCGTGGATCAGGAGAAGGTCCTGAACACGACGCGCTTCGTCTTCAACACCGTATGGCTGCTCAGCAACGACGACGAACGCCCGCCCAAGCCGCGCGGCTGATCCTGATCCTCGGCGCGAACGCGCTGTGCCTCTTCCTCCTCTGGAAGCTCGGGCTTCCGCGCCTCGGCGCGCGCGCCGACGCGTCGGCGCCGCCGGCCGCGCGCGTCGAAGCCCCCGTGGAGGGACCCGCGCCCGCGGACGCACGCTCGGCCGCGCCCGACGTCGTGAACGCGCGCGATCCGCGGCTCGAAGCGCGCATCGAGCAGTGCATCCGCACGGCGCTCGACAAGGCCGCGCGCGAGACGAAGGGACGCGTGCAGCCGTCGGAGGTCACGGTGGCGGTGCACGTGCGCGAGCTCGCGGTGGACGGCGAGCTCGTGGCGCTCCGCGCCGATCGCTCGCTGCGCCCCGCATCGAACTTGAAGCTCGTGACGACGGCGGCGGCGCTCGTGCTGCTCGGGCCCGACTGGAGTTTCCGCACGCGGTTCACGAGCTCCGCGCCGATCGTCGCAGGCCGCCTCCAAGGCGACCTCGTCGTGCGCGCGAGCGGCGATCCTCTGTACGACCCCGAGGCGAAGGGCGAGGTCGAGGAGCTCCTCGCACCCGCGCTCGAGGCGCTGCGCGCCGCCGGCATCGCCGCGATCGACGGGCGCATCGTGCTCGACGAGGGGAGTTTCCAGCCGCCCGAGCCGGGGCCCGCGTGGCCGACCGAGAAGGATGCGTGGAAGGAGTACTGCGCGCTCGCCGGCGGCTTCAGCGCGAACGCGGGCTGCCTCACCGCGACCGTCGCCGCGACCGAGGGCACTTCGGCGCGCGTCGTCGTGCGCCCGCGCGCGCACGCCTTCCCCGAGCGCCTCTCCGTGCGCACCGTGGGCGCGAAGCAGTCGCTCGACGTGCGCGTCGGCGCGCTCGGCGGCACCGTCGTCGTCGAAGGCTCGCTCCCGCGCGACGTGCCCGAGGGGAGCGCGCGCTTCGCCGTCTCCGACCCCGTCGAGCTCTTCGGGCGCGTTCTCTCCGGCGCCCTGCGCGCGCGCGGCATCGCCGTCTCGGGCGGCGTCGTGCGCGAGCACCGCGCACCGGCGGCGGGCGAGCGCGAGCTCGCCGTGCTCGAAACCCCGCTCGCGCGCGTGCTCGGTCCGATCAACACGGACTCGAACAACGCGTGCGCGGACCAGCTCTTCTTCGCGCTCGGGGACGCGATCGCGGGCCGCGGCACGCGCGCCGGCGGACGCGCGGCGACGGCCCAGGCGCTCGAGCGCCTCGGCCTCGACCCTGCGACGCTCGTGCAGGTCGACGGCTCGGGGCTCTCGCGCGAGAACCGCAACAGCGCGCGGCAGATCACGGCGCTCGTCGACGCCGTCCTGCGGCGCGACCCGCGCACCGCGCGGCTCTACCTCGATTCGCTCGCGGTGGGCCACGCGTCGGGCACGCTCGACGGGCGCATGCGCGACGATCGCCTCGCGGGCCGCGTGCACGCGAAGACGGGCTTCATCAACGGCACGAGCGCGCTCTCGGGCGTCCTCGACGCGGAGAGCGGGCGCACGCTCGTGTTCTCGATCCTCGTCGAGTACCCGCCGCAGGGCGGGCTCAACCAGAGCTGCTGGAAACCGATGCAGGACGCGCTCTGCGGCGAGCTCGCGCGCGCCGATGGCTGAGCTCTTCCCGAAGGCCGCGGCCGAGCGCGCGCTCGCCGTCGCCATCGAAGCCGCCGAGGAGGCGGGCGGGATCCTGCTCCAGCACTTCGGCAAGCTCGACCCCGCGGCGATCGGCACGAAGTCGACGCCGCGCGACCTCGTGACCGCGGCCGACCTCGAGAGCGAGCGCGCCATCGTCGCGCGCCTGCGCGCCGCGTTCCCCGAGCACGCGATCGAGGCCGAGGAGGAGGTGCGCGACGCGCACGTCGACGAACGCCCGCGCTGGTTCCTCGATCCACTGGACGGCACGGTCAACTTCGTCCATCGCCTGCCCGTGTTCGCCGTGTCCCTCGCGCTGTGGTGGCGCGGCGCGCCGCAGGCCGCCGTCGTGCACGTCCCGCTCCTCCGCGAGACGTTCTCCGCCCGCGCCGGCGGCGGCGCGTTCCTCGGGCGCGAGCCGATCCGCGTGTCGACCACCGCTACGCTCGGCGACGCGATCCTCGCCACGGGCTTTCCCTACCGGCGCGGCGCGGGCCTCGCGGACAACCTCGACAACGTGAATCGCTTCTACCGCGACGTGCGCGACCTGCGCCGCATGGGCTCCGCCGCCGTCGACCTCGCCTACGTCGCCGCGGGCAGGCTCGACGGCTTCTGGGAGCTCTCCCTCGCTCCGCACGACGTCGCCGCCGGCGGCCTGCTCGTGCGCGAGGCGGGCGGCGTCGTCCACGACGCCGACGGGGGCGAGGACTGGCTCCGCGGCGGCCACATCGTGGCCACGAACTCGGCCCTGTTCGAGGCGGTGCGCGCGCGTGTGACGCACGGATGAGTGTTTCGCGGGCGAGCGACGCCTTTCAAATCCGAAAGGGGGGCCCTGGTGGCGGCTCCGCGACGGCGGTTAGACTCCGCGCGTTCCGAACCCTCGAGGAGCCGCATGCAGCCCCGCCGTCCGTCGCGCGTCCGTCGTTCCGGAATCTCCCGTCGCACGTTCGTGAAGGGCGCCGCCGCCGCGAGCGCGCCGCTCCTCTTCGGCTGCTCCACGACCAGCGTCGGCGCGGCGCCCGTCGTGATCGGCGCGCCGGAGCGGAAGCTCCCGCCCGAGATCCTCAAGGTCGGCCTGATCGGCGCGGGCGGACGCGGCACGGGGGCGGCGTTCAACGCGCTGCGCGCCGAGAAGGGCACGGTCGTGCTCACCGCGGTCGCCGACATCCTCCCCGACCGCGTGAAGGGGAGCCTGGCGGAGCTGAGGAACTCGCTCGGCGCGGACGCCGACAAGTTGATCCAGGTGACGCCCGAGCGCACGTTCACGGGCTTCGACTCCTACAAGCGCCTGATCGACACCGACGTCGACGTCGTGATCCTCACGACGCCACCGATTTTCCGGCCCGCGACGCTCGCGTACGCCGTCGAGAAGCGGAAGCACGTCTTCTGCGAGAAGCCGGTGGCGGTCGACGCGCCCGGCATCCGCAGCGTGCTCGCGAGCGTCGAGCGGGCGCGCGCCGCCGGCGTCGTGCTCGTGTCGGGACTGTGCTGGCGCTACCACCACCGACAGCGCGAGCTCTTCGGCCGCGTCGTCGATGGACAGATCGGCGACGTGCAGGCGGTCTACACGACGTACAACGCCGGCCCGAACGCATTCGTGCCGAAGAAGCCCGACCAGAGCGCGATGGAGCACGCCATCCGCAACTGGTACCACTTCACTTGGCTCGGCGGGGACCACGTCGTCGAGCAGGCCGTGCACTCGATCGACAAGATGGCGTGGTGCTTCAAGGACGTGCCGCCCAAGTCGGTCGTCGCCGTCGGCGGGCGTTCGACGCCCGTGCAGGTCGGCGACCGTTGGGACCACTTCGCCGCGACCTTCGACTACGGGGACGGCCGCAAGGGCTTCCACATGTCGCGGCAGTGGGAGGGTTGCGCGAACGAGAACCACGACTACGCCTACGGCACGGAGGGCAAGGCGACGGTGCGCGGCTGGGATCCCTACCAGGCCATCGAGGGCAAGCACCCGTGGGTCTGCACGACGCCCGGGAACGACATGTACCAGGCGGAACACGACGAGCTCTTCGCCGCGATCCGCTCGGGCAAGGCGATGAACGACGGCGTGCGCATGGCGCACTCGACGCTGCTCGCGATCATGGTGCGCATGGCGGCGTACACGGGTCAGGTGATCACGTGGGAGCAGGCGTTGAACTCGCAGGAGGACCTCGGGCTCCCCGCCTATGCGTTCGGCGACCTACCCAAGCGCGAGCCGCCCGTCCCGGGCCGCACGCAGTTCATCTGACACGCTCATGCTCCAACCGGACCGACGCGCCTTCCTCGGAGCCGGCGCCGCGCTCGGTGCGGCGGCGCTCGCGCCGCGAGCGCACGGCGTGGAGCAGGATCGTCCGTTCGACGCGTCGGCCGAGGACCTGCGCACGCTGGGAAAAACGCCGCACACGCGCTTCGCGGTCAACGTCGAGCTGTGGTGGTCGAAGCTCCCGTTCCTCGAGCGCATCAGGAAGAGCGCGGAGCTCGGCTTCCCCGGCGTCGAGTTCTGGGATGGACGCTCGAAGGACCTCGACGCGATCGCGGCGCTCTCGAAGGAGCTCGGCATCGCGGTGACGCAGTTCACGGGCTGGGGCTTCGAGCCGGGTCTCTGTCACGCGAAGCACCACGACGCGTTCGAGCAGGGGATCCGAGAGGCTCTGGAAGCATCGAAGAAGCTCGGCAACGAGCACCTGTGCGTCGTTGCGGGCAACCTGCAGCCGGACCTCACGCTCGAGCAGATGCACGCGAACGTGATCGCGGGTCTCGCGCGCGTCGCGCCGCTCGCCGAGGCCGCGGGGGTCACGCTCATGCTCGAGCCGATGAACGGCCGCGTCGACCACCCGGGCCACTGCCTCTACGGGAGCGCGGACGCGCTGAAGATCGTGCGCGCCGTCGGTTCGCCGCGCGTGAAGCTCCTGTGGGACCTCTACCACATGCAGATCAGCGAGGGCGATCTGTGCGGCCACATGCGCGAGGGCCTCGCGGAGATCGCCTACCTCCAGCTCGCCGACCACCCGGGCCGCCACGAGCCCGGCACGGGCGAAGTGAACTACTCCCGCGTGCTGCGCGAAGCCCACGAGCTCGGCTTCCGCGGCTGGGTCGGCCTCGAGTGCTCGCCCAAGGGCGACCCGCTCGACGCCGCGCGCGCCGTCGCGCGCGCCGATCGATGGTGAGCTCGCACCGTTTCCACCGGAGCGTTCGTCGATGAACTTGCCGAGGCCCTTCGTCCTTCCCGCCGCGCTCCTCGCCCTCGCCGCCTGCAAGGCGCCCGACGGCGTGCTCCGTCCCGGGTCCGACGCGCCGAGCGCGAAGGCCGTCGAGGTCGCCGCCGCGGCGCTCGGCGCGCCGTTCGAGGAGGTGATTCCGACCTGCGCGACGACGCTGAAGCTCGTTCCGATCCCGGGCGAGAAACCGTTGTGGATGGGGGCGACGGAGGTGCCGTGGGAGGTGTACGACGTCTACCTCTTCAAGCAGGACCTCCTGCGCGGCCTCACGAACGAGAAGGTCGACGCCGTGACGCGCTCGACGCAGCCGTACGTCCCGATGGACCAGGGCTTCGGCCATGCGGGCTACCCCGCGCTCTCGATGGCGTGCCTCAGCGCGCAGAACTTCTGCGCGTGGCTCTCGGCGCACACCGGCCGCACGTACCGCCTGCCGACGGAGGCGGAGTGGGAGCGCGCCGCGCGCGCGGGCGAGCAGGGCGACTGGCTCGGCGGCGCGGCGCTCGACGAGTACGCGTGGACGAAGTCGAACGCGTCCGACAAGACGCAGCCGATCGGGAAGCGGAAGCCCAACGCGTTCGGCCTGCACGACGTGATCGGCAACACGGGCGAGTGGTGCCTTGCGCCGGACGGGAGCGGCGTCGTGCGCGGCGGCTCGTACCGCTCGACGCGCGACGAGGCGCGCTACTCCGCGCGCCTCTTGCCCGTGCCCGAGTGGAACCGGCGCGATCCGCAGATCCCGCAGTCGAAGTTCTGGCTCACGGACGCGCCCTTCGTCGGGTTCCGCGTCGTGTGCGAAGGCCCAGCACCCGCGGCCAGGTGAGGTACCACGCATGAGCACGCTCGACCGCCGTCATCTGCTCCTCGCCGCCGGCGCCGGAGCGCTCGCCGCTTGCGCGCAGGCGCAGCCCGCCCCCGAGGCCGTGCGCGTCCGATCGCGCGCACCGTCGAAGGAGCGCGCGCCCGTGACGCCCGCCTCCGCGCGCGGGAAGCGCGTCGCGAAGGCGTGCATGTGGTCCATGCTCGGCGAGGCGCCGTCCGTGCTCGAGAAGCTCGAGCGCGCGCAGGCCGCGGGCCTCGAGGGCGTCGAGATCGACGCGCCGACGAAGGAATACGCGCCCGAGGAGCTCGAGGAAGCGCTCGCGAAGACCGGGATGCGCGTCGCCGACGTCGTCGACAGCGAGCACTGGTCGAACACGCTCTCCGATCCCGACGCGGCGGTGCGCGACGCGGGCCGCGGCGCGCTCGAGAACGCGTTGCGCACGGCGCGGCGCTTCGGGACCGACTCCGTGCTCCTCGTCCCCGCGGTCGTGAGCGCGAAGGTCGCGTACGACGAGGCGTGGGAGCGCTCGACGGCCGAGCTCCGAAAGCTCCTGCCGCTCGCCGCCGAGCTGAAGGTGCACATCGCGATCGAGAACGTGTGGAACGACTTCCTGCTCTCGCCGATGGAGGCCGCGCGCTACGTCGACCAGTTCGAGAGCCCGTGGGTCGGCTGGCACATGGACCTCGGCAACGTCGTCCTCTACGGCCGGCCCGCGCAGTGGATCAAGATCCTCGGGACGCGCATCCGGCGGCTGCACGTGAAGGACTACTCGCGCAAACGGCTCGACGAGCTCGGCCGGTGGAAGGGTTTCGACGCGGAACTCGGCGAGGGCGACGCGGATTGGCCCGCGATCGTGCAGGCGCTCGACGCGATCGGCTACCGCGGGTGGGCGTCGGCGGAGGTGAGCGGTTCCGGCCTCGAGCGCCTGAAGGACGTCTCGGCGCGCATGGACCGCATCCTCGCACTCTGACGTGCGCGCTCAGAACGCGGAGTCGAGCAGCACGATCGTCTCCGCGCCCGTCATTGTCGTGACGCCGCCCGCGTCGATGCACGCCGCTTGAGCGAGGAGGCGTCGGGACTCGACGCCCGGGCCGAGCTCGCCGACGGTCCACGCGACCGAGAGCCTTCCGCTCGCGCCGATCGTCCCGGCTTGGAGCACGAGGGAGGGCGCGTTGCGCGCGAGCAACCGGACGCCGCGGAGCGGATCGGACGGCGCGAAGCCCCCGCGCTCTGCGAACACGAGCTCGACGCGGTCGCCCGGAACACCCAGCACGTCGATGCGCACGGAGCCGTGCTCGCGCGTGACGCGGCTCGCGCTCAGGCGCCGGCCGGAACCGGGGAAGCCGACCACCGGCACTCCGCTCGTGAACACCGGCGGCGCGGGCGGGCACGCCGGGGCGCCGGCACCGCTCGCGCCGGCCGCAAAGCTCGTGTCGAGCGTGCGCACGACACTGCCCGCCGTCGCGTAGCTCGCGAACGCGATCCCTCCACAACCCGTGTGCTGCGTCGCGGGCGGCAGGCTGTCGCCGCCGTCGCCGCCGAAGAGCTGGCTCGTGGCGACGAGGCACGTCGCGCTTCCGACGATCGCGAGGCCCTGTCCTCCTTGGCCTCCGAGGACGTACCCATACGCGTACCCGCAGAGGTAGGTGAAGGCGGAGCCCGCGCCGCCCCGGACGGTGCACTGGTGGAGCGCCACGCGGCTGTCGGTCGCGACGATCCCGTGACCGGCCTGGTCGCCGAGCAGGATCGCCTCCCCGCTGTCGCCGCCGCGCAGCGTCGAGCGCGCGAACGCGACGTCGACGGAGTTCTGCACGACCACGGCGGTGCCGCCGTAGGACGTCGCCCCGCAGTCGATCCCCTCGCCGCCGAGGATCGTGCAGCCCTGCACGCGGACGCTCCCGGCGTTGCCGTCGACGAGGAGCGCGTTCCCCGACGTGAGCCCGCGGAGCTCGAAGCCGGTCAGTGTCGCCGTGCGCGTTGCCGCGAGGTTGCGGATGCGAACCCGCCCATCGATGCGGACGCTCGCGGCGACGTCCGCGACGAGGTCGATCGCCTTGTCGTTCACCGTGAACGCGCCGTAGGTTCCCGAGCGCACGAGCACGACGTCGTCGTCGTGCGCCGCCGACACCGCGGCCGCCACGGTGGTGTAGGCCCCGCCGCCGCTCGCGTCGACGACGAGCACGCTGGCGGCGGCTGGCTCGACGAGGAGCGGGAGGAGTGCGAGGGCGCGCAGGTACATGGGAAGGCCTCCCCGAAAGACCTCAGTACGCGGAATCGAGCAACACGAGGCAGCTCGCGTTCGTGAGCGTGGTGACGCCGCTCGTGTCGATGCACGCGGCCTGGGAGAACAGGTGGCGCGCCGCGACGCCGGGTCCGAGCTCGGCGACGGGCCACGCGATCGTCAGCGTGCCGTTCGGCCCGATCGTCCCGGCCTGCAGCACGGGCGTCGGCCCGCGGCGCGCGAGGAGATCGACGCCGCGCGCGGCGATCGCGGGCGCGAAGCGCGCGCTGTCCGCGAAACGGAGCTCGACCCGGTCGCCGGGCGCGCCGACGATCTCGAGGCGCGCGGTCTGATGCTCGCGCGTGACGCGGCTCGCATTGAGGTGGCGGGCGGAACCGGGGAGCACGGTGAGCGTCGCGCCGTGCAGATCGAGCGGCGCGTACGCACCGCTCCCGCACGGGTTGAACCCGCCGCCGGGAAGACCGCCCGCGAACGTCGAGTCGAGCGCGCGGAGGTCGGCGGAGGCCGTCTGCGTGCTCCCGAGCCCGGCGGCGCCGCAGCCGCCGATCACGGAGGGGGCGCCGTTCGAGCCGCCGTCGCCGCCCGTGAAGTCGCAACCGGAAGCGAAGAAGTGGAGCCCGCTCGCGACGTCGGCGCCTTCTCCGCCGCGTCCCGAGTAGCCGTACCCGAAACTCGGCGGACAGAGGTAGTTGAAGTCGCCGCCGCGTCCGCCGCGCACCGAAGAGTCGTGGACGGCGACGCGGCTCTGCGTCGCGAAGAGCCCGTACCCGCCGGTTCCGCTCGCGACCTCGGCCTCCGCTCCATCGCCGCCGACGCAGGCGGAGCGCGCGACCGCGACGTCAGAGGAGAGCTGCACGAGCAGCGCCGTGCCACCGTTGGAGAGCGCCGCGCATGCGTTCGCGTCGCCGCCGCGCAACGTGCAGCCCTGGATGCGGACGCTGCCCGCGTTCCCGCCGACGATCACCGCTGCGAACGCCGGCGGCGCGTGCACCTCGCGACCCGTGAGCGTGACCGCGCGCGTGAGCGCGAGGTTCTGGATGCGCACGGTGCCGTTCACGAGCACGGACGCGCCGCTGTCCGCGACGAGGTCGAGCGCCTTGTTCGTCACCGTGAACCCCGAGTAGCTCCCCGTGCGCACGAGCACGACATCGCCGTCCTGCGCGGCCGCGACGGCGGGCGCGAGGTCGATGAACGCGCCGCCGCCGCTCGCGTCGACGACGAGCACGCCGGCGCGCGCGAACACGGAGCACGCGACCAGTGCGGCGAGAGACGTGGCGATACGGTGCGGCCTGCTCATGGCTCACCCGCGAGCCTAACACCGCCGCCCTCCGCGCGGGGCATCGTGAGGGGTCAGGGACAGGTGCTCTTCGCGGCCTGCGGCTCGCCGTAGATGAAGTCGTCCATCACGGCGACGTCGTTCGCCGGCGAGTCGTCGGGGCCCAGTGCAACGGTCCCGTATTCGATGCGCACGCGCGCGACGATCGGCTGCTCGAAGGCGACGCCGAGGAAGCTGAGCCCCGCGTCCGCGATCGGCACGGCGTACTTGCCGAGCGAACGGCCCTCCGCGTCGAAGTACTCGAACGCGGTGTGCGTCGTGTCGACGTCGCAGTAGACCGCGCCGAAGCCGCGCACGAGCGCCTTCGTGTCCGTGCCGGGCACGCGGAACTCGAGGTCGACGACGTTGCTGCCGATGGGGGAGAACAGGCGCTCCTCGCTGAAGCGCGGGAAGGCCTTCGAGTAGCTCGCGTTCACGTGCCCGAACGCGACCGGGGTCTTCGCGGCGTTGGTCGCGGACGCGCTCGCCTGCAGCCCCGTCCCCGGCGTCGAGAGCAGGGCACCGCGCGCGCGGGGTGCCGCGCTCCCGTTGAAGAAGTCGCCGGGAAGGAAATTCGGCGCCGCCTTCTCGTCGGGCACTTTGTCCCAGTTGATCTCGCGCCGCCCCGTCGGGTGCGCGCCGGGGCCGTTGCCGTTGTCGGGCCCGAGCATCGCGCGGTATTGGTCTACGGCGGCGCGGATGTCCCCGCTCGCGGTGACGACGGAAGCGCTCGCTCCGCCGACAGCGAAACGGCTCGAAGTCGCGTTGCAGGCGGGGAGGAGGGCGGCGAGGACGATCCAGTAGGCTTCGGTGCGCATGGCGTTGATCGGGTGGGGGGTGGTGCAGCAGGAGTGCGCTGCGTCTGTCCGCGCACCCGACGCTCCTTTCCCCGAAACACGAAAACGTCCGCCGATCGGCGCGCGTGATACCTTCGACCCATGCGCGCTCTCCCCGGCCTCCTGCTCGCGTGCGCCGCGCTCCTCGCGCGTCCTTCCCCGGCCCAGTGTGGTGCGTGGCACACCGAGTTCGCGACGCTCGGCATGGACCAGCCCGTGTCCGTGCTGCGCTCGCTCGCGGTGGGAACGTCGAGCACGCCCGCGCTCTACGCCGGCGGCGTGTTCGCGCTCGCGAGCGAGGCGCAGGCCTCCGCCGTCGCGCGCTGGGACGGCGCGCACTGGTCCGCGCTCGGGCCCGGTCTGAACAACCTCGTGTCCGCGCTCGACGCCTTCGACGCGGGCAGCGGCCCCGAGCTCGTCGCCGCCGGCGCGTTCACCGCGGCGCAGGGCGGTCTCACGCCGTTGAACCGCGTCGCGCGCTGGAACGGCAGCGCGTGGCTCGCGCTCGGCGCGGGCATGAACGACCAGGTGACGGCGCTCGCCGTCTTCGACGAAGGCGCTGGACCGCGGCTCTTCGCCGCCGGGTGGTTCACGCAGGCGGGCGGCGTCCCCGCCAATCGCATCGCGCGCTGGGACGGAGCGAACTGGTCGCCGCTCGGCCTGGGTTTCGATCTCCCCGCGCTCGCGCTCGCCGTGTTCGACGACGGCAGCGGACCCGCGCTCTGGGCCGGCGGCGAGTTCACCACCGCGGGCGGAATGCTCGCGCAGCACGTCGCGCGTTGGAACGGAACGAGCTGGTCGGCGGCCGGCGTCGGCCTCGACGGACGCGTGCGCGCGCTCGCGGCGTTCGACGACGGGAGCGGGCCGATGCTCCACGCCGGCGGCAACTTCCCGAGCTCCGGCGCGCAGCCGATGAACCGCGTGGCGCGCTGGAACGGCACGAGCTGGTCCCCGCTCGGCGCGGGCGTCGACGGCGAGGTGTTTGCGCTCGCCGCCTCGGGCCCCGGCGCTTCGGGCGAGCTCTTCGCCGGCGGGGCCTTCGCCGCGGCCGGCGGCGCGTTCGCGAGCCGCGTCGCGCGTTGGAACGGGACGAGCTGGAGCACCGCATCGAGCGGCGCGACGCTCGGCATGACGGCCGGCGGACCGCGCGTCCTCGCGCTCGCGCGCCACGACGAGGGCGCCGGGCCGCGCCTCTTCGCCGGCGGCGACTTCCGCCGCCTCGGCGGCGTGCTCGTGAACGCGGTCGGCCGCTGGGACGGGAACGCATGGAGCGCGCTCGGGACCGCGGGCCAGTTCCTCGGCCTCGACGGCAGCGAGTACGTCGGCGCGTTCGGCGAGCTCCCGACGCCCGCCGGGCCGGAGCTCGTCGTCGGCGGACGCTTCACGGTCTCGGCCGGCGGGTCCGTGACGAACGTCGCGCGCTGGACCGGCGGCGCTTGGACGCCGATGGGGAGCGGCCTCGCGGGCGGCGAGGTGCTCGCGTTCGCGAACTACGACGCGGGCGTGGGGCCGGAACTCATCGCCGCCGGCCGCTTCACGCAGAGCGGCGGCACGACCCTGAACCACGTCGCGCGCTGGGACGGAGCGCAGTGGCGGCCGCTCGGGAGTGGTTGCGACGGCGACGTCGGCGCGCTCGCGGTCTTCGACGCCGGCGCGGGTCCGGAGCTCTTCGCCACGGGGCTCTTCGAGCACGCGGGCGGAGTCCTCGCGCACGACATCGCCCGCTGGAACGGCACGGCGTGGTCCGCGGTCCCCGCCGGACCGGGCGTCATCGACCGCTTGAACGTCGGCACGGCGCTCACCGTGTTCGATTTCGGCGCGGGCCCGGCGCTCCACGTCGGCGGCTTCTTCGCGCCGAGCGGTCCGACGCCGGCCGGCGGCGTCGCGCGTCTCTCCGGCGGAACGTGGACGAGCCTCGCCTTTCCGTACTCGGTCGACTGCCTCGCCGTGTACGACGCGGGCAGCGGCGCCGAGCTCTATTCCGGCGGCACCACGGGGCTGTGGAGGTTTGGCGGCGCCGCGTGGACGTCGGTGCTCCCGCTCGTGCCCATCTACGACCTCCGCGTCTTCGACGACGGGTCGAGCACGGCACCGTCCTTGTTCGCGGCCGTCCAGTACCAGGTCAACGCCCGTCACGGCCTCGCGCGCTGGCGCGGCAACGGAACGCCGTGGGAAGACTACGCCGGCGGGCTCGACGACTCGGCCGCGGCGCTCCTCGAGCACGACGACGGCGACGGCGAGGGCCCGACGCTCTGGGTCGGCGGCCTCTTCGGCTCGGCGGGCAACGTCCCTTCGCACCGCGTCGCGCGCGTCGGCGGTTGCGAGCTCACGCGCTTCTGCGCCGGCGACGGGCTCGAGCTCGCGGTGAGCACCGCGTGTCCCTGCCTGAACTTCGGCGCGCCCGGACACGGCTGCGCCTCGAACGTGAACCCGAACGGCGCCGAACTCGCCGCGACCGGGCGCCTCCGCCCCGACGCCGTCGTGCTCCTCGCCTCGGGCATGCCGCCGACCGCCGGCGCGATCTTTCTCGCGGGCGACGCGAGCACGCCGAGCGGGATCGTGTTCGGCGACGGCGTGCGCTGCGTCGACGGAGCGCTGGTCCGGCTCGCGCTGCGCGTGAGCGCGGGCGGCGCCGCGCAGTTCCCCGGGCCCGGCGATCCGTCGCTGTCCGTCCGGTCCGGCGTCGTGAGCGGGAGCGGCGTCACGCGCTCCTACCAGACGTACTACCGCTCCACGGCCGCGACGTTCTGTCCGCCGGCCACGTTCAACGTCACGAACGGCGTGCGCATCCGCTGGTGAGCGCGCGGCGCGCGGCTCACGGCTTCCATCGCGCGACCCTGGATGTTCCCATGCCGCGCATGCGGATCGACGAGCTCCCGACGCCGTGCGCCGTGGTCGACCACGAACGCCTCGAGCGCAACGCGGCGCGCATGGGGGAGCGCATGACGCGCCTCGGCGTGCGCCTGCGGCCGCACGTCAAGACGCACAAGTGTGCCGAGATCGCGCGGCTCTCCGTGCGCGGTCACTTCGGCGGCGTCACGGTGTCGACGCTCGCCGAGGCGCGCGGGCTCGCGGAGGCGGGCTTCGACGACCTGACGTGGGCGGTGCCCATCGCGCTCGACCGCATCGACGACGCGCTCCTCCTCGGACGCCGCGTGCGCTCGTTCGCGCTGCTCGTGGATCATCCCGACGCCGCGCGCGCGCTGTCGGCGAAGGCGCGCGGCGGCGAGCAGCGCGTCCCGGTGTTCCTCAAGGTCGATTGCGGCTACCACCGCGCGGGCGTCGACCCCGAGGACCCCGCGAGCGTCGCGTTCGCGCGCGAGCTCGCTTCCCTGCCCGGCCTCGAGTTTCGCGGCCTGCTCACGCACGCGGGCCACGCCTACCACGCGACGCGCCGCGACGAGCTCGCCGCGTTCGCGCGCGCGGAGCGCGACGTCCCCGTGCGCTTCGCCGAGCGGCTCTGCGCCGCGGGCGTGCGCGTCGACGAGGTCAGCGTCGGTTCGACGCCGACGATGAGCGTCGCGGAGGACCTGGCGGGCGTCACGGAGGCGCGCCCGGGCAACTACCTCTTCTTCGACGCGTTCCAGGCGTCGATCGGGAGTTGCGACCTCGAGGATGCCGCGTTCTGGGTCGTCGCGACGGTGATCGGGCACGCGCGCGCGCAGAACGCGCTGCTCGTGAACGCCGGCGCGCTTTCGCTCTCGAAAGACCCCGGCGCCACGCACGTCGACGCGCGCTGCGGCTTCGGCCGCGTGGCGAGCGCCAACCGCTCGCGCGCGTTCCCGTCCCTCCGTGTGACGGCGCTCTCGCAGGAACACGGCCAGATCGGGAGCGAGACGCCGATCGACTTCGACGCGCTCCCGATCGGCGCGAAGCTCGCGATCGTGCCCAACCACTCGTGCTTGTCGGCCGCGCTGTTCGACCGCTACCACGTCGTGCGGGACGGACGCGTGGCCGAGGTCTGGCGCGCTCTGCGTGGTTGGTGACGCCCCGCTGCGCACTTCCACCCGGTTCCGTGGCGTCGAGGACCTGTAGCCTCGCCTTCGTACGCCTCCGCCACGGGGCGGAGCGCGCTCCCCAAGGCGTCCCCACGGAGCTTCGAACGATGCGTGCCACGTTTCCTCACTCCCGCGTCCTCGCCTGCGTCGTCGCCCTCGTGCTCGCCGCGCATGCGGCGGCCCAGACGACCTTCACCGACGTCCATCCGGTCTTCGTGGCGAAGTGCACGCCGTGTCACAGCTCGGGCGGCGCGGGCGGCCTGAACATCGCCGCGTCGAACATCGCGACGGCGTACGCGCAGTCGCAGCTCCCGTCGAACTTCGCCCCGGGCCACACGAAGGGCTACGCCTCCCTCCTCCGCGTCCAGGACGGATCCATGCCGACGAACGCGAACTGCACGGGCATTCCCGCGCAGGACGTCGGCAACTCCGAGTGCCTCACCGCGAGCGAGCAGGCCCTGCTCGTCGCGTGGATCACGGATGGACAGCTCGCGCCGCTCGGCCCCGGCGCGACGGCCTTCTGCCCGGGCGACGGCACGAGCACGGCGTGCCCCTGCGCCAACGACGGCGGCGTCGGACGCGGCTGCGCCAACTCGGCGTTCGCGACGGGCGCGCTCCTCGCGAGCACGGGGGCACCGCTCGTCGGCGCCGACACGGTCCAGCTCCAAGCCTCGGGGATGACCGGCGCGACGTGCGTGTTCTTCCAGGGCAGCGCGCAGCAGGCGCCCGTGATCGTCGACGACGGACTCGGGTGCGTCACGGGCACCGTGATCCGGCTCGGGACGAAGGCGGTCGTCTCGAACGCGAGCGCGTTCCCGCAGAGCGGGGATCCGCTGATCCACACGCGCGGTTCGATCCCGACCGCCGGGGCGACGCGGTACTACCAGTGCTTCTACCGCAACGCCGCCGCGGCGTTCTGCCCGCCGGCGACGTCGAACCGGACGAACGGAGTGCGCATCATCTGGGGCGCGTGAACTCCAGGAGCGCGGCGTGGCCGGGAGGAGCGCCGACGCGCCGCGCGATCGGGTCGGACCGGTGCGACGGCGCGCGAGCCGTTTCGGTCGCCGGGAGAGCGCGTACACTAGAGGTCCTCGTTCCCACGGAACCCGGAGTCCCCATGCAGCGTTTCGTCCTTCTCCTCACCCTCACCCTTCTCACGGCGCTGCGCGCGACGCCCGCCGCCGCGCAGACGACCTTCTCGAGCGTCCACCCGATCTTCCAGGCGAAGTGCGGGGCCTGCCACGTCAACGGCGGTGCGGGCGGGTTCAACATCGGGCACCCCAACCCGAACTCGGCGTACATGCAGTCGCAGCAGCCCTCGTACTACTCGCCGGGCAACACGAAGGCCTACGCGTCGCTCGTGCGCATCCTC
The DNA here is from genome assembly GCA_016220035.1 of Planctomycetota bacterium. GTDB lineage: Bacteria > Planctomycetota > UBA1135 > UBA1135 > JADJNY01. Next base: position 10,664 of record JACRIO010000018.1, on the reverse strand, counting down.
GACGGCACGATGCCGCTCGGCGCGGGCTGCACCGGGGATCCGAACCAGGACGCGGGCAATGCAGCCTGTTTGACCGCGAGCGAAGAGGCGCTGATCACGGCGTGGATCAACGACGGCCAGCTCCCGCCGATCGTGCCGAGCGCGACGCTCTTCTGTCCGGGCGACGGATCGGTCGCGCCCTGTCCGTGCGGCAACTCCGGCGCGACCGGCAACGGCTGCGCGAACTCGGTGTTCGCGGCGGGGGGAGCGCTCGCGAGCGCGGGCACGCCGCGCGTGAGCACGGACAACGTCGTGCTCACGGCGACGAACCTGTCCGGGACGACGTGCGTCTTCTTCCAGGGCGACGCGCAGCAGCCGCCGGCGATCGTCGACGACGGGCTGGGCTGCGTGACGGGCTCGATCGTCCGCCTCGGGACCCACTTCCTCTCCGGCGGCACGGGTACGTACCCCGAAGCGGGCGACGCGACGCTCAGCGTCCGCGGCGCGGTGCCGACCGTCGGCGGGACGCGCTACTACCAGTGCTTCTACCGCAACGCGTCGCTCACGTTCTGTCCGCCTTCGACGAGCAATCGCACGAACGGGGTGCGACTCGTCTGGGCGCCGTAATGGCTTCACGCCGCGGACGACCCCGCGCGCTGCACCTTCCTCGTTGACGGCGTGTCCGGCGCGCGCGACGCTGCAACGATGGAGCGCCACGGCCTCGTCCTGCGGTTGAAACCCGGTGCGCGGGCCGAATACGAGCGCCTGCACGCGGCGGTGTGGCCCGAAGTGCTCGCGACGATCACGCGCTCGGGGATCCAGAACTACTCGATCTTCGTGAAGGAGCTCGACGACGGGCGCGAGCACCTCTTCGCGTACTTCGAGTACCACGGCAACGACTTCGCGGCCGACATGGCGCACATGGCCGCCGACCCCGCGACGCAGCGGTGGTGGAGCGTGTGCGCGCCGTTGCAGGACCCGATCGAGACGCGCGCGTCCGGCGAGTGGTGGGCGCGGATGCGTGAGGTCTTCCACCATGACTGACGCGCGCGCCGCTCGACCGAAGGGAAGCGCTCGCGTGCTACGCGCCGGGGACGAGCTGCGGCCCCGCGCCGGCTTCGTTCGGCCTCGATCGACGCGCGTGACTGGGCTCCGCGAGGCCCCTGGTCGAGCGTTCGAGCGGAGTCGCGAGCCCGCGTGCTTCGGGCTCCGTGTCGTCGTGCGGCGCGGGCGTACGGCTCCGGCTCGTGACGACTTCACATGTCCTTCGCTCGCTGCGAACAAGACGGCAGCTCACTGCGTGCACGGGCGGGGTACCGTGGCCCGTGCCCGTCCCCGGAGGTATCCATGCATTGCCAGCCGATCCGACTCCTCGCCCTTCCCGCGTTCGCGGCACTCGCCGCGGCGCAGAACCCGCACGTGATCTACTCGGAGGTGACGACCTCGCCGTCGTCCACCGTCCCAGGCGCGCTCGACGCCGCGGGGCTCCCCGTGGCGACGACGTGGCTCGCGATCGAGGATCTGCGCGTGCGTCCGGATGGCGCGCAGTGGTGCATCAAGGGCCGCACGACGCAGGCGACGACGAACGACGCGATCCTCGTCCTCGGCGGCGGCGTCGCGGGGACGATGTTCCTGCAGGACGGTCAGCCCGTGCAAGGCGGCGCCGTCGGCGAGCAGTACGACTTCTTCGACTCGCCCAACCCCGTGTCGTGGGATTCGGCGGGCAACCTCGGCCTCTCGTTCCGCGCGAAGGGCGGCGTCGCGAACACGCTCGAGAAGATCGCGAAGGTGGTCGCGGGCGTGCACACGATCGTGCTGAAGCAGGGCGACCCGCTCACGGGCCTCGTCGACGTGCCCGCGAACCCGACCGGCGACGAGCAGCTCGGGAACAGCGTCGGCTCGGTGCAGTTGCGTGACGACGGCACGTTTTTCTACGGCGTGACGCCGATCCAGAACTGCTCGAGCCTGCGCTACCCGGGGCTCTTCCACCAGACGAGCGTCGGCTTCCGCCAGTCCGGCGTGTCGACGATCGGCGCGGAGGTGTGGGACAGCTTCGTCTACGACGGCTGCGGCAGCACGGCGGACGGCCTGCACTGGTTCGCGCGCGGCGACACGGAGAACACGAACACGACGATCGACAACCTCCTCGTCGTCGACGACGTCGTCGTGATGCAGGAGAACTCGCCCGTCGTGCCGGGTGGTCCGCTCATGAACAACGTGCTCTTCGTGCGCATGCTGCCGAGCGGCAGTTGGTACGCGCGCGGTCAGGACTTCACGGCGCCGACGACGGGCAAGTGGGCCGTCCGCGACGGCGTCCTGCTCGCGAAGACCGGCGACCTGATCGCGGGCGCGGAACACTGGAGCACGGCGTTCATCGGTTTCCACGGCAACGCGGCCGGGCACTGGGTGCTCTCGGGCAGCACGGACGAGCCGAACACCGCGATCGACAACGTGCTCGTGTACGACGGCACGACGGTGCTCGCGCGCGAGGGGGATCCGGTCGCGCTCGAGAACGACGGCGTCTTCGACGACGACGCGTTCATCACGTCGTTCCAGCCCGACGACCTGTTCCTGACGGACGACGGCCGCGTGTACTTCCTCGTCACGCTGCGCAACGGCGCCGGGACGGTGATCGGCGACGCCTTCCTGCGCCTCGCGGTCGGTCCCCAGGACGGCGCGTTCTGCGCGGGCGATGGCGTCGACCCCGACGTGACGACGGCGTGCCCGTGCGGCAACACGGGTAGCGCAGGCAACGGTTGCGCGAACTCGGTGAACGCGGCGGGCGCGAACCTGGCGGCGAGCGGCACGACGAACCCCGACACGATGGTGCTCGCGGGTTCGGGCATGCCGGCCACGGTCTCCTGCATCTTCCTGCAGGGTGACACGCCCACGGACGTCCTGTTCGGCGACGGCGTGCGCTGCGCGGGCGGCGCGCTCGTGCGCCTGCGGACGCGCGCGAACGTCGGCGGCGCGAGCAGCTTCCCCGACTCCACCGACACCATCACGCTCTCCGCGCGTGGGGGCGTCACCCCGGGCTCGGGCGCCGTGCGTCTGTACCAGACGTACTACCGCAACTCGGCGCCGCTGTTCTGCCCGCCGGAGACGTTCAACGTGACGAACGGCTGGCGGCTCACCTGGTGAGCGCGCGAGCGACGGCTGGCCGCGGGGGGCACCGCGCGGTCGGCCGCGTCGTTTCGAAGCGCGCTCAGCCGGGCGGCAGCTCGTACACGCCCTGGCGTCCGCCGCGTAGTTGGCCCTGGCGCACGAGCTCGTCCCACACCTCGCGCGGGAAGCGATTCGGCGGCGTGATGCCGATGATCCCGCTCGTGCGGCCGCTCGTCATGCCGCGGCCGCCGAGCGTGGACTCGCTATCGAGCTGCGTCACCTTCAGGCTCTTCTGGAAGGCCTTCAGCGCGCGCCGGAGGATCTCCAGGTCGTGCTCGGGCAGCCTGCGCGTCTTCGCCGACCAGCCCTCCGCGATCGCGCGCAGCTTCACCACGTCGCGCGCCTCGATCGCCGTCGCGAGGTCGGGCTCCTTTTCGCGCGTCGCGCCGAGCACGCTCGAAGCACTCGACCAGAGGCCCGGCGCCATGTCGGCCTTGGCGGGGTCGGCGAGGTCGAGGACGCAGCGCGTGAGGTGGCTCGAGACGAGGTGGGTCGCGGGGTCGAACATGCGCGCACGGTAGCACGCTTCAGTCGCGGAGTTGCCGCTCGAGGTGCGGGAGGAGCGCCGCGCGCCACCGGCGATAACCCTCCTCGGAGAGGTGGAGCTTGTCGGGCAGGACTCTCGTCGACATCGAACCGTCGGGCTCGAGCAGCGCCGCGCCGAGATCGGCGAAGAGGACGTCCTTCCCGTCGGCGAGGCGCGCCGCGAGCGCGTTCGCGCTCGGGATCCAATCGGGGGCGATCTTTGGGTCGTCCTGGCGCGGGAAGAGCGCGAGCACGAGCACGCGCGTCTCCGGCAGCTTGCGACGGACGCGCGCGACGATCGCGGACAGTCCCTGCGCGACCTCCGCGGGCGTCGACGGCGTCCCGTAGCCGAAGTTGTTCGTGCCGAGGAGCAGGACGGCGAGCTTCGGCGGCGTCGCGGACTGCGCGTACCCGGCTAGCTGTCCGTGGTCGAGGCGCCAAAGCAGGTTCTCGGTGCGCTCGCCGCTGACGCCGAGATTCACGGCGCCGAGCGGGACGAAGTGCGCCTTCCAGAGCGCCGCGCCGGCGCCGAGCTCCCAACCCTCCGTGATCGAGTCGCCGAGGAACAGGACGCGCGCGCCCTCGACGTTCGAGCGCGCCATCACGGCCTGCGTGCGCGCCTGTGCCCAGTCCTCGGTGCGCGGCGTGGGCGTGATCGCGGCGTGCGGACGCAGCCCGTCGGCGTCGAGCTCCAAGCGGTGGAGCTCGCCCTTCGCGGCGGCGTGGAAGCGCGCGACGAGCTTCTCGGGCGCGACGTCGAGCAGGAGGAACTGGTGCTTCTCGTCGGAGTCGAAGCGCAGGTCCTTCGACGGCACGTTCGCCGCCGCCATCGGGTGGTTGCCGAGCGGCGAGGTGACGAGCTCGTGGAGCGGGTAGGGGACGCCGGTGTCCTCGGGCGGGAAGGCGAACACGCGTGAGCGGTGGATGTCGCCCGAGACGAGCACCACGCCGGCGATCTTCTCCTTCGCGAGGAACTCGAACAGCGCCGCGCGCTCGTGCGGGTACGCCATCCAGTAGTCGGGCTTGTTCGGACGGACGGCGCCGTTCCACACCATGCCGCAGACGAGCAGCTTGAAGGGCGCGTGTGATTCCAAGAGGCCGCGCGTGAGCCACTCCCACTGCTGCTTCCCGAGCAGCGTCGTCTTCGTCGCGTCCGCGAACGACGGCTCCGTGCCCGAGAACCAGCGCGTGTCGAGCAGGAAAACGTCCGCGGCGCCGAGCTGGAAGCGCGTGTAGATGCCCTGGTCGTGCTCACCGTAGCTCGCGAGCGCGTGGTACTCGACGAACGCGCGCCGCGCGTCCTCCTTGCCCTTGGCGGTGCCGTCCGAACCGTCGCCCGCGAAGTCGTGGTCGTCCCACGTCGCCCACGTCGGCGTGACCTGCATCAACGCCGCGAGATCGGGGTTCGAGTAGAACTCACGGTAGCGTCGGCGCTGCGTGGCGAGGTCGGTGGTCTCGATGTACGGCGTGTCGCCGATCAACGCGAGCGCGTCGGGCTTCGCCGCGAGGATCGCCTTCCACACCGGGTTCGTCTCGCCCGCCTTCTCGTTCGCGCAGGAGCCGATCGCGAGGCGGAGTTGCGTCATCGGGTAGCACGCCGTAGGCACGGCGAACTCGATGCGTCGCATGGGTTGTCGATCACGGATCACGTCGGGGGGTGGCAGGTCGCCCTCCGTCATCCACTGGAGCTGCGCGTTGGTGCGCGTGTCGGCCTTTGGCAGCCGGTCGAACAGGAACGTCTTGCACCCGTCCGCACGTTCGAGCGCCGGGGCCTCCTTCGTCTGCGGTCCCAAGGAGCTGAAGAACCGCACTCCCGTCCCGCCGCCGGGCGGCTTGCGCAGCCAGAGCCGCATCTCGCCAGGAGCGCAGGCCCCGAGGAACGGGCCGAGCCCGCCGGCCTCGGCGTCCGCCGCGGACGAAGGCTCCTGGAAACAGCGCGGAGCGAAGGCGAACGCGCCCAGGCTTCCGCTCGCCATGACGAACTCGCGTCGCGAGAGCCGCGCTCCGTCTTCCTCTGCGTCGTGTTCCTGCTCTCCGCTCACGTCGCCCCCGTATGCCGCAGTCGATCGACCACCACCGCCGCGACGATGATCGCACCGGTGACGCACTCTTGCACCCAGTTGTCGAGGCCGAGTTTCGTGCAGCCGTTGTCGACGACCGTCATGAGGAGCGCGCCGAATAGCGTCCCGAGGATCGACCCCGCGCCGCCCGACAAGCTCGCGCCACCGATCACGACGGCTGCGATCACCTTCAGCTCCGCGCCCTGCGCCGTCGTCGGGTCGCCCATCGACAGATAGGAGAGCTGCAAGAGCGCCGCGACGCCCGCGCAGCCGATGCCGAGGACGTAGACGAGCAGCTTCGTGCGCTCGACGTCGATGCCCGAGAGGCGTGCCGTGTCCGCATTCGACCCGATCGCCAGTAAGTTCGCGCCGAGCACCGTGCGCCGCAGCACGAACGCGCCGACGAGCGCGAGCGCGAGCAGGATCCACACCCCTGGCGGTAGGAACGCGAGCGGGCCGTGCTGCGCGGGCTGCATCAGGTCCTCGATCCAACCCATCGACGTCGGATAGACGGGTTGGTTGTCGCCGAGCCCCTTCGCGAGCCCGCGCAACGCGCCCCACGCGCCGAGCGTCACGATGAACGGCGACAGCGGGACCTTTGGGACGAAGCGCGCGAAGCCGAACGCGATGATCACCGCGAACGCGACGCCCGCTCCCACGCCGGCCACGGTTCCGTGTTCACGCGACACGAACCACGCGATCAGCGCGCCGCCGACGAGGCCGACGACGCGCGCGAGTTCGCCGATGACGAGCGCGCCGATCAGCGCTCCGCACGCAGCACCGGTCGCGAGGCAGCCGAGGAGCGCGAGTACGAACGACGGCTCGCCGCGCAGGTGCATGGCTCCGATCATCGTCCCGAGCGCGATCGTCGAGCCGACGGAGAGGTCGATGCCCCCGAGCGCCACGATCAGCGTCGCGCCGACCGCCGCCGAGCCGACGACCGCGGTTTGCAGCAACATGAGCCGCTGGTTCTCCAGCGCGACGAAGTCCCCGCCGGCGAGCAGCGCGAACAACACCCACGTGAACACGAGCCCGAGCGCGGGACCGAGCGAGCGGATCGAGGGTCCACCGTGCCTCACCGGCAGCGCCCGCGGGGAAGGCCGCGCAGGACCGATGCGTCGATCGAGGTCACGGCGACCTCACTCGAGCGCTCCGCCCGAGAGCTTCCGGAGCTCGTCGAACATGAGGCGTGCGCGCTCGATGGACTCGCTCGCCATGGAACCGGTGACCCGCTCCTCACCGCCGTAATCCCCGAGCATGCGCAGAGAGCGGAGCCGGGTGAACGACGCGCCGAAGTCGCGCGACACCCGTCCGGGTTTCACGAGGTCGCGGTGCACGGCCGCGTCCAGGGCTTCGTGCTTCGTGAACTCCCTGCCCTCGAACAGGAAGAAGGCCGTGACGGCATGGAACACGGCGTAGTACGCGCGCGAGGCCGACGCATCGGGATCGCCGACCGCGAGGTCGTGCTGCGCAGTCTGGAGCGATCGCAGGGCCCGTGCCCATTCGGCGGCGACGGCCTTGTTCACAGCGGGACCCCGTCCCTGGAGACGTTGCGGTAGAAGAGCCGCCCTTGCTGCTGATAGGTCTCGAACGCGACGGGCATCGCGTGGATCGGGAAATCGACCTCGAGCTGGAGCGGGTAGAGCGCATCGACCGCCCCACCCAGATCACGCGAGAGTTCGATCGGCCCGTCGAGCAGCACGAGGAGGTCGAGGTCCGAGTCCGGGCGATGATCGCCGCGCGCACGGGATCCGTAGAGGAGCACGCCGCGCAGGCGCGCGCCGAACGCGGCTTCGAGGCGCGGGCGGATCTGGTCGAGGGGGGCCGGGAGGGTGACCATGCCGTGCGCCAACGTGCCGCAGGGGGCGGCTCCGGTCAACGGTTCGTCACGCGAGCCCGGCCGCGCGCGGCGACCCGCGCACGACCGAGAAGTAAGGAGGGCGGAGAGGGGCCTTCACCGACCCATCTCCGCCCCGGGGGGACACCGCGAGGTGTGCGCGCTCGAAACCGGGGGGCTATTCGAGCAGCGCGGCGACCTCCGGTCGGTGCATGTTCTCGCGCGTGACGAGGACGGCGCCCGTGTCGACGTTCGCGGGGACGATCTTTCCGGCGAGGCGGTCGGCGAGCGTCGCGACCGCGAGCGCGCCCATCTTCCGCGGGTTCTGCACGACGAGCGCGTCGATCTCGCCCGCCTTCAGCGCCTCGACGAGCGGCGGCGACGCGTCGAACCCGACGAACTCGAGCTTGCCCGCGAGGCCGAGCTGGCGCAGCGCGAGCAGCATGCCGTTCGTCGCCGGCTCGTTCGACGCGAACACGCCCTTCGCCTGTTTCAGCGCGTCCGCGAGGTTGAGCGCCGTCGTCTTCGCCTCGCCGATCGTGGCGCCGGCGTAGCGGTGGTCGACGAGGACCTTCATCGACGCGCGCTTCCCGACCGCCGCGAGAAAGCCTGCCTCGCGCTCCTCCGTGCTCGCGCTGCCGACGAGGTAGCGCAGCAACACCACCTCGCCCGTATCGCCGAGGAGGCGCGCGAGCTCCTCGCCCGCGAGCCTTCCGCCCGCGCCGTTGTCGGTCGCGACGAAGCTCTCGAAATCGTCCGGTGCCTGGCCGTCGAGCGCGGAGTCGAAGATCACGATCGGGATCTTCGCCGCGCGCGCGGCGCGGACCGCGGGGACGAGCGCCGCGTGGTCGAGCGGCGCGAGCGCGATGCCCGCCGGCCTCTCCGCGATGAACTGTTGCACGAGCTGGATCTGCTGCGCGCGATCGTTCTCCGCGAGCGGGCCCTTCCACACCACGTCGAGCCCGCGCTCGACGCCGGCCTCGCGCGCGCCCTTCTCGACCGCCTTCCAGAAGACGTGCGTCGTGCCCTTCGGGATCACGACGATGCGCGCGTTCGCGGCGGGCTTCGGATGCGTGGACGCGTCGCTGCACGCGGCGGCGAAGAACGCCGGGAGGAGCGCGAGGAAGCCGAGGTCGCGGAGGCCGCGCATGGACGCCGTGGTTTTACTTGCGCAACGGAGCCTTCACAAGTGAAACTCCAACCGTGCCGCGCCGCCCCAAGAAGGAGCCCGAAGGAGGCCGCTACCGCGCTCCCGCCCTCGACAAGGGCCTGGACATCCTCGAGCTCCTCGCGCACCACCCGGACGGCCTGACGCAGGCCGAGATCGCGCGCGCGCTCGACCGCTCCGTCGGCGAGATCTTCCGCATGCTCGCGCGGCTCGTCGAGCGCGGCTGGGTCGCGATCCGCCGCCCGGGCGACGGCTACGTGCTCACGCTGAAGCTGTTCGAGCTCGCGCACCGCTTCACGCCGATGGATCGCCTGCTCACGGACGCGCTGCCCTTGATGAAGGAGCTCTCCGCCGCGGTGCACCAGTCCTGCCACCTCACCGTGCTCGAAGGCGGCCGCGGGATCGTGCTCGCGCAAGTGGACGCGCCGGGCGAGATGGGTTTCGCGGTGCGCGTCGGATCGACGATGAGTCTGCCGCCGTCATGCTCGGGACGCGTGCTGCTCGCGTTCCAACACGAAGCCGACCGCGAGCGGCTCCTCGAGCGCATGACCGCGGCGGAACGAAAGCAGGCGGCGGCGCTCGCCAAGCAACTCGCGAAGGTGCGCGAGCGCGGCTTCGAGGAGATGGAGAGCTCGCGTGTGCGCGGCGTGCACGACCTCTCCGTGCCCGTCTTCGATCCGCGCGGGCACGTGCTCGGGGCACTCACGATGCCGTACCTGCAGCGCATCGACCTCGGGAGCGCGCGCACGATCGCGGAGGCGCGCGGCGAGCTCGCGCGCACGGCGCGGACGCTCTCCGCGCGCATCGAGGAGGCGGACGCGGACCGGTCCGCGCCCCGGCGCGGGGAGAAGCGGTCGTGAACGCGCTCGCTCCGTTTCCGCTCGCGCTCCGGCAGCGGTGGGAGCTCCCGCGCGCCCCGCGGCCGATCGTGATCGTCGGCGCGGGCGGCATCGTCAACGACGCGCATCTGCCGGCGTACCGCGCGTGCGGCTTCGACGTCGCGGGCATCTTCGACGTCGACCGGACGCGCGCGGAGCGGACCGCGGCGCGCTTCGCGATCCCGCGCGTCCTCGCGACGCTCGACGAGGCTTTCGCCTCGCGCGACGCGGTGTTCGACGTCGCCGTCCCGCCCGAAGCGGTGCTCGACATCGTGCGACGGTCGCCCGCGCGCTCCGCGCTCTTGATCCAGAAGCCGCTCGGCCGCGATCTCGCCGAGGCGACGGCGATCCGCGCCGAATGCCGGCGCAAGGAGCTCGCCGCCGCGGTGAACTTCCAGCTGCGCTTCAGCCCGATGCTGCTCGCGCTCCAGGACGCGATCGCGCGCGGGCTGCTCGGGCGCGTCGTCGAGCTCGAAGTGCGCGTGAACTGCCGCATGCCGTGGGAGCTGTGGCCCTTCCTGGAAAAGCTCCCGCGCATGGAGCTCGCGCTGCACTCGATCCACTACCTCGACGCGATCCGCGGTCTGCTCGGGGAGCCGCGCGCGGTGTGGTGCCGCACCGTGAAGCACCCCGACGCGCCGGAGCTCGCGAGCTCGCGCTCGACGATGATCCTCGACTACGCGGACGACGTGCGGTGCGCGCTCACCGTGAACCACCACCACGCGCACGGCCCGCGCCACGCGGCGTCGGAGCTGCGCGTCGAGGGCCTCGCGGGGGCCGCGGTGGGGCAGATGGGCGTCAACCTCGACTACCCGAAGGGCCGTCCCGACTTCCTCGAGCTCGCGCTCGATCGCGGCGCGGGCGCGCGCGCGGAGACGTGGCATGCGGTGCCGCTCGCGGGCGATTGGTTCCCCGACGCGTTCCGCGGGCCGATGTCGAACCTGCAGCGCTTCGTCGCGGGCGAGGACCGCGAGCTCTCGACCTCCGTCGAGGACGGATGGCGCACGATGCAGCTCGTCGAGGCGCTCTATGAGTCCGACGCGCGCGGGGGC
>JACRIO010000197.1 GCA_016220035.1 Planctomycetota bacterium | reverse complement strand
TCGCGGGCGACGGGTCGGCGCGCGCGAAGCTGGAAGAGCAGGCGCGCGTGCTCGAGCTCGAGGCGCGCGTGCGCTTCCTCGGTCGCCGCGACGACGCGCCCGACCTGCTCGGCGCGTGCGACGTGTTCGTGCTGCCCGCGCGCAAAGAGGGCCTGGGCGTCAGCGCGCTCGAGGCCATGGCCGCGGGCCGCGCGGTGGTCGCGAGCAAGGTCGGCGGCCTCGCCGAGGCCGTGCTCGACGAGGAGTGCGGCCTCCTCGTGCCGCCCGACGACGTGAAGGCGCTCGCCGATGCATTGGAGCGCGTGCTGCGCGACGACGCGCTGCGCAGGCACCTCGCCGCCGGCGGTCCGCGCCGCGTCGCGCAGGGTTTCCTCGCGTCGCAGATGGTGGACGCCTACGAAAAACGGTATCGGAGCGTGCTCGAGGAGTACCGCGGTTGACCGAGCGCCCGCGCATCAGCGCCTGCATCATCGCGATGGACGAGGAGGACCGCATCGCGGACTGCCTCGCGTCGCTCGCTTTCTGCGACGAGGTCGTGGTCGTCGACTCGCATTCGAAGGACCGCACGCGGGCGCTCGCCTCCGAACTCGGCGCGCGCGTGATCGAGCGCGACTGGCCCGGGCACGTCGCGCAGAAGGAGTTCACGATCCGTGAGGCGCGGCACGATTGGGTGCTCTGCGTCGACGCCGACGAGCGCATCACGCCCGAGCTGCGCGCCGAGATCCTCGCACTGCGCGACGCGGGCTTCCCCGTCCAGGCGGGTTGGCGCTTCCCGCGCCTTTCCTCCTACCTCGGGCGTTGGATGACGCGCGGCGGCTGGTATCCCGACCGGCAGTTGCGTCTGTTCGACCGCCGCCGCGGGCATTGGGGCGGGAACGATCCGCACGACCGCGTCGAGCTCGACGGGCCGGTGGGGGAGCTCCGCGGGAATCTGCTCCACCATCCGTATCGGAGCTTCGGCGAGCACCTGCGCACGATCGACAAGTACACGACGATCATGGCGGAAGGGCTTCATCGGCGGGGCGAGCGGGCGGGGATCTTCGATCTCACGCTGCGGCCGTCGGCGCGCTTCTTCCGCGCGTACGTGCTGAAGCTCGGGTTCCTGATGGGTTGGCGCGGGCTCGTGCAGGCGTACCTCTCCGCGTACTACGGTCGGCTCAAGTACATGAAGCTGCGCGCGCTGCAGGAGTCGGCCGCGTGCTCCGTGCGGCCGACGTGGCCGGGCGAAGCGCGCGCCGAGGCGGTTCCTCCTTCGACCGCGGACCGTCGCTGACGCCGCATGTTCGCGAAGCTCGCCGCGCTCGAACGCCGCCTCGCGCCCGCGCGCCTCGGCCTCCTCGTGTTCGTCGTGCTCGCGTTCGCGCGTTCGTACCTGATCGTCGATCCGCCGTACTGGGACGCGCTCATGGGCGCGTTCCCGCAGGGCGTGTGGCTCGCGGAGCACGGCTTCGACGTCGCCCGGCTCCTGACGCGGGAGCCCGTGTTCGTCGACGGCGGGCCGAACGTCTACCCGTTCAGCCTGTACCCGCTCGCGATCGGCGCGCTCTATGCGCTCGGGCTCGCGCCGTCCGTCGTGTTCGTCGTGCTGCACCTCGCGAGCTTCGTCGTCGCCGCGGCGAGCGTCGCGGCGTTCTACTCGGTCGCGCGTAGGCACCTGCCCGCGCCGGCGGGGCTCCTGCTCGCGCTCGCGTTCGCCACCGCGCCGCTCTTCCAGGCCACGGCGTGCCAGATGAGCCTCGACATGCCGCTCGTCGCGTGCACGGCGCTCGCCTTCGCGGCGCTCGACCGAAGAGCGTTCGACCGCGCGTTCGGTTGGTCCGCGCTGGCGCTCGCCGTGAAGTACACCGCGGTGATCCCGATCGGCGCGAACCTCGTCCTCTGCGCTCTGCTCGCGTGGCGGCCGCGCTGGTGCGGGCTCGCGGCCGAGGCGGGCGGGGCGGAGGAGCGCGCGCGCGCCCGGCGCTGGGCGTTCGCGTTCCTCGCGCTCTTGCTCGTGTTCGCGGCCGAGGTGCTGCTCGTCGCGCGCTTCGCGAGAGAGCCCGCGTTCGTCGATCCGCTCGGCGGCTGGAAGCACCTCTTCCTGAGGCGCCTTTGGACGATCCCCGAGTACGGCCTCGGCGTGCTGCTCTTCCTCACGGGCGTGCCGCTCCTCGTGAAGCGCATGCTCGCGGGCCGCGCGCGGTGGATCCAGGTGCAGTGCGGCGTCTTCCTCGTCGCGTTCCTCCTCTTCTACGGTCAGTACACGAACACGCTGCCGCGCTACTTCCTGCAGAGCTACCCGTTCCTCTTCCTGTGGCTCGCGCTCGCGTTGCACGGCACCGAGGGCCAGTCGCGCGTCCGCGCCGGCGTGATCGCGGTCGCGGTCGCCTTCCATCTCGTCAACCAGTCGGGCGTCCTGTATCCGTCGCGGCCGAGCGGCTGGCAGGCGCCCGGCATCGCAGCGGACATCGCGGGCAACGACGGCTACGTCCTCGAGCGCTCGATGGAGTACCGCGACGACCTGCGCCTGAACCAGGACGTCGCGCGCGCCCTCGAGGAGTTCCCGCGCGAGCACACGGTCGTCGTCGCGAATTGGCCGCTGCTCCAACTGCTCGCGGTGCCGGAACTCGGCTACGTCGGCGGACGCGCGTGGACCACGTCGTCGCCGGACAACGAGCTGAAATACGACGCACGCGCCGTGTCGTACTGGGAGCTCTACGACGCGAGCACGCGACCGCCGCGCAAGAAGACGCCGCTCGACGTCGTGTGGGCGCTGACGCCCAACACGTTTTCCGGGCCGCAGACCTCGCTTTCCGCCGCGAACGACGCGATCCTCGCCGCTCCCGCGCGCGGCGCGCACCGTGCGTTCCTCGTGCGGCGGACGGGATGGGAGTGACGCGATGGCGCGAGGCGTGAAGCAGCGGAGTGCGTGGGAGCGGGCGGCGGCGCGCGCTGCGCTCGCGTCCGTGCTCGCCCTCGCGGCTGCCTGCGGGCGCGGCGACCTCGTGCCCGACGCCGCGGGCGGCGCGGCGTTGATGCGCACCCTGCTGCTCGCGCCGGCGGTCGACGGGAGCGCGCCGCCCGGACCCGCAGTGGAGCGTTGCGCGCGCATCGCGGCGGTCGCGGCGCAGCCCGGCGCGCCGCGCCTAACCGTGCTCGCGAGCGGCGCCGCGAGCCCGCGCGAACACGCGCGCGTCGTGATCGGCACCGCGGCGGATCCGGACGCGGCGCGCCTCGCGCGCGCGCTCGGCGTCGAGCTCACGCGCGCCGGAGCGTTTCGGTACCTCGGCCAGGAATTCGACCGTCCCGCCGATCTCCTCGTGGCGACGTGGCGCGATCCCGACCGGCCCGCGCTGCCGGTGACGCTCGTGTTCGGCAACGACGCCGCGCAGCTCGCGCTCGACCTCGAAGCGCCGCTCGCGGCGTGGAAGCCGAACGTGCGCATCCTGCGCGCGGGCGACAGCGTGCTCGAAGCGCCGCTCGAGCTCGACGGCCGCTGCGTGCGCGAGCGCCTCGTCCGCCCGCAGATCGCGCGCGCGGCACTGCGCTCGCGCTACGTCCCCGTGCCCGAGAACCTCGCGGCGTTCTGGGGTCGGCGCGCGCCGGAGGTCGACGCCGCGCGCGTCCTCGCGTGGTGTTCCGCCGCCGCGGGCGCCGCCGCCCATGCTGCCACGTGGGCCTCGCCCGGCGTCGACGCGCGGCCGTGCGAGCTCGTGGTGCACGCGGAGCTCGAGGACTTCGAGCGCTGGACGGGCGTGCGCGCGCCCGCGCGTTGGAACGCGCACACGAAGACGGCGCACGTGCTGCTCGAAGACGGGCTCGAGGACGACGGCGGCGCGGTGATCGCGCGTGCGACGCTCGACGACCGCCTCGGTCCGTGCTCCGCGGCCTGGCTCGTGGAGGGTGCCGTCGTGCACGCGGCGCAGCGCTGGCACGGGCGCGCGCTCACGGAGTGGACCGGGCACCTCGCGCGCGCGGAGGCGACGCTCTCCGTCGACGTGTTGATCGATCCCGGCGCCGCGCGCCGCCACTCGCCGCACGTCGTGGCGCCCCTGCGCGCCGAGATCTTCGGGCTCCTGCTCGAGACGCGCGGCACCGCGTTCGCGCGCGAGCTGTGGAAGGGCTCCGCGCGGATCACCGTGACGCCGGAGCTCGAAGCCGCGTTCGCGGCGCGTCTCGCCGTGCGCGCGGCGGCGCTCGTGCCGGTCGATGCGGCGCGCGCGGCGGAGCGGCGCACCGCGCGCGGCCTGTGCGGCCTCGTGCTCGCTCCGCCGCCGTTCGAGCGTCGCGACGGATACGGCACGCGTTCGGCGGACACGCAGCTCGCGCGCGCGGAGGAACTCGGCGCCGGGATGGTCGCCGTGACGAGCTCCTTCGCCGCCGAGGACGATCCCCCCGGGCGCGCGCTTGCGCCCGCGCCGCGCGTGCTCGGCGCGCTCGGCGGCGATCTCGCGCTCTTCGCGACGCTCGGGCGCGCGCGCGAGCACGGCGCGAAGACGGCGCTCCTCCCGCAGCTCCTCTCCGCGCCCGGCGGCACGTGGGCCGGAAGCTGGCTGCGCAACGGCGAGACGGACTGGCGCGCGTTCTTCGCGCAGTACCGCCGTTTCGCGACGCACTACGCGCTCGTCGCGGAGCTCGCGGGCTGCGACACGCTGTCGCTCGGCGGTGGGTTGCTCGAGACGACGCGCCACACGGTCGAAGGCCGGCGCGGCGAGGCGGAGGAGCTCGTGTGGAAGGACGCGGGTTGGGCCAGCGTGATTCGTGCGGCGCGCGGCGCGTTCACGGGACGCCTGACGTTCCTCGCCGGCTCGGCGGAGGAGGTCGAGAAGATCGCGTTCTGGGACGCGCTCGACCTCGTCGGCCTCGAGCCGCGCGTCCTGAACCGCCCGCTGCGCGGCGCGGAGGAGCGCGACGCGCGCGCGGCGTTCCAAGCCATGCTCCAAACGACGTGGAAGAGCGCGGACCGCGTCGCGCGCGAGCATCGCCGACCGCTCTTCGTCGCCTCCGTTTCCTTCCCGGCGACCGGTGGAACGGGCGACGCGCGCATCGGTCCGGGTGCTTGGAGCGAGACGTCGCGCACGGAGGCGTTCGCGCGCTGCGTCGCGCTCGCGTCGGAGTCCAAGGACGTACTCGACGCGGTGCTGCTCGGCCGGTGGAGCACGGCTCGAGGCGATCGCGGTCTCGGACCGCGCGATCACGTGCTCGACGAGGCACGGGCGGGGGCGACGTTGGAGGCCCTCCTTCGCGCGGGCTTCGGCGCGCAGCGTTGATCCATCCGCAGAGGCCTGGCGAGCGTCGGAGATGCGTGGACGCGCGGTGCGCCGCTGCGTAGGCTCCCGCCCCCTCGAATCGGGCGGAGGGCGGGCGATGTGGAGGAAGGCGGGAGCGCGTGGCGGTTGACGCGGGGGAGGGGCGCTTCGCGCCCGGCGTGCGCGCGTTCCTCTGGGGCTCCGCGCTCATGGGCGCCGCGTGGGCCATCCCGTGGTCGTTGCTCGCGCTCTTCCTCGATCGGCGCGGCTTCTCGAAGGAGGAGATCGGGCTGGTCGTGTCGTGCGACGCGTGGGGGAAGGTGCTGATCGCGCTGCCCGCCGCGTTCGTCCTCGCGCGCCGGCCGACGCGGCCCGTGCTGCTCGCGGCGACCTGCGCGGCGGGCGTCGCGTACGCGCTCCTGCCGTGGATGCCGAACCTGCACGCGCTCATGGCGTGCACGCTGCTCGCGGGGCTCGCGTGGTCCGTGCACTTCGTCGCGATCGCGCCGTTCCTGTACCGCCACGCCCGAGTTGGGGAACGCGCGCGGCTCTTCGGCTGGTCGGAGGCCGTGCACACCGGCGCGGCGGTCGCGGGCGCGTGGGGGAGCGGGCGGCTCGTCACGCTGCTCACCGCGCAGCTCGGAAACGAGCGCGAGGCGCTCGCGTGGGCGCTGGCGGCGGCGGGACTGCTCGCTTTCAGCTCGGCGTGGCCCTACGCACGCATCGTCGAGGCGCCGGTCGAGCCCGGCGAGCGCGCGGCGCGGCCGGTGACCGTCTTCTGGCGCGAACGCGCGCGGCTCGCACGCTTCGCGCTGCCGCAGCTCTGCATCGCGCTCGGCGCGGGGCTCGTGATTGCGTTCCTCGGACTCTACTTCCAGGACCGCTTCGGCCTCGCGCCGTCGGCCGTGGCGGATCTGAACGCGGTCGGCTGGCTCCTGATGACGCTCGGTTACCTGCTCACGCCGCGGTTGCAGGCGCGCTTCGGTTTCGTCGGCAGCATCGTCGTGCTCGAGCTCGCCTCGATCCCGTTCTTCCTCGTGCTCGCGTTCACGCACAGCCTGCCGTTCGCGGTGGCGGGCTTCCTCGCGCGCGGCGTCTTGATGAACGCGGCGACACCGGTGCTCAAGAACTTCAGCATTCACGCGACGCCGCGCGACGCGCGCGCCTTGCAGAACGGCGTCACGAGCCTCGCCTCGGGCGTCGGCTGGGCGATCAGCCCGCGCCTCGGCGGTTGGCTGCTCGACCACACGGGGAACGACTACGCGCGGCTCATCTGCATCACGGTCGGGCTCTATGTGATCGCGGCGTTCGCGACGTGGGCGCTCCTGCGGCGCCTCGAACCGGACGTGGGGCGCGGCGCGGTCGATGGACGCGCGTCGGCGTGATCACGCCGGCGTCGCGCCGGAGAGGACCGCGATCGAGATCGAGAAGAAGATCACGATGCCCGTGACGTCGGACAAGGTCGCGACGAGCGGCGCCGACGCACTCGCGGGGTCGAGTCCGAAGCGCTTCAGCACGAACGGGAGGATCGCGCCCACGAGCGTGCCCCACGTCGAAACGCCGATCACGGAGAACGCCACCGTCACGGCGATGAGGAGGTAATTCGCGCCGTACATCGGCTGGCCGCCGTCCTCGAAGAGATGGTGCCACGCCACGATGCGCAGGAGGCCCAGGAGCCCCAGCGTCGCGCCCAGCGCGAGGCCCGCGCCGAGTTCGCGCAGGAACACGCGCCACCAGTCGCGCAATCGGACCTCGCCGAGCGCCATGGCGCGGATGACGAGCGTCGACGCCTGCGAGCCGCAGTTGCCGCCGCACGAGATGATCATCGCGATGAAGGTCTCGAGGTAGCCGATGCGCGTGATGCGCTCCTGGAAGTGTCCGATGGCGCTCACGGTCAGCGTTCCGCCGACGAACAGCACGCAGAGCCAGCCCGCGCGCTTCTTCATCATGTCGACGAAGCCGACCTGCAGGTACGGCGCCTCGAGGGCCGCGCTGCCGCCGATCTTCTGGATGTCCTCCGTCGCCTCCTCGCGCACGACGTCGACGATGTCGTCGGCCGTCACGATGCCCTGCATGCGGCCATCCGGGTCCACCACGGGCACGGAGAGCAGGTCGGCCTCGGCGAACACGCGCGAGACGGCCTCCTGGTCCATCTCCGCGTGCACGGTGACGAGCTCCGTGATCATGATCTCGCGCACCTTCGCTTCGCGGCGCGCCATCATGAGCTGGCGGAAGCTGACGACGCCGACGAGCACTTGGTGGTCGTCGAGGACGTACGCGTAGTAGATGCTCTCGACGCGCTCGCGCGTCTGCCGCCGCAGGTAGCTGATCGCCTCGTCGACGGTCATGTCGGGGCGCAGCCGGGCGTAGCGCGGGTTCATCAGGCCGCCGGCCTCGTCCTCGGCGTAGGCGAGCAGCGCGTTCACCTCGCGCCGCGTCGCTTCGTCGAGCAGATGCATCAGCTTCAGCCGCTCGTCCGGCGGCGCCTCCTGCACCACGTCGGCGACGTCGTCGGGCGCCAGCGCGCGGATCCACCAGCGCTGCTCGATCGTCGGCAGCCCGAGGATCAGGTGCGCGCGGTCGAGCGCGGAGATCTCGAGGAAGAACTGCTCCGCCTCGCCGGAGCTCAGCGCGCGGAAGCCCTCGACGCGGTCGGCCGGATCGAGCACCGTCCACGCGTCGCGCAGGTCTTCCGCCTGGACCCGCTGTTCCGTTTCGGCTTCGAAATCCTGGGGCGACATGGTGCGCGCACGACGATCATGGAGTGCGCTCCGTTTGTACCGCGCGCCCGCGCGATTCCGAGGCCGGCGTGGAGAAAAAGTCCGGCGCGCGCGCGGTTCACCCGCGGCTCAGGTTGCGCTTCACGCGCCGGTACGCGACCCACACGAACAGCGCGAGGACGAGGGCCGCGACGACCGCGACCCAGGGATTCTGGAGCAGCTCCTGCGCGCGGGCGCCGAGGAAGGTCGCGAGCGACGCGAAGAGCACGAGGGTAAAGGTCGAGCCCAGGGCGATGGCGAGCACGGTCGCCGTTCGCGAGAGCCCCATGAGCTGGCCCGCGAAGGTCCCGCCGATCGCGCCCGTGCCGGGCAGCGGGAGGAACACGAACAGCGTGACACCCCAGAACGCGGTGCGGCGGAGGCCGGGGTAGTCGCGCAGGACCTCGGCCGCGCGCTCGTGCGCCCGCTTCAGCCACGGACCGACCCCGCGCAGCCGTCCGAGCGGTGCCAGGAGCGACGCGAGGAGCAGGGCGAGCAGCGTGTCGGCGACGAGTCCGAGCACCGAGAGGCCCCACGGGCCGAGCGGCGAGGACGGCGCGAGTCCCCAGAACACGACGTACTTCCCCGGCACGGTGAGGAAGCCCAGCGTCTGTGGCGCGAGCTGCCAGGGGTGCGTGGGCCGCGCGACCAAGATCCAGAGCACGAGCGCCGGGACGCCGAGCACGAGCCCGCCGGCAAAGGCGGCGAAGAGCCAGCGCGTCTCGCCGCGGGAGTTCGTTCGTTCGTGTGCACCCATCGCGAAGGCCGCAGAGTGCCACCGCGAGCCGCCGCGAATCCAGCGGGAACCGCGGGTCCCGTCCCACCCCGTGCCTCGATCGATGCGCCGGTCCATCACGACGCCTCGTCCGAGGGACTCCCGGGGCGAGTCACCCGACCCCACAGGATCCCGTCGTGCGGCTCAGCGCGCGCGGTAGACCGTCCGGCCTTCCTTGATCGTCTCGACGACCTTCAGGTCCTTCAGTGTCTTCGGGTCCACCTCGACCGGGTTCCCGTCGAGGATCACGAGGTCCGCGAGCTTCCCGACCGCGAGCGAGCCCTTGGTCTTCTCCTCGAAGTGCTGGTGCGCGGACCACAACGTCATCGCCTTCAGCGCGACGAGCGGTTCGAGGCGGTGCTGCGGCCCGAGCACGCGGCCCGAACGCGTCGTACGGTTGACGGCGCTGTCGAGGACGCGCATCGAGTTCGGGAAGGTCACCGGCGCGTCGGAGTGGATGCTGAAGGGCATCCCGCGCTGCGCGAGCCAACCCATCGGGGAGATGTTCTCGGCGCGCTCCGGTCCGGCGACGGAATCGCGGTGCCAGTCGCCCCAATAGAACGTGTGCATCGGGAAGAGCGCGGGGAAGATGCCCAGTTCCTTCATCCGGGCGACCTGGTCCTCGCGCACGTATTGGCCGTGGATCAGCGTCGTGCGGCGGTCGGCGCCCGGGAACGCGGCGCTCGCCGCGCGGACGTCGTCGAGCAGTTGTTCGATCGCGGCGTCGCCGTTCGCGTGC
Organism: Planctomycetota bacterium; assembly: GCA_016220035.1. Classification (GTDB taxonomy): domain Bacteria; phylum Planctomycetota; class UBA1135; order UBA1135; genus JADJNY01. The sequence continues at coordinate 6,210 of JACRIO010000197.1, read as the reverse complement.
ACCAAGAGCTGCCAGTGATTCTGGTAGGCGAGCTTCACCAAGTCTGCGGCCTTCTTCGCGTCGGGGAAGCTGGGATAGCCGACGTAGCTCGCGGGCTGACCCTCGGGCACCTCGAGGTACGGCTGGGTCATCCACGCCGTCTTGCCCTGCGGCGATCCGTCGAAGGTCAACTTCACGCCGCCGAGGCGGAAGTGACTCGCGTAGCCCGGAGCCATCCACGGGCCGTGGAGGATGGGGTCCTTCGCGTTCTGATCGAGATCGGGGTAGGAGACGACGTCGATCACGAACGTGCCCGCCTTCGCGGCCGCGGCGAGCAGCGCCAGCGTCGGCGGATCCGTGCGTCCGTCCTGCACCGTCGTGAAGCCGTTCGCGAGGTAGATCGCCTGGGCCGCATGCAACTGCTCGAGGCCCTGCTCCGCCGTGAACTTCGGGAGCAACTTCGGAAGCGACAGGAAGAAGGCGTTTTCCTCCAGCACGCCGTTGGGCTCCTGACCGCCCTGCTTGCGCCGAATCACGCCGCCGGTGGGATCGGGCGATGCGGCGCTCCATCCGGCCTTGGCCAGGGCCATGGTGTTCAAGACGGCGAGGTGCGCCGATTGGTGGATGACGAGGATGGGCACGGTCGTCGACACCTGGTCGAGCTCCTCGGCCGTCGGACTGCGCTGCTCGGCGAGCTGCGAGTCGTCGTAGTTGAAGCCGATCGCCAATCCGTAGGCTTTCACGGTGGGCGACTTCGCGATGAACTCGCGCAGCACCGCCTGGAGCTCCGCGATCGACTTCACGGGACCATCCGGAGGCGGCAGCAGGTTGGCCGACAGGGCCTGCAGGCCGACCGCGCTGAAGTGACTGTGCGCGTCGACGAAGCCGGGGACCAGCGCCTTGGCGCCGAGCTCGACGACCTTCGTCCCAGCACCCTTGCGGCTCAGCACGTCCGACTTCGAGCCGACGGCGAGGATCCTCCCGTCCTTCACCGCGAGGGCCTCGGCGCGCGGGTGCGCGTCGTCGATGGTCAAGATCGCGCCGAGGTAGATCGTGTCTGCCCCGCCGACGGCGGGATTCGATCCGACGGGTTCGGCGCGGCAACCAGCCACGAGCGCGGCGAGGAGCGGAAGGACGGCGAGGAAGGACGGCTTCATGTCGAGGATCGAAACGGGGAGGTGGGGCGATTCCGCGCGACGACGGGCGACGGCGGCGATGGACGCGCGCGATCGAGTCACGCGGCGCCGGGGGCGTGGAGCGTAGCTGCGCGCCGCAGGTTCTTGAACCACCGGGCACGGCGCCCGTCCATACGCAGCATGTCTGCGCCGTGCGACGACTCCGTGTTCCCGAAACGCGACGGCTCCGTCTCCCCCGAGGCGATCGCCGTGAACGCGTGAGCGGCCGAGCTTGCGGATCGCGCGCGGACATCGGGTATCCTCCCCGCGCGCACCGCTTCTCCGGCCGCGTCCACGCCCGCATCCACCCCCTCGATCCGCCTCCCCACCAGATGCACCGCATCCTCCTGTCTCTCGCACTGTTCACCTCCTGCGCCGCGCCGATGGGCGAGCGCGCTCTGCGTCCGGATGCGCGGTCACTCGCGTCGGCGGAGTCGGCTCCGCTCGCGTATCAGGAGCCGAAGGCACCGGCGCCCTCCGGCGCGGACGCATCGGGAGCAGACAAGTCCGGCACGAACCCGGCCGTGTTCCTGCGCACGCTCGCGGTCGGCAACGAGTACGACGCCCTGCGCGGGAGCTCCTACGCCGACCTCACGACGATCAAGTACATCCATCCGTTCGCGGACAACCGGATGAACCTCCGCACCAAGCTCCCGTTCGCCGTCTCCGACGCCGCGGGCGGCACGGACAGCGGTCTCGGGGACATCTCGGTGCGCTGGAATTGGATCGCCGACGTGACCCTGACCGACGCCTGGCTCGTGGGCTTCGACCTCATGCTGGACACGGCGTCGGAGGACGTGCTCGGGCGCGGAAAGAACATCGGCGCTCCGGTCGTCACCCGCGCGTGGTTCCTGAACGCCACCACGATCTTCGCCCCGACGCTCCAGGAGAACGTCGGCTTCGGCGGCGACTCGGCGCGCGCGGACGTGAACGAGACCTTGATCGATCTCTACTTCGTGAAGACGGCCGCGGACAAGAAGAGCTGGCTCACCGTCGACCCGACCGTGGTGCTCGACTGGGAGAACGACGCCGTGCCGGTCACCCTCGAGGTGGAGTACGGATGGAATCTGGGCGGCGCCTTCGGCGGCGCGCTCAACGCATTCGTGCGGCCGGGCATCGGGATCGGCTCGGACCGTCCCTTCGACTGGAACCTCGAAGCGGGCGTCAACGTCATCGGCTTCTGACCCGGTTTCACCACCGACGGCGATCCCACCGGGCGCGTGGTGGCCGCGCCGCGCGCCGCCCGGTCGCCGGCCTCACAACCGGAACGCGCGTGCGTCCGCCGGCCTCACAACCGGAACGCGCGCGCATCCGCCGGCCTCACAGGCGGAACGCTCGCGCGTCCGCCGGCCTCACAGGCGGAACGCTCGCGCGTCCGCCGGCCACACAGGCTGAACGAGCGCGCGTCCGCCGGCCTCACAGGCGGAACGCTCGCGCGTCCGCCGGCCGCTCGACGGACGCGAAGCCGCGCGTCTCGAGCTCGCGCGCGAGCGGCACGCGCTGGTCGTCCTCGCCGTGGACGAGGAAGAGCTGCTTGGCGCGCCGCGCATGCGGTTCGAGCGCCTCGATGAGCTCGTTCCTGTCCGCGTGGGCCGAGAAGCCGAGGAGCGAGGAGACGCGCGCGCGCACCGTGTAGGCGAGGCCGAGCACGTTGACCGTCTTGGCGCCCTCGAGCAGGCGCCGTCCGAGCGTGTGCTCGGCCTGGAAGCCGACGATCAGGATCTCCGTGTCGTCGCGTTCGATGCCGTGGGCGACGTGGTGGAGGATGCGGCCGCTCTCCAGCATGCCCGACGCCGAGACCACGATCGTGGGACGCGGGTCGGCGTTGAGCGCCTTGCTCGCTTCGACCGAGTCCGTGAACGTGAGCCTGGAACGCAGCGCGGGGTCGGTGTCGAAGCGCCGGTACTCGAGGAGCGCCTCCTCGTCGAAGCACTCGTGGTGCCGCATCACGATCTGCGTGGCCGCGGTCGCGAGCGGGCTGTCGACGACCACGTTCACGGGCGGCGCGAGCTGCTCCCGGAAGATCCGCGCGAGCGAGTACAAGACGTTCTGCGTGCGCCCGACCGCGAACGCGGGGATGAGCAGGCGTCCGCGCCCGCGCTCGGCGAGCCGTCGCACGGCGGCGGCGAGCTCGCGGTCGAGGTCCTCGAACGGCGGGTGCACGCGGTTGCCGTAGGTCGACTCGGAGATGTAGACGTCGGCGGGGAGGAGCTCCTCGGGATCGCGCAGGATCGGCTGGTGCTTGCGCCCGTAGTCGCCGGTGAAGACGACGCGGTGGAGCGCGCGCCCGTCCTGGACCTCGGCCTCGACCCACGCCGAGCCGAGGATGTGGCCCGCGTCGTGGAAGCGGAAGCGCATGTTGGGCGCCGCCTCGAACCAGTCGCCGTAGTCGCGCGGCGCGAAGAGCGGCATCGTCGCGTCGACGTCTTCGTCGAGGAAGATCGGCAGGATCTCGCGCTCGGGCAGGTTGGACTCGTGGGGGAGCCGGAACGGTTCGTTCGGTCTCCAGCCCGGGAGCTCGGGCCCGATGTCCGCGGAAGGCGCGGGGCGCTCGGGTTTCCCCCCGCGACGCCGGCGGCGCGCGTCGGCCTTCTCGATCGCTCGGAAACGCGCGCGCTCGCGCTCCCCGAGCAGCTTCTTGCGCATCCGCTGGCGGTTCAGGTGCTGCGCGTCCTGGAGCAGGATGCGCGCGCTGTCGTGCAACATGACCTCGCACAGGTCGCGCGTGGCGCTCGTCGAGTAGATGCGGCCGCGGAACCCGTGGCGCACGAGCATCGGGAGCTTGCCCGAGTGGTCGACGTGCGCGTGCGACTGCACGACCGCGTCGACGATCGACGGGTCGAAGCCGAAGCGCTCGTTCTTCTTCCGGCACTCGTCGCGCCGTCCCTGGAACATGCCGCAGTCGAGGAGGACGGTGTGGCCGCCCGCGCGCAGCATGTGGCACGAGCCCGTCGTCCCGCCCGTCGCACCGAAGAAGCGCAGTTCCATGGTCGCCGTCGCGCGCTCCGGGCGCGACGCGCAGCATTGGAAGGGGCGCTCGCGAGGATTCCAAGCACGAGCGCGGCGTTTCAGCGCGTCGCGCCCGCCTTGGCCGTCGACTTCACGCCCTCGAGGCCCTTCTTGAACGCGCGCGTGGCCGCCTCGAACAGGTCGTCGCCGAGGTGCGCCTTCAGCATCCGCTCCTGCTCGTGCGGCGGGATCTCGTAGCCCGGGATGCGCTCCCATGCGTTCGGACCCGTCTCGCGCCGATCGTGCTCGGAACGAAAGCGCGCGAGCTCGGCGAAGAGCGGCGAGAGCTTGCCCTTGGTCGCGCCGGCCGCATGGTGCAGGAGGCCCCACGCCTTGCGCGCGCACTTGCCGTCGAACTTCCCGCGCGTCCAGAGCGCCACCTCGCCGATGTTCAGCGGCCGGTCGTCGCGGTCCTTGAACTCGCTCTTCAGGTCGTTCGGCCACCCGCCGTGCTCGGCCGCGAAGACGAACTCGTCGCGGTAGGGGAAGCAGTAGAGCGTCCCGTCGAGAGCGACCTCGGCCTCCCAGCCGACGGCCGTCTGGAGCCAGTAGGGGAGCTGACCGAAGCGCCGCAGGCAGAGGGCCTGCGCGGCGCGGTGCACGAGCTCGTGCTCGGGGTCCCACTCCTCCTGGCCGCGCACCTTCTCGACGAAAGCGCCGCACAGGGGCTCCTCGAGCACGAACCCGACCTGCTGCTTCGCGACAGCGCTCCAGCCGGAGAGGTAGGCGTGCCGCGCCGCGAGCGCGTCGATGAGCGCGGATTGGTCCGCCTCGTCGCGCAGCACGAAGAGCACCGCGGTGATCGAGTCGGTCGCACCGTGGCCCGCGCCCCAGGTCGTGCTCCACGTCGTGCTCGTGGGGCGCTCGTCGGTCTTCGGCGCGCCGGGGGGCGGCGTCTCGGGGTCCTCCGGAATCGGCGCGTCCTTCGGCGCGGGTCGGGCCTCCGCAGGCTCGGCCGGCTTGGGCGGCGCGGGCAGGAGCTGGTCGAACCAGGTCTCCGTCTTCGCGATCGACTTCAGCTTCGCATCGGGCCCCGAACCGCGGTCGGGCGAGACGAGCAGGATGCGCCCCTGCGCGTCGAAGTCGCAGCGGTAGCCGTGCTCGTCCGCCCACGCGAGCCAGGTCTCGAGCGCGAGCTTCGCGGCCGCGGGCACGTCGGCGGGGAGCTTGTCGAGCTGCACGCGCTTGCCCTTCCACGTCGCGGTCGCGTCGCGCGGCGAACGCTTCGGCGCTTCGCTCGCCGCCCACGCGGTCGCCGCGAGCGCCGCGAACAACACGATCCGTCCGGTGATGCCCCTCATCTCAGCGTCGTTCTCCCAGCCAGCGCACCAGGCGCTCCTTGAGCTCCTCCATCGACATACCCAGCACGGCGCGCGATGTTTCAGCGGTCTGCTTCCCGGCGCCGGTCTTTTCGAGGAACGCCGCGGCGCGGTCGGGCCAGCCTTCGAGCAGGTACGCGCTGAACACATACCCGACCACCAGGTCCGCGATCGCGAGCTCCTTCACCGGCTTGTCGAGGCCGAGCTCCGGCGCGCCCGGGGTCGTGAGCAGCTTCAGCCCCTCGCTCATCCAGTTCGACTCGGGCGCGAGCAGTCCCGCGCGCAGCGCTTCGGCGTCGGGTCGCGCGAGGACAGACCAGGTGAGGCGCGAGCCGACGAGTTCGCGGGAGAGGTACAGGCCGAGGCCCTCGAAGGCCCAGCCGTGCGTCATGTCGATGCCGAAATCGAGCCGCAGGAGCTGCCACAGCGCGTTGCGCACCGCGCAGTCGTCGCGCCGGCGCGGCTCCGACTCGAAGAGCGCCGTGTTCGTGCCGCCGGGGACGCCCGCGCCGGGCGTCTTCGCGCAGGCGGCCCTGCGCTCGGCGTCGTAGGCCGGATGGCGCTCGAGGAACGCGTCGCGCGCCGCGCCGGGCGCGAGATAGAAGGTGAACTCGGAGGGGACGCGCTCCTCGACGCCGAAGAGCGCGCTCACGAGCCGCACGGTCGCCTCGAGCTTGCGCGCGAGCGCTTCGCAGTCGCCCGCTCGTTCTGGGCCGCCCGCGCCGAGC
>JACRIO010000196.1 GCA_016220035.1 Planctomycetota bacterium | reverse complement strand
TCGTCGGCAGCGAAGCGCGCCAGCGGATCGTAGTCGGCCGTGTGCCGAGCACGCTGCAGGTCGCAGAACGTCGCCGCGACTTCCCGAAGGAGCTCCATGGGAACGGGAGTGCCCAGCGCCGCCTGCAACCGGGGGTGCATGGGGCTCGAAGAGAACGCCTTCGATGCCTGAACCATCGTCGTGTGTTGAAACGCACGGGCCAGCAGTCCGCGGGCACTCGACCGCGCTCGATGGGAACCCATGTGCGCACGCGCGGCCTCGTCGACGAGGAAATGGAAGAGGGCGAAGTACGCGGTGCTCGTCGCGCGGCGCAGTCCACCCTGCGTGGGGCTCCCGCGCTCGCGCGCGGCGAGCTTGCGGGCCTGCAGCAGGAAGTCGACGTGGAGCGCTCGTGACTTCACCCCACTCTCCGCTGGCGCCGGAAAGCCGACGCCGTTCGGGTGTGGACGTAGGCGAACACCTGGACGCCAGCGGTGGTGAGGGCGTCGCGGATGCTCCGGTGGACGGGCGCCATCCGTTTCCAGGTCCGGTGGGTCGGCGGTGTGCGGTCGTCGAGGATGACCCAGACCTCGAGCGCCGGTTCGCCGATCTGATCGACGATCGGCTCCCAGGCGATGCGCCTCACGCGCGGGCGTTCGGGGAGGTCGAGCCGATCGAGGTCGAGGACTTCGTCGACGAGCTTCGGGTCGAGGTCGCGCATGGGAGAAGGCTCCATTCTATCGCACGACGTCGCGACCTCGGAACGGTGACCGACGAAGCGGGACTTCCCCGTCGCACGGCGGTGGGAACGCTCCATGAGCTTGCCACGCCCGTGCTTGCGGCATCGTCGGGTGACACGCACCGCCGCGCGTTCCCGCCCCATGGAGATGCGCGATTCCCCACTTCGTCGGGCGGCGTGCAAGGCGTCGAGCCGTTCCGCAAGCAGCCGGCGGCTTCCTCGCGCGCGCGGCGCGGCGTAGTCTCGGGGGATCGGCATGCCCGGCGAGAAGAAGAAGGATGGGATCCTGGCCAGCGCGCGCGCGGGCCTGCTCGCGGCGGCGCTCGCGGGGCTCGTCGTGGGGCTCGTCGACGGCGTGTGGGCCGCGTGCACGAGTCGTTCGGCGCTCGGCGCGCTCGATCTCGCGGTGTGCCTCGCGGCGGCGGTCGTGCAGTACACGCTGCTCCTCGTGGTGGCGCTCGTCGTGCTCGGCGTCGTACTGCATCCGCTCTTGAAGCGGCGCGAGCTCGCGCGGCGCTACGTCGTGCTGCTCGCGCTGGGACTCGGCGCGGGCGCCGCGGCGGAGCTCTATTGGCGCACGCGCGAGCTCCTCTTCTACGGGCGCTCGGCGGTGTCGCCCGAGCGCCTCGCCGTGCTCGCGGCGTGCGTCGCGCTCGGTCTCGGCCTCGGGTTCGTGCTCGCGCGCGGGCTCGTGCGCCTCGGGCGGCCCGTGCAGATCGGGCTCGCGCTCGCGTGCGCCCTCGCATGGCTCGGAGGCGGGCTCTTCCTCGCGGGGCAGGGCGAGCTCGGCGGGCAGCGCGGCCTGTCGAACGAGCGCAATCGCGACCTCCCCAACGTCCTGCTCGTCGTCGTCGACGCGCTGCGCGCGGACGTGCTCGGCTGCTACGGCAACGCGCGCGTGAAGACGCCGAACATCGACGCGCTTGCCGCGCGCGGCGTCGTGTTCGAGAACGCGTTCGTGCAGGCGCCGTTCACGTGGACCAGCTTCGGCTCCCTGCTCACCGGGAAGTACCCGCGGCGCCACGGGTTGATCAAGATGAAGCCTGGGTACGCGCTGCGCGCGCAGGCGACGCTGCCCTGGCACTTGAAGCACGCGACGCGGGACGACGGGCGCGCGCTCCAGGAGGAGGACTGGATCACCGCGAGCTTCCACACCGGCACGTTGCAGGAGCGCTCGGGCCTCCTGCGCGGGTTCGACCTCGTGTTCGAGGAGACCGCGGGGCACGACCTGATGGATCTCTCGAGCGCGTGGAGCCCGTTCGAGAGCGAGCTCCTGCTCTGGGTGCTGAAGAACCGCGTGCAGAAGCGCTTCGACTCGGGCCTCCTCGCCCGCGAAGCGTCGAAGTGGATCGAGAGCGTGCGCGGTCGGCGCTTCATGGCGATGGTGCACCTCTACCCGACGCACACGCCGTACGATCCGCCGCAGAAGTACAAGGACCTGTACTGCGATCCCGCCTACTCGGGCCCAGTGCGCACGTTCTACGCCGAGCACCGTCAAGCGATCGAGTCGAAGCAGTACGCGCCGACCGCGGCCGACGTCGAGCAGATCCAGAACCTCTACTACGCCGGGGTTGCGCAGGCGGACGCGCTCGTCGGCGACCTCCTGACGGCCCTGGAGAAGTCCGGGGCGCTCGCGAACACGCTCGTCATCGTCACGGCGGACCACGGCGAGTCGCTGGGCGAGGACGGCCTCTGGGAGCACAACCACATGGTCCGGCGTGAGCTGCGCGTGCCGCTCGTCCTGGCGCTGCCGGGAAGGCTGCCGGCGGGGAAGCGCGTGCAGGCGCTCACCGACGAGATCGACGTGCTGCCGACCGCGTGCGCGCTCGTCGGCGTCGCGCCGCCGCCCGAGACGGACGTCTACTCGAAGCTCGACGGCGTGAGCCTCCTGCCGCTCGTGCGCGGCGCGGTGACTTCCGTGCGCCGCTTCAGCTTTGCAGAGAATGGAGTGCGGCTCTCGATCCAGGACCTCGCGACGAAGCTCGACGTATCGCGGGAGGTGCTCAAGCAGCCGGATTTCGAGAAGGCCGAGGCGCAGTTCGAGCGCGAGCGCCGGATCGCGGAGTTCGCGCCGCGTTTCGTCGAGTTCGATCCCAAGGCGCCGCTCGCCGAGCACGACCGGCTCGCCGAGCGCCGGACGGAAGCCCGGGCGCTCCTGCGCGAGCTCTTCGACTGGAGCCGCTCGATGCCGATCGCCGCGGAGCTGTTCATTGCCTCGGGACGCGACGAGGAGACGGAAGCACTCTTCCGCAAGACGGGCTACGAAGGCGGCATCGGCGACGACGACGAGCACCCGCCTTCGCCGAAGAGCGACTTCCCACCCGACGACGAAGCCCCGCCTCCGTCGAAGACCCCGCGATGACGCGCTCGATCGATCTCGTCCTCGTCGCGAACGCGCGCATCCCGAGCCAGCGTGCGCAGTCGCTCCAGGTCGTGCAGATGGCGGCCGCGTTCCAGCGCGCGGGGGCTTCCGTCGCGCTCCTGCACGCGAAGCGCCGTCCCACGGTCGCGCTCGCGCCGGGGCAGGACGCGTGGGCGTACTACGGGGTGAAACAGGCGCCGCCGCCCGCGCTCGAGGCCGTCGAGTGCTTCGACTGGATCGACCGCGTGCCGCGCGTGCTCCAGTACGTGCCCGCGCGCCTGCAGGAGCAGTCCTTCGGAAAGAACGCGGCGCGCGCGGTGCTCGAGCGCTTTTCGCTCGCGCGCGTGCTCACCCGCGAGGTCGAGACGGCGCAGATCCTGGGCAAGAAGAAGCGCCCGAACGTGTACCTCGAACTGCACCGCGTCCCCGGCGGCCGCCTGCGTCGCCGCGCGTTGCGCGCCAGCGCGCGCGCGTGCGCGGGCATCGTCGCGATCTCGGGCGGAGTGAAGGCGGACCTCGTGGCGCTCGGCCTCGACGAGAAGCAGATCACGGTGGAGCACGACGGCTTCGACCCCGAACGCTTCGCGCACCTCCCCACGCGCTCCGCGGCGCGCGCGACGCTCTCCTTGCCCGCGAGCGTGCCACTCGTCGTCTACACGGGCGGGCTGCTCGAATGGAAGGGGGTCGACCTGCTCGTCGAGACCGCGCGCGCGCTCTCCGACGCCTACTTCGTGATCGCGGGCGGGATGGACGCCGACGTGAAGCGCCTGCGCCAGAAGGCGGGCGGCCTCGCGAACGTGCGCATCGACGGGTTTCAGCCGCCCGAGCGCGTGCCGCTCTACCTCGCGGCCGGCGACGTCGGCGTCGCGCCCAACCGCTCGAAGCCCGCGATCAGCGCGCGGCACACGTCGCCGCTCAAGGTGTTCGAGGCGATGGCCGCGCACCTCCCGCTCGTCGCGACGGACCTGCCCAGCCTGCGCGAGCTCCTGCGGCACGGCGAGGACGCGTGGATCGTCCCGCCCGACGACCCCAAGGCGTTGGCGGAGGGCCTCGGCAAGCTGCTCGGCGACGCGGCGCTGCGCTCGCGCCTCGCGCACGCATTCGGCGCGCGCGCGGCCGAGCACACGTGGATCGCGCGCGCGCGGCGTCTGCTCGCGTGGATGGACCGCGAGCGGTGACGGCTCAGCGTCCGAGCAGCGTGCGCGCGCGCTTCGCGTAGCTCGACTCGAACGATTCCTTGCGCACCGCGAGCTTCTTGCGCACGTCGGAGTCCTTCAGGAGCTTCTTCACGGCCGTCGGGTAGTGCGCCGCGAGTTCGCGCGCCTCGAGACCGCCCGGATGCGCAGCGTCGAAGCCCGCGAGAGCGCGGTAGTAGCTCGACTGCCCCGCGACCTTCCTGCAGCCGAGCACGAGGCCGCCGACGACCTCGGCGCGCTCCGCGGCGCTCCATGTCGGCCAGCGCGCGAGCAGGGCGCCCCAGTCGTCGAGGAACGGGCCGAGTGGGAGCAGCAGCTCGTGGGAGGCGCGCAGGAGCTTCACCTCGCGCAGCGGGTAGTTGCGGTGGCCCTCGCTCGCCATCAGTTCGGTGTACAGCCGCGCCGCGCGGCCGAACGCGCCGCCGTAGCGCTCGAAGCGCTCGCGCGCGAGGTTCGCGTAGCGTTCCTGGATCTCCGGGGCCACGTGCTTCGCACCCTTCGCGTGGAAGGCCTGCATCACGTCGCCCGCGTTGTGCGTCATCGAGGCCGCGAGCCAGAGGAGCTCCTTCTCGCGCCCGCGCGCGCGCTCGAGCGCCTCGAACGCACGCGCTTCGCGACGGAGCTCCGCGTCGATCTCCTCCTCGAAGGCCGCGGCGTTCGCGGCGTCGCCGAGCGCGTGAAACGCGAGTAGGCCGCCGCATAGGACCGAGAGGCGTTCGCCGTCGTGGCCGGAGACCCCGCCCTCGACGTCGACGATGCGCGCGCTCACCGGCCGCACGTCCCATTCGGAGAGGCGCAGAGCAAGCGCGCGGCGCACGAGGAGCTCCTCGCGCGGATCCTCCCCGAACCACAGCGCGTGACGGATCTTGCTGTCGACGTCGGTCGGGACGTAGGTCGCGACGCTGGCGAAGTGCGCGGCGAGGCAGAGCGCGAAGTAGTCGGTGCGCTGCGCCGGGGTGGGGGCTTCGGTCGCGTCGACGAGCGCGTGCGCGCGGAGCGTGCTCCACCAGCCGAGCGGACCGCCGCCGCGCTCGTGGAGTCGCGCGCCTTCGGTCGCGGGAACCGCCGCCGAGAGCGGGTGCGAGCCGTCGAACAGGAACGGTGCCGCGTTGTGCACGAGCGCCACGAGGTTCTTCGGCCCGATGAAGCCGCCGAACGCCCCGCGGCCCTCGGGGGTGAAGGCGCCGCGACCCTCGGCGGCGATCGGCGCGGGCGTGGTGGTTTCGGTCATCGAGGGCGCGGAGTCTACCCGCGCTCCGCGGAAGGGAAGCGCGCGAGAGTCGAGCGCGGGCTTGGAATGCGGCTCGTCCGTCGCCACGCTGGCGCGCCCGCGAACGCGATGGCTCTACGCGTCCTCTACCTCACCGACTCGCTCTCCGACCTCGACGGGGTCGGGCGCTACACGTTCTCGCTGCTCGCGGCGCTCGAGCGCGAGCGGCCGGACTTCGAGCTCCGCGTCCTGCTCGCGCGCAAGCACCGGCCGACCTCGGCCTCCGTGCCCGCGCGTTGGCCGGTCGAGGTCGCGCTGCCGCCCGACTACCTCTTCTACATGTCGCGCGCGCGGTTCTGGGCCAGCGTCCTCGCGTCGAGCGTGCGCGTGGCGCGCGCGGCGCGCGGGGTCGACCTCGTGCACGCGATCAAGGACTACCCGCACAACCTGGTCGGGCTCCTCGGCGCGCGTCTCGCGGGGAAACCGTGCGTCGCGACCGCGCACGGGACCTACAGCGTGCAGCCGCTCGTCGATCCGCGCCATGCGCGGCTTTCGCGGTGGACGTACCGTCGGCTCTCCGCGTTCGTCTCGGTGAGCCGCTACACCGCGCGGCGCATGCTCGACGCGGCCGGACCGGAAGTGCTCGACCCCGCGCGCGTGCGCGTCGTGCCCAACGCGGTCGACGTCGCGCCGCTCCTGCTTCCGCGCTCGGTCGGCCCGCGTCCGTGGCACGGGAAGCGTTACACGCTCGCGATCGGCGAGCTCAAGGAGCGCAAGGGTCACCACCTCGGGCTCGCGGCGTTCCTGCGCGTCGCGCGGCGTTTCCCCGAGTTGCACCACTTCGTCGTCGGCAACCCGACGCCCGATCCGTACTGCGCGGCGCTCGCAGCGAGCGTGCGCGACGCGGGCCTCGGCGAGCGGGTGCATTTCCTCGGCAACGTGAGCGAGGACGAGAAGGTCGACCTCTTGCAGCGCGCCGCCGTGTTCCTGCACACGCCCGTGCGCGCCGCGGACGGCGGGTTCGAGGGCTTCGGCATCGTGTACCTGGAAGCGGCGGCGTGCGGCGTGCCCTCGATCGGCACGCTCGACTGCGGCGCGGAGGACGCGATCGACGACGGTGCCACGGGCTTCCTCGTCGAACCGCGCGTCGAGGCGGTGGAAGCTGCGCTCGCGCGGCTCGCCGGTGACGATGCGCTGCGCGCGCGGCTCGGCGCGGCGGGGTTGGAGCGCGCGCGCCGCTGCACGTGGTCCGACAACGCGCGCGCGGTGCTCGCGCTCTACGACGACGTGCTGAGGACGCGCGCTCGGTGAGCGATCGTTCACGGAGCGCGTGAAGCACCTTTCACGGGCTCGATGCGGCCCGGCGCGCGATCCTTCTTCCGGCATGGAGCACGTCGAAGTCCGCGGAACCGCGCGCCGCGCGCGCGCGCTCGCCTGGGGGATCGCGACGCACGGTGCGTTCGCGGTCGCCGTGGGCGCGATGGCGTTCGCGTTGCACGCAGGGTTGCACGTCTTCCCGCGGAGGACTGGCCTCGGCCTCGCGATCGCCGCCGATTTCGCGCTGCTGCTGCAGTTCCCGCTCTTGCACTCGCTGCTCCTGACGCGCGGCGCGCGGCCCGAGTGGCTCCGGCGTGCGCTGCTCGGCGCGCAGGGCGACCCGCTCGCGACGACGCGCTTCGTGCTCGTGAGCGCGCTCCAGCTCCTGCTCGTGTTCCTCGCGTGGCAACCGCTCGCGCCCTGGAGCGCGCGGCTTCCGGACGGCGCGCTGCTCGTGCTCAACGAGGTGCTCTTCGCCGCGTCCTGGGGGCTGCTCGTCTGGGCGATGCACACGGCCGGGATGGCGGTCCAGAGCGGCTCGCTCGGCTGGACGTCGCTCTGGCGCGACGAAACACCGCGCTTCCCGCGGTTCGAGCCGCGCGGCCTCTACCGCGTCACGCGCCATCCGATCTACGTCGCGTTCACGCTCGTCCTGTGGACCGCGCCGACCTGGACGCTCGACCGCGTGCTGCTCGCGAGCGTCTGGACCCTGTACGGGATCCTGGGCGCGCGCCGCAAGGAGGCGCGGCTCCTGGCGCGCCATGGGGACCCGTACCGGGAGTACGCCGCGCGCACGCCGTTCTGGATTCCGCTCCCGTTCGCGCGCTCCTGGTTCGAACCGAGCATCGGCCTTGAACGTGCCGCTGCGCCGCGCATGCTGTCCGCCCGCGAACCGCAGGGTTCGAGCGGCGGCCGATGCGCATCCTCTTCCTGAACGACCTCTGGGACCCGCGCATCGGGTCGTCGGTGCGGTTGACGCACCAGCTCGCGGCGCGCCTGCGCGCGCTCGGGCACGCGACGGCGCTGGTCACGACGACGCCCGACGAGAAGCTCGCCGGCGAGTGCGACCTGGACGGCCTGCGCACGTTCCGCCTCTCGTCGAGCTATCCGCCGCGCCTGCGTTCGTGGGTGTCGCTCGACAACCCGCGCGTGCGCGCGGGAGTGCGCGCGGCGCTCGCCGAGTTCCGTCCGGACGTCGTGCACGCGCACCTCGTGCACGACCAGCTCTCCTACGCGAGCCTGACGGCGGCGCGCGCGGCCGGCGCCGGCGTCGTGTTCACCGCGCACGACGTGATGACCTTTTGCTACCAGAAGCTCACGTGCTTCCACGGCGGCGAGGAAGCGCGCGGCGAGCGCCGCGACTACCGCGCGTACTGGCAGAAGTGCATCCCGTGCCAGCGCCTGCGCTGGAACCCGCTGCGCAACGCGCGCATCGCGCGCGTGCTCGCGCGCGACGTCGATCGCGTGACGGCGGTGTCGCACGAGCTCGCGCGCGCGCTCGCGACGAACGGCCTCCGCGTCGACCGCGTGGTGCACAACGCGATCGAGGCGCGCGCGGTCCTGCCGACGCCCGAGGCCGTCGCGCGCTTCCGTCGCGCGCGCGGCCTCGAGGGCGCTGAGCTCGTGGCGATCGGCGGCCGGCTGCACGAGCAGAAGGGCGTGGGACAGCTCCTGCGCATGCTCGCGCTGCTCGCGCCGAAGCGACCGAAGCTGCGCTTGCTCGTGCTGGGCAAGCGCGACGTCTACGAGCGCGAGTTCGAGCCGCTCGCGCGCGAACTCGGCGTCGCGGAGCGCGTCGTCGCGACGGGCTGGCTCGACGGGGACGAGCTCCAGGAAGCGCTCGCCGCCGTCGACGTCTTCGCGACGCCGTCGATCTGCTTCGACACGTTCGGGCTCGTGAACCTCGAAGCGATGGAGCACGGGAAACCGGTCGTCGCGACGGCGTTCGGCGGCAGCCCCGAGGTGGTCGAGGACGGCGCGACGGGCTTCGTGGAGAACCCCTTCGACCTGGAAGGCTTTTCCGGGGCGATCGCGCGCCTCCTGGACGACCCGGCGCTCGCCGCACGGATGGGTGCGGCGGGCCGGGAGCGCTGGATGCGCCAATTCTCGATCGAGCGGATGACCGAGGAGTACCTCGCGGAGTACCTCGCCGCCGCCCTCCTTCGCGCCGCGCGGCGGTGAGGCCGCGTCCCGGCCCGGTCGCGTCCTCATCCGCGCTCGCTTACCCGGCCGATAGGAGCTCGGAACCCCGCAAAGGCGGCGGCTTTGTGGGAAACTACCGTACGGGGTAGAGTTCGATCTCCAAGGCGGCGTCCGCGGCCGTCGCACGTGTCTCCCGCACCTGGGCCCCCGCACCTCGACTCCGATTCCAATGATGCGCAAGACCCTGATCACCTACGTCAAGCCGCACGTCCAGGAAGACCCCCTGGCGATGATCCTCGGGATCGCCTACCTCGGCGCGTCGCTCGAGAAGGAAGGGCTTCCGGTCGAGCTCTGCGACGAGCGCATCGTCAACGACCAGCACATGCGCGAGGCGATCGAGCGCAACGACGTGATCGGCTTCGACGCGCTGACGCCGAACATCCGCCGCGCGATCGCGTGGGCGAAGTACGCGAAGTCGCGCGGCAAGGTCACGGTGATGGGCGGCCCGCACGCGTCGGTCGACCAGGGCATCTTCCTCGATTCGGGCCACTTCGACTTCGTGCTCAAGGGCGAGGCGGAGGAGACGCTCCCGCGCTTCTTGAAGGCCTTCGAAGGCAACGATTGGAAGGCGATGGGCGAAGTGCCCGGACTCGCCGCGGTGAAGGAGAAGTCGATCGTGATCGACAACCCCGCACCGCCCTTGATCAAGAAGCTCGACGACCTGCCGCTGCCCGCGCGCCATCTCCTGCCGATGGACCGGTACTTCCAGCTCAACCCGGAGAAGCTGGTCTACATCTTCACGACGCGCGGATGCCCCTTCAAGTGCATCTTCTGCCAGAAGGAGCTCACGGGTCGCGGCTTCCGCGTGCGTTCGACGGAGATGATCGTCGACGAGCTCGAGCACATCGTGAAGACGTACAAGCCCGGCGTGATCTTGTTCGTCGACGAGATCCTGACGCTGCGCAAGAAGCGCATCCACGAAATGTGCGACGAGATCCTCCGCCGCGGATTGAAGTTCGAGTGGATCGCGAACACGCGCGCGGACTGCGTCGACTACCCGCTCTTGAAGCACATGCACCGCGCGGGTTGCCGGCGCATCTACTACGGATGGGAATCGGGCAGCCAGCGCATGCTCGACGTCCTCAAGAAGGACCTGACGCCGGAGGTGATCGTCGAGGCCGCGAAGATGACGCGCCGCGCGGGCATCTGGGCCAAGGTCTACTTGATCGTCGGCTCGCCCGGCGAGACGAAGCAGGACATCGAGGAGACGGAGAAGGTGCTCAAGCTCGCGGGGCCCGACCTCGTGCGCGTGAGCGTGTTCAACCCGCTCATCGGCACGGAGAGCTGGGACGGCTACCTCGCGAACATCGACCTCACCGACCTCAGCGAGAACTACGTCAGCTCGAACCGCTCGGCGTACAAGCACGAACACTTCACGCAGGTCGAGCTCGAGGAGCTGCGCAAGAACATGGTGCGCAGCTACGAGCGCTGGTACTACGGCTACGACCAGCGCGCCAAGCGCTTCTTCGAGCGCGCGCTCTACTACATGGAGAACCCGCAGTTCGGCAAGAAGCGCCTCGGCCGCGCGTTCGGCCTCGTGCCGCCGCCGCGGAGCGAGAACGTGATCGACCAAGCGCGCAAGGCGGCGTCGCTGGGGCAGAACCGCTGACGGGCGCGCGATAGTCGCCAAGCCTCGCGATCATCCCATGTCCCCGAGGAAGGCGGGCAGATCACGAGCGCCGTGCAGGATGCGCAAGATCTCGAGGCCTTTGTCGGTCGGTCGATAGAAGATCAAGTGGTTGGGGAACCGGCGCGGGGCCCAGGAACGCACACCTCGCGCACGAGGAGCACGGAAGGACCGCGGTGCTCCGGCCCGAGGGTTGTCGAGCAGGAAGCGGATGGCCGCTTCGATGGCGTCGACCAGACGATCCGCGGCCGCGGGGGAGTCCGCGCCGAGGAAGAAGTAGGCCTCGGTCAGATCCTCGACGGCCTCCGAGGACCAGATCGCACGCGAGGCCAACCGCGCTTCCTCACCGTGAATTGCGACGTCGGTCGAGCTGTCTGCGGAGGCGTGTTCGGAGCTTGGACCACTCTCGGGGTGCGAGGCTCCTCTTGGGGGCGTCGATGCCTTTGAGCACCTGCCGCTCGAGCTCGGCCTCCGCATGTGCCTTCTGATCCGCATGGATGAGTCGGCGAATGTACTCACTCGGCGTGCTGCAACCCGTGGAGGCTGCCTGCTCGCGCACGTAGGATTTCTCCGAGGTGGGCAGAGACACGGTCATGCTGGTGAGGGAGCGCTTCTCGGCCATGTCCGAACTTTACGCGCCGCCCGAGGATCTGGCAACGCGTGGAAGGACCCGGGGCGGAGGGTCTTCCCACCGGCCGAGTTGAAATCCGTGACGGATCCGTCGATTGCTCGCGCTCCCGCATCGATCGGGGGCCTGCGGAGTCGGTGCGCGCTCGACTTCACCACAGGGTGAAGAAGAACGTCTCGAGGACCAACGCCAGGGTTGCGCCGCTGAGCAGCAGGCATTGCAGGGCCTGTGGGCGGAGCGCTGCCGAGCTCATGGCAGCGGCGACGAGCCACGGCAGCGTGAAGAGCCAGACGCGTTCGGTCTCCATGAAGAAGAGGCCGCCCAGCGTCATCACGCAGAGCGTGAGGAGCACGGCGGGTGTCCACGCGTCGCGCGGGCGTGACACGCGGTTCGGATCGGTCGTGATCTTGCGCTGCGCGACGCGCGCGAGCAGCAGCGCGGCGACGCCCGGGCCGGCGTAGATCAGGTACGCGGCGCAGTTGCCGTAGCTGAGCTCGGCCCAGCGCGACGAGGGCGTGGACTGCATCACGTTGGTCATCAGGGCGAGGCCGCGTTCGCGCGCGTGCAGGATGCAGTCCCACCATGCGAAGCCGGTCGCGAGCCAGAACGCGGCGAGGAAGAGCGCGAAGCCGGCGCCGATCGCGGTCAGTTGGCGCAGCGTCGTGCTCCACGCGCGTTCGCGGCGCACGGCGAGGAGCAGTGCGTACGCGAGGAGCAGGAGGCCCATCGGCAGCACCGCGAAGCTCGACAGCGCGGCGAAGCCGAGCGTCGCGCCGGCGACGACGGCCGCGACCGCGCTCGCGTTCGTCCGCAGCGCGCGCAACGCAGACCACAGCGCGAGCGACGCCCACAGGAAGAACACCGCGTCCATCGACGTGCACGCGAAGTCGAGGAAGGGCGGCAGCGACGCGAGCAGCCATGCGGCCTGCCGGGCGGCGTGCTCTTCCAGGAGCTCGCGCAGCGCGAGGTACGCGAACACGAGACCCAGCGCGGCGGCGGTGAGAACCGCGAGCGCCGCGGTGACGAGCCGCGTGCCGAACAGCGTGTTGGAGGCGTGCAGGAAGAGCGCATGACCCGGTGGGAAGTGCTGGCCGTGCAGCGAGAGGTGCGGCATCAGCTCGACGTAGTGGCGCAGGAACACGCTCATGCCCCTGGCCGCCGACGCGTCCTGCGTCCGCGGGATCTCGAGCGCGTCGTCCCAGAACTCCTCGTTCGAGTAGACGCGGAAGGGCGCGCCGAGCTCGCCGAGGTCCTGGCGCACGAGAAACAACGCGAGCGGGAGCGCGATGCCGGCCACGACGAGGCTCGCCACGAACGTCGGGCGCGCGGCGCGCGCGGGATCGGCGAGGCGCGGCGCGAGCCACGCGAAGAGGGTCGCGAGGACGGCGAACGCGAGCGCCTCGGGACGGAGGACGGGGCTCCAGAACGCGTAGAGCGGGCTCGATGCACGCGCCCCGCGGAACGGGAGCAGCACCGACAGGTGGAAGACGTAGCGATCGAGCGCCCACAGTCCCGCGAGCAGCAGCACGGCCGCGACGAAGCTCCACGCGGGGACGCGGCGGTGGGCGGCTTGCACTCCCAAGGCGTGCGCGTCTTCCGTGCTCGCATCGGCGCCCATGCAGGCGGCGCACGATAGCAGGGCGCTCCTCCGTTGGAACGCAGTAAGCGCGCGTGGAGCGTGGTCGCGCGCGCGGCCGCTCCCTATCCTGTCGCGCCCGTCGCCTCGCGCCCGAGGCCGGAAAAGGACCCCCGATGCGATCCCTGGCCGCGCTCTCGTTCGCTCTCGTCTCCACCGTCTCCGCCCAGACGCCGACGCGTCTCCTGCGCTTCCCCGATGTGCACGGCGACAGGGTCGTCTTCTGCTACGCCGGCGATCTCTGGCTCGCGCCGTCGACGGGCGGCACGGCGTCGCGCCTCACCGCGCACCCGGGGCTCGAGCTCTTCCCGAAGTTCTCCCCCGACGGAGCGTGGATCGCGTTCACGGGCCAGTACGACGGCGACGAGCAGGTCTACGTCATGCCCGCGACCGGCGGCGTGCCGAAGCAGCTCACGTGGTACCCCGCGCGCGGCCCGCTGCCGCAGCGCTGGGGCTACGACAACCAGGTCTACGGTTGGACGCGCGACGGCAAGGGCGTGCTCTTCCGTTCCATGCGCGACGGCTGGGACCTCACCGACACGCGGCTCTACACCGTCGACCTCGGCGGCGGACTGCCCGTGCCGCTGCCGATGCCCGTCTCGGGCGGCGGC
>JACRIO010000195.1 GCA_016220035.1 Planctomycetota bacterium | reverse complement strand
CTCGCCGGCGCGAAGTCGGTGCTCTGCCTCGACGAGTCCCAGCCGGCGCTCGACCGCGCGCGGCGCAACGCGGAGCGCAACGGCGTCGCGGGGAAGCTCGCGACGGAGCGCGCCGACTGCATGGATGCGTTGCGCGCGCGCTCTCGGGCGAACGAGCGCTTCGAGCTCGTGATCGTGGACCCGCCCGCGTTCGCGAAGAGCAAGCGCGAGCTCGAAGGCGCCGCGCGCGGCTACATCGAGCTCAACCGGCGCGCGATCGAGCTCGTCCAGCCCGGCGGGCACGTCGTGAGCGCGTCGTGCTCCTACAACGTGCGCCCCGAGCTGTTCGTCGAGTTCCTGCGCGCCGCGGCGCTCACCGCCAAGCGCCCGGCGTGGCTCGTCGAGCTCGCGGGAGCGGCGGCCGACCATCCGCAGCTCGTCACGTTGCCCGAGAGCGCGTACTTGAAGTGCGCCTTCCTGCGCGTGGGTGAAGCGGATAGCATCTCCGCGAACGACGAGACGCGCGATGGTGACGGTGCTCCTGAACGGCGAGAAGCGTGAGCTGGGCGAACGCACGAGCGTCGCGCGCTTGATCGAGGAGCTCGGCCTGCGACCGGAGATCGTCGCGGTCGAAGTGAACCGCGAGCTCGTGACGCGCGCGCGCCGCGCGAGCACCGAACTCTGTGACGGCGACCAGATCGAGCTCGTGACGCTCGTCGGGGGAGGGTGAATCGATGGACGGCAATCCCGCGTCTCGACGTCGAATGGGAGGACCTCGTGTCCTCGTGCTTGTCCTCGGGGTTCTCGCCTTCCTCCTGGCGTTGCGATTGATCGGCATGTGGTTCGTGAGCGGCAAGCCAACGGGTGGACGTGTTTCCATCGAACGCCCCGAATCTCCTGCTGGGCGTTGATCCTTGTCCGAGTTCGCCCGCTTCAGAGCATGACGACCACTCCGAAACCCGACCCCTGCGCCGACACCCCCCTCGTCCTCGGCGCGCACTCCTTCACCTCGCGCCTCCTCGTCGGCACGGGCAAGTACGCGTCCTTCGAGGAGACGCGCGACGCGCTCGCGATCAGCGGCACGCAGTGCGTCACCGTCGCCGTGCGGCGCGTGAACCTCGACCGCAAGACGGGCCCCTCGCTGCTCGACTTCATCGACCGCTCGAAGTACGTCGTGCTCCCGAACACCGCCGGCTGCTTCGACGCCGCGAGTGCCATCCGCACCGCGGAGCTCGCGCGCGACGTGCTCGACACGCCGCTCGTGAAGCTGGAAGTGCTCGGCGACCCGAGGACGCTGCTCCCCGACCCCGTCGGCACGCTCGAAGCGACGAAGGAGCTCGTCAAGCAGGGGTTCGACGTGCTCGTCTACACCTCGGACGACCCGCGCCTCGGCGTGCGGCTCGCGGAGCTCGGCGCGAAGAGCGTCATGCCGGCGGGCTCGCCGATCGGCTCGGGGCAGGGCGTCTTGAACCCCAACGCGATCCGCATCCTGCTCGAGCTCGTGCACGTCCCCGTGATCGTCGACGCGGGCGTCGGTACCGCGTCCGACGTCGCGTTCGCCATGGAGCTCGGCGCCGCGGGCGTGCTGCTCAACACGGGCATCGCGAGCGCGAAGGAACCCTTGCGCATGGCCGCCGCGATGCGCGACGCGTGCAGCGCCGGGCGTCAGGCGTTCCTCGCGGGCCGCATCCCGCGCAAGCTCTACGCGAACGCGTCCTCGCCGGTCGAGGGCACGATCGAGGGCGCGTCGCCGCGCGGTTGAGCGGGCGCGCATGCCGCTCGATCCCGAGACGCCGACCGCGGCCCAGCGCGCGCTCGCGGGCGGCGTGTTCCTCGTGGTCGGGCTCGCGCTCGTCCCGATCGCACGCACGCTCGTCGCGCGCATCGCGCCGCGCGCGGAGGATGAACGCGTGCCCTCGCCGTGGGAGGCGACCGACGTCGCGGCGGTGATCCTCGGCGCGTTCCTCTGCATGTGGAGCGCGGCGCTCGTGCTCGGCGCGGTCGGCGACCTCTCCATCCTCGTGCAGCTTCTGGGCTCGATCGCGACGCTCGCCGGCGCCGTGCTCCTCGCGATGGCCCTCGTGCGCCGCGCGGGCGCGCGCGTCCGCGACGTCTTCGCGCTCGAACCCGCCGGTTCCGGCCGCGCGGCGCTCGCCGGTGCCGTCGCGTACCTGCTCCTCCTGCCCGGCTTCCTCGGCGCGGCCGCGCTGTGGCCGCTCGTGTTCCAGGGCGTCGGCGTCGAGATCGCGGAGCAGCCCGTCGTCGGCGCCATGCGCGCGCTCGCCGAGGACCAGCGCCCCACGGCGCTCTTCCTGGGCGTGATCGTCGGCCCGCTCTGCGAGGAGCTCTTCTTCCGCGGCTTCCTGCAACGCGCGCTCCAGCGCTGGCTCGCGCCCTCCGGCGCGATCCACGTTGCCTCGCTCGCGTTCGCGGGGTTGCACGGGCTCGACGCGTTCCTTCCGATCTTCCTCTTGTCGCTCCTGCTCGGTTCGGTCGCGCATGCGACGGGGCGCCTGTCCGCGTCCTTCGCCGTGCACGCACTCTTCAACGCGCAGACTTTTTTCTTCCTGTGGGCCGCGCCGGAGGCCGGACGCTTCCTCGAGGGCGCGCCGCCGGGGCTTTGGAGTCGTTGCGGCGGCGGATAGCATCCGCGCGCCATGACCCAGTACCCCACGCACGGCCGCTTCCGCCGCCTCGAAGGCGGCGCGTTCGCGGCCGACACCGCCGTGCTGACGGGCGACGTGACGCTCGGCCGCGACGTCGGCATCTGGTTTTCCTGCGTCCTGCGCGGCGACGACGCGCCGCTCACGATCGGCGCGCGCACGAACATCCAGGACCTCACGATGGTGCACGCCGACACCGGCGTGCCGAACACGATCGGCGCGGACTGCACGATCGGGCACCGCTGCATCCTCCACGGTGCGCAGGTCGGCGACCGCTCTCTGATCGGCATGGGCGCCATCCTGCTCGGCGGCTCGGTGATCGGCGCCGAGTCGCTGGTCGCCGCGGGCGCCGTCGTGAAGGAGAAGTTCGTCGTGCCGCCGCGCTCGCTCGTCGCCGGCGTGCCCGCGAAGATCGTGCGCGCGCTCACCGACGACGAGGTCGCGGCGATCGCGAAAGCGGCGGACGGCTACGTGAAGAAGCTCCGGCTCTACCTCGGCGAGGGCGCGTGAGCTCCGCGGACGGCGCAGCGTTCGCCGCGAAGCGCGCGCGGCTCCTCGCCGACCTCGGCGAGCTCGAGCGCGTCGCCGTCGCGTTCTCGGGCGGCGTCGACTCGAGCGTGCTGCTCGCGGCGGCGCTGCGCGCGCTCGGACCCGCACCAGCGGCGCTCGCGGACGGCCGGCCGCCCGCGTTCGGCTGGCGCGGCGCGGCCGGCGTGATCGCGGACTCGCCGTCGCTCCCTCGGCGCGAGCTCGCCGCTGCGCAGGCCCTCGCCGCGTCGATCGGGGTGCCGCTGCTCGTCGTGCGCACGGACGAGCTCGACGACCCGCGCTACCAGGCGAACGTCGGGGACCGCTGCTACTTCTGCAAGTCGGCGCTCTTCCGCGCGATGCGGCCGTGGGCGGAGGCGCGCGGTTTCCGGGCGCTCGCGTTCGGCGAGATCGTCGACGACCTCCGGGACGACCGCCCCGGCGCGCGCGCCGCGCGCGAGTTCGGCGTGGTCGCGCCGCTGTCGGCCGCGGGCGTCTCGAAGGCGGACGTGCGCGCCTACGCGCGCGAGCTCGGCCTCTCCGTCGCGGAGAAACCCGCGTCGGCGTGCCTCGCGTCGCGCCTGCCCGTCGGGACGCGCGTCACGCCGGAGCGGCTCGCGCGCATCGAGGCCGCGGAGGAGCGCCTCTTCGCGCTCGGCCTCGTGCAGTTGCGCGTGCGCGACCACGGCGCGCATGCGCGCGTCGAAGTCGGCCTCGAGTCGCTCGCGCGCGCGCGAGAGCGGGAGTCCGAGCTGTCGGCGGCGTTGCAGGCGCTCGGCTTCGAGACCGTCGAGGT
>JACRIO010000022.1 GCA_016220035.1 Planctomycetota bacterium | reverse complement strand
TCCAACTCCACGAGGACGACGTCCGCTTCCACACCGAGGATCGCGCGCGCGCCCTGGAGCACCGTGCCCGTAGTGATCCACTCCGGTTCGCGTTCATGCGCTCGGTAGCACCACGCGCGGCCGAGCGCATCGACGAGGCCGAGATCCTGATGCTCGCGGTTCCGCACGACGAAGTACGTCCGCGGCGGCTCTTCGTCGGAGGCGTAGCGCAGGACGTAGCCGGCGAGAACGGCCCGCGAGCGCACCTCGAAGCTCTGCATCAACTTCGCCCGTGTCGCGGTCACCTCGCGCAAGCCCGCCGGGGCGGTGGCCGACGTCGTGCGGCAGGCGGCCGCGAGCAGGAAACTCGCCAGCATCCACGCGACGCGAGCCGAGCGAGGGCGATGCGAGCTCATGCGCGCGACTATGGTGGATCCGCACGGGGCCTGCAACCGCGCGTTCGCCTGGCATGCCGCGCGCGCTTCCCCGGTGCTGCCGGCCCCCGTATGCTCCCCGCGTGGAGAAAGCAGCACTCGACAGTTTTCGCAAGGCGGGCCGGATCGCGTCGGAGTGCCGCGAGTGGGCCAAGGAGAACATCCGGCCGGGCGTGACGATCCGGTACGTCCTGGAGACGATCGAAGCGCGCATCCGCGAGCGCGGCGGTGAGCCGGGGTTTCCGGCCCAGTCGAGCCGCAACTTCATCGCGGCGCATTACTGTTCGAGTCCCGAGGACGAGCAGGCGTACGAGGAGGGCGACTGCGTCAAGGTCGACATCGGCGTGCACGTCGACGGCTACGTCGCGGACACCGCGGCGTCCGTCGATCTGTCGAGCGACCGACGCTGGACGCCGCTCATCGAATCGGCGAAGAACGCGCTCTCCGCGGCGATCCTCACCGTGCGCGACGGCGTGCAGGTCGGCGACATCGGCGCGGCCATCGAGCGCACGATCACGAAGGCCGGCTATCAGCCCGTGCGCAACCTCACCGGCCACGGACTCGGCCGCTGGAAGGTGCACACCGCGCCGCAGATCCCGAACTACGGCGAGCGCGGCGGCGGTTCGCTCCGCGCGGGGATGGTCTTCGCGATCGAACCTTTCGCGAGCACCGGCCGTGGGTACATCCGCGAAGCGGGAAAGGCCGAGGTCTTCATGCTCGTGCGGCCGCCCGTGAAGGCGAAGGCGCTCGACCGGACCGTGCTCGACGCGATCCAAGGCTGGCGCGGACTTCCCATCGCGCGGCGGTATTTCAACCACCTCGATCGCGAAGCCGTCGAGGACACGCTCGCGAAGCTCGCGCGTCAGGGATCGCTCGTGCGCTATCCGCCGCTCGTCGAGGACGAGGGCGTCATGGTCGCGCAGTACGAGCACTCGATCTACCTCGGCGAATCGGGCGTCGAGGTGCTCACGGCCTGACCCGCGCGCACCCGTGCTCGGCGACCGTCGCGGTCGCCTACGGGAGCAGTTGCTTCAACTCGCGCAGGAGGAGCAGCGCTTCGATCGGCGTGAGCTTGTCCAGGTCGACGCTCGCGAGTTCCGCCTCGACAGCGCTCTGGCCCGCTTCCCACAGGCCGAGTTGTCGGCCCGCGGGAGGGTCCCCTGCTTGCGCCTTCGCTCCGCGGCGCGCGATGCGCGGAGCCAGATCCTCCGCATCGCGCTCGATGTCGCCGAGGATCTCCTTCGCGCGCGTGATGACGTCGCGCGGGACGCCGGCGAGCCGCGCCACGTGGATGCCGTACGAGCGATCCGTGCCGCCGTCGACGATCTTGTGCAGGAAGACGATCTCGTCGTGCCACTCGCGCACGGCGACGTTCATGTTGCACACGCCCTTCAGGCGCGTCGCGAGGTCCGTGAGCTGGTGGTAGTGCGTCGCGAAGAGCGCACGCGCGCGCACCTTCTCGTGCAGGTGCTCCACGATGGCCCACGCGAGCGCGAGCCCGTCGAACGTGCTCGTCCCGCGGCCGACCTCGTCGAGGACCACGAGCGAACGCGACGTCGCGTTGTTCAGGATGTTCGCGATCTCGAGCATCTCGACCATGAACGTCGAGGCGTTGCGGCCGATGTCGTCCGCGGCGCCGATGCGCGTGAAGATGCGGTCGACGATGCCGACACGTGCTTCGCTCGCGGGAACGAACGACCCGATCTGCGCGAGCAGCACGATGAGCGCGGTCTGACGGATGTAGGTCGACTTGCCGGCCATGTTGGGGCCGGTCAGGATCGTGATCAGGCGGTCGGAGCGATTGAGGCGGCTGTCGTTGGGCACGAACGCCTCGCCGCGCGGGTTGCGCTCCACCACCGGGTGTCGGCCGTCGACGATGCGCAGCACGTCGCCGTCGTCGATCGCCGGAGCGACGTAGCGATTCTCGACCGCGCGTTGCGCGAGCGCCGCGAGCACGTCGAGGACCGCGATCGCCTCCGCGGTCGCGAGGATGCGCGGGATCTCCTTCGCGACGTCGTCGCGGAGCCGCACGAACAGCTCGTACTCGAGATCGTGCGACTTCTCCTCGGCGTGGAGGACCTTGTCCTCGTACTCCTTCAATTCCGGCGTGATGTAGCGCTCACCGCCCTTGATGGTCTGCTTGCGGATGTAGTTCGCGGGAACGCGGTCGACCTGGCCCTTCGGGATCTCGATGAAGTACCCGAAGACCGAGTTGAACCCGATCTTGAGGCCCGGCAGGTTCGCGCGCTTGCTCTCCTCGGCCTGGAAGCGCGCCATCCACGACTTCCCGTCGCCCTGGATCGTGTGCAACTCGTCGAGCTCCGCGCTCACTCCGGAGCGGATGAGTCCGCCCTCGCGCAGTGCGAGCGGTGGATCGTCCGCCAGCGTGCCCCGGATCCGCTCGACGAGATCGGTGAGCGGGTCGAGGCGGTCGCGTAGTTCGCACAGGAGCGCGGAATAGCTCGACGCGAGCTGTTCGCGGATCGGTGCAACCGCCGCGAGCGAATCCGCGAGCCCGCGCAGGTCACGAGCGTGCGCGCGTAGCGTCGCGATCTTCGCGGCGAGGCGCTCGACGTCGAGCATCCCCGACAGCTTTTCGCGCAGCTCCTCGCGCACGAATGGCGCGCCGTGGAGCTCCGCCACCGCACGCTGGCGGTGGAGGACCGGCTCGGCTTCTCGCAGCGGATGCGCGAGCCAGTCGCGCAGTCTTCGTCCACCCATCGGCGTGCACGTCGCGTCGAGCACGGCGATCAGCGCGCCTTCTTCCTTGCCGTCACGCTGAGTCCGGAAGAGCTCGAGGCACGAACTCGTCGCGCGATCGAGCACGAGGAAGCGCGATGGATCGATGCGTTCGAGGCGCAGCACGTGCTGGCACGCGCTCTTCTGCGTCTCCTGAAGGTACTCGACGAGGGCTCCGGCCGCGCACACGATCGGCGAGTCGTGTTCGACGCCGAAGCCCTCGAGGCTCGCAACGCGGAAGTGGCTCAGGAGCGCGCGCAGCGACGCCTCGCGCTCGAATCGCCAGGGATCGCGCTCGCTGACGCGCGGGCCCAGGTGCGTGCGCAACTCCACGATCGCGGGGGATTCATCACCTCGCAAATCGGACGACCAGAGCAGCTCCGCCGGCGCGATGCGCGCGATCTCGTCGACCAAGCTCGCGCGCTCGACCTCCATGACCTGGAAACGCCCCGTCGAGAGGTCGACCCACGCGAGGCCCGCCCGATCGCCGGAGGGGAAGAGGCTCGCGAGGTAGTTGTGCTCGCGCGAGCGCAGCGCGTCTTCCTCAGTGAGCGTCCCAGACGTGACGACGCGCACGACGCCGCGGTCGACGACGCCCTTCGTGAAGCGTGGGTCCTGGAGTTGCTCGCAGATCGCGACCTTGAAGCCCTTCGCCACGAGCCGCATCAAATATCCGTCGACGCTCCGCACCGGGACGCCGGCCATCGGGATCGCGTCCTCGCCCTTCGAGCGCGCCGTGAGCGTCAGCCCGAGTTCGCGCGACACCGTCTTCGCGTCCTCGTGGAAGAGCTCGTAGAAGTCGCCCATCCGGAAGAAGAGCAGCGCGTCGGGGTGCGCCTTCTTCGCGCGCCAGAACTGCTCCATCATGGGCGTCGTCGCGCCCGAGGACGACCGACCGGGGACGTCCTTCTCCAGATAGGTGCTGCGCATGGTGGGGCGCGAAACATTCGCGAGGCGGGGAGTGTACGAGGTCCTCGCAGGCGGTCCAGCCGAGTTGGCCCAGGTCTTGCCGAGCGCGCGGCCCGCTGGGCTTGCAACCGCATCTTGCCGGCCCGAGCATGCCCCCCGGATCCTCCCCATGTGCGCGTTTTTCTCGTCCGCGGCGTCGCCGGCCGTCCGTTCCGCGCTCCATCGGGCCTGGATCGCGATCGTGCTCGCGGTCTCGGTCGCGAGCTGTGCGAGCTACGCGGAGCGCACTTCGGAGGCCTTCGGCGACTTCGAGCGAGGACAGTTCGAGCGCTCGTTCGATGCGTACCAGAAGCCCAAGACGACCGGCTCGGAGTTCCTCGCCGGCGCTGAATCGGGCACGGTCGCGATGGCCGACGGCCGTTGGGACGACGCGGTGCGGAGCTTCGAGCGCGCGATGGCGGTCTCGAAGGAGGCCGACCGCGAGGCGCTGATCTCCGCGGAGAACCTCGGCGACTTCCTGCTCTCGTGGACGTTGAGCGAGAGCGCGAAGCGCTACCTCGGCGAGGGGTACGAGCGCGTGCTTCTGCATTCTTGCGACGCGCTCGCACGCCTCGCCCGGGGCGACCTCGACGGCGCGCGCGTCGAAGCGCGACGAGCGAACCAGCTGCTCGAGAGCGAGGAGACGCTCTACGAGAAGGAGTACAAGGCCGGCGGGCTCGGGCACTTCATCTCGGCGCTCGTCTACGAACTCGACGGCAAGCCGGACGAAGCGTTCATCGACTACCGGCGCATGCGCGCGAAAGGTGTCGGGCTCGCGCTCGCGAACCACGCGCTCGTGCGGCTCGGTCGGATCCTCGGCAGGGGCGAGGACGTCGAAGCGATCGAGAAGGAAAACGGCACGACCTCCCTGCCGCCGAGCGACTCCGCGCAGATCGTCGTCATCGCCGGCGTGGGGATCGGTCCCTACAAGCGCGAGAACACGCTCACGATTCCGACCCTCGATGGAATCCTGCAGTGGTCCGTGCCCTCGTTCGAGCGCCGGCCCATCACGGTCGGCGACCTCGAGCTCTCCGTCGTCGGCGGCGACCAGCCCGTGCGCACGGTCGTGATCGAGGACGTGAGCGTCGTCGCGAGGGAAAACCTCGAGGACCGCCTGCTGCTCCTCTCGACGAAGAGCGCACTACGCGCCGTGCTCAAGCGTGAGCTCACGCAGAAGTTGGAGAAGGAGGTCGGGATCCTCGGCCGCATCGCGGGCGATCTGTTCGCGATCGCGACGGAGCGGGCCGACTTGCGTTCTTGGACCACGCTGCCCGACACATGGCAGGCCGCGCGAGTCTTCGTGCCGGCAGGGGCGCACGCGCTGCGCCTCGCCGCGCGGGGGGGAGAAACCCAGGAGCTCGGTCGATTCGAGCTCGCCCCAGGCGAGACGATGTTCGTTCTCGCGCGCACGATCGGGACGCGACTCTACGCGCGCCCTGTCGGCGGAAATCGCATTCAGGGCTCGACCCCTGCGCCGGCAGCAACACTGGAGCCCGCCACGAGGAGCGGATCATGATGCCGATTCACCCCCCACACATCCGTTGGGTCGCCGTCGCCGCCACCGTCATCGCGTCGTGGAGCTGCAAGTCGATCGCGAGCGCCCCGGGCGATCGCGCTCCCATCCTCCTCACGACGCCTATCGATGGCGATCCGGCACTCGCAGAGCATGTGCGCATGCTCGATGCTCACTTCGTCACCGTCGGCTCGTCCGTCGAAGCCCGCTTCGCGCTCCAACTCGAGCAGGGACCGCGTAGGTCCTTGCTCGTCCACGTCGACTGGTTCGATGCGCTCGGCGCGAGCATCGAAGTGCGCCCGCAGTCCTGGATCCCCGTCGAGCTCTCGGCCGACGCCTCCATCACCCTGCGCGTCGTGGCTCCCGCGCATGCGGCGCCTTCCTTTCGCTTGAAGTTCCACCGTCCCGACGTCGCCCGATGATCGCGGTCGGACGCTCTCACGAAACAACCAAGGAGATCCGAATCATGAAGAAGACCCTCACACTCGCCCTCCTACTTCCGATCACGATCACGGCCTGCAGTTCGATGCGTTACGGCGACCCCAAGAGCGTCGAGACGGTGAACATCGACTGGGGGTCGACCGACCTGCAAACGGTGTCCGAAGCGATGGTGAAGTCGCTGCTCGAGGCGCCGCAGCTCGCGTATCTGAACACCGCCGGCAAGGGCGACGACAAGCGCGTCGTCATCTACATGGGCGGTGTGCGCAACGAGTCGAGCGAGCACATCAACCTCGAAGCCGTGACCGATTCGATCCGCACGGAGATGATCCGGAGCGGTCGCTTCCGCTTCGTGGCAGACATGAAAGGGCAGAACGAGATCAGCGACCAGCTCCGCTTCCAGAACGAAGCCGGCCGCGTGAACCCCGAGCAAGCCAAGAAGACCGGCAAGCAGCTCGGCGCCGACGTCGTGCTCTACGGCACGCTCTCCTCGATCGAGAAGGAGAAGGGGCGTTCGATCGAGTCGGGCGGAGTGAAGACCGAGGACACCTACTACCAGTTCGTGCTCAACGCTGTGAACATCGAGACCGGCGAGATCATCTGGGCCGACAAGCGCGACATCCGGAAGACTCAGAAGACCGGCGTCTTCGGGTGATCGGGCCGGCGCCAGCCGGGACGGGGGACGCCTCGCGCAGCCACGCGAATCGGAGCGGGTCATGTCCCGCGCCGCGCGGAGGCCACGAAGTGGGTGGGCTCCGGACTGGTTGCAACGAACCGACACGAACCCGTGCCAGCAGCTCGGGGGCAGTTTCCTATCCCCCCTGCCTGGGCGCGACGCCGCAGGATTCCCCAGAATCCTAGACCGGAGCTCCCTTGGGGCCGGCTCTCGGGTCCGCAGTCATTGAACTGCGCTGGGGACAAACTCTTCTCGAAACCGTCAGCCCGCCGGGTCGTACTCGGCGGGCTGACGGCTTTCCTGGGCTCGTGGCCGCCTCCAGGGAGCGCTCCGCGGCGAGGCCGCAGAGTCAGCGTGATATGCGGCGTTCGGTCGACAACGGGGCCTGGCTGACCTGCCCGCAGTCCGAAACGCTGCACTGGGGATTCAAGAACTCTTCTCGATGCCGCCGAACCCGCCGCTGCACACGGCGGGTTCGGTGTTTTCAGAACGTCGAACGGCGCGGTGAGCGCTCGAAACAGGCGCGAACGTCGGCGTTCGGTCCCGTGAGCCGAGCGGCTGGAGATCGCGCAGCCGCCACGCTGCGCTGGGGATCCAAGAACTCTTCTCGATGCCGCCGAACCCGCCGACGCACACGGCGGGTTCGGTGTTTTCCGGGGTACCGCGCGGCGGCCCTCGCGAGTCGAGGGCGGTAGAGTGCACCGCATGGGTACCTACCTCGTGACGGGCGGCGCCGGATTCATCGGGTCACACCTCGTGGATGCTCTTCTCGAGCGCGGTCATCGCGTGCGCGTCCTCGACGATCTTTCCTCCGGGAAGCTCGAGAACCTCCCCGCGGCCCTGCTCGGTCGCCCGGGTGAAGGCACGGCTGTCGAGTTCTTTCAAGGGAGCATCACCGACGCCGACCTCTGCCTCGGCGCATGCTCGGGTGTGGAGGGCGTCTTCCACGAGGCTGCGCAGGTGTCCGTCCCGCGCAGCGTCGAGGACCCGCGCACGAGCTACGCGATCAACGTCACCGGGACGTTGAACGTCCTCGAGGCTGCACGGCTCCAAGGCGTCACGAGGGTGGTCTTCGCCGCGTCCTCCGCCGCGTACGGCGACAGCGCCACGCTCCCCAAGGAGGAGTCGATGCTCCCGCAGCCGCTTTCTCCCTACGCCTCGGGAAAGGTCGCGGGCGAACATCTCCTTCGCGTCTATGCTCACGCCTTCGGGCTGAAGACCGTCGCGCTCCGCTACTTCAACATCTTCGGTCCGCGCCAAGCCGACGACAGTCCCTATACGGGCGTGATCGCGCTCTTCGCGAAAGCACTGCTCACTGGGCAGCGCGCGATGATCTTCGGCGACGGAGAGCAGACGCGCGACTTCACGTTCATCGAGAACGTCGTCGACGCCAACCTCCGAGCGATGGAACGGGACATCGAACCCGGCGCCGTGATCAACATCGGCGGAGGTGCGCGCGTCTCGATCAACGCGCTCCATCGGCGCATGGCGCAGTTGCTCGGTCGAAACCTCGAGCCCGTCCACAGGCCGGCGCGCGCGGGGGACGTACGCGACAGCCTCGCCTCCCTCGATCGTGCGCGCGCGCTACTCGGGTACGAACCGAAGGCCACATGGGAATACGGACTCGAACGCACGGTCGCGTGGTATCGGGATCGCGCGGTGAGCCCGGTCGCGATGTGACGCGCACCGGGGCCGCGGTCCACGCGGGCGAGGGCCACCCGCGCATTGCCGTTTTTCGCGAGGAAGGCTAGCCTTTCGGGCTCGTTTGCCTCCGTGCGGCGCGACACCGTGCCCTGCCCGGACGGCCCCCCGCAACACCGAGAACGACCATGGCTTTCCAGAACGAACTCAAAGAACTGCTCGGCCTCGAGACGGTCACCTACAAGTACGGCCTTTCCAAGGACGAGCTCTTCCACGAGGCCATCGCGAACGACCGCGGTCGCGTGCGCAAGGACGGCTCGAGCAACGAACAGAAGGCGTTCGCGACGAAGCTCGGCGTCAAGGGGCCGCTCATGTACTACACCGACCCCGACTGCACGGGGCGGCGCGTCAAGGACACCTACGCGGTCGCGTGGCCCGAGATCGTCGACCAGTTCTGGTGGAAGGACGACATGCAGAAGTACGACCCGGTCAAGTACCAGGGCCTGTTGAAGCGCGTCGTCGAGCACCTGAACGCCAAGAAGGCGACGCTGTACGTCAAGGACGTCTTCGTCGGCGCGGACCCGAGCTTCGCGATTCCCTACCGGTTCGTGGGCGAGTACGCGACGCACGCGATGTTCGCGCACAACATGTTCCCCAAGGATCTGAAGGGAGTGAAGGACGTCGACGCGCGGCGCTGGACGATGATCAACGCGCCGTCCTTCGTCTGCCAGCCGGATCGCGACGGCTGCCGCGCGGAGGCTGCGATCGTCATCGACGTCAAGAACCGCATCTGCCTCGTCGCGGGGCGCGCGGACTACTGCGGAGTCGTGAAGAAGACGATCTTCACGGTCGGCAACTTCCTCCTGCCGCTCAGTGGGCGCCTTTCGATGCACTGCTCGGCGAACGTCGGCGCGCGGGGCGACGCGGCGATCCTGTTCGGTCTCTCAGGGACCGGCAAGACGACGCTGTCGGCCGATCCCGCGCGCCGCCTCATCGGCGACGACGAGACGATCTGGAGCGACAACGGCCTCTGCAACCTCGAGGACGGCTGCTACGCCAAGCTCATCGACCTCAACAAGGATGCGGAGCCCGTGATCTGGGCCGCGCTGGAGAAGCCCGGCACGATCATCGAGAACGTGCCCGCGCCGAAGGGGAAGAAACTCGCCGACGTCACGCCGCACGAGTTCGAACTCACCGACAAGAGCATCACGGAAAACACGCG
The DNA here is from genome assembly GCA_016220035.1 of Planctomycetota bacterium. Taxonomy (GTDB): domain Bacteria; phylum Planctomycetota; class UBA1135; order UBA1135; genus JADJNY01. The sequence goes on along the minus strand of JACRIO010000022.1, from coordinate 5,718 downwards.
CTTCAGCTACCCGCTGGTAGCGAATCCGAACGTGATGCCCAACGCGCAGGGCCCGCACCCGCAGACCATCGTGCTGCTCACGGCCGATGCGTTCGGCGTGCTGCCCCCGATCGCCGTGCTCGACGGCAAGCAGGTCATGTACCACTTCGTCTCGGGCTTCACCGCGAAGCTCGCGGGCACGGAGGTCGGCGTCACGGAACCCAAGGCGGCGTTCAGCGCCTGCTTCGGCGCGCCGTTCATGGCTCACAAGCCGGTCGTGTACGCGAAGCTGCTCCGCGAGAAGATGGAGAAGTTTCACGCTCGCTGCATCCTCCTGAACACGGGCTGGAGCGGCGGTCCGTACGGCGTCGGCAAGCGCATCTCGATCAAGGACACGCGCGCGCTGCTCGACGCGGCGCTGCGCGGCGAGCTCGACGAGGGCAAGGTGCAATACGAGACCCACCCGGTCTTCAACATGCGCGTGCCCACGACCTGCCCCGGCGTGGATCCCAGGGTCCTGAACCCGCGTAACACGTGGACGGACAAGTCCGCATACGATGCCCAGGCGGCGAAGCTGCGCGACATGTTCCGCAAGAACTTCGAGGACAAGAAGTTCGCCACGCTGGGCATCGAGCCGGTGATGTGATGGAACGCGAGGGAGCCGCATGACGGCCCACGTCGAGCACTACAAGCGCGGCCTCGCCTGCTTCGGTCAGGGGAAGCACGAGGAGGCGATCACGGCCTTCCGTGCCGCGCTCGAAGCGAAGCCCGGTTGGCTGGATGCACTGCACGCTCTCGCGACCGCCTTGAGCAAGTCCGGTGATCACGATGGCGCGCTCGCGATGATCGAGCGCGTCATCCAACTCGACCCCGAGGATCCGTTCGCCTACACGAGCCAGTCCATCTTCTTCCAGCGCAAGGGACTCGTGCCCGAGGCGGAAAAGGCGCAGGCGAAGGCGCGCATGGCGAGTTGGAAGCAGGAGCTCAAGAAAAACCCCAATGCGCCGCCGCCGGATACCGGTCCGATGAAGGTCGTGCAGTGAGTTCGGGCCGTGGCGGACGAGCAACTCTACGCCGCCGCGCTCGCGCTCGCTGATCTCGCGCCGACGGGGCCAGGCGGCCCGTCCACGCTCGCGCTCGCCGGTGGCGACCTCGCCTTGCTCGTGGGAGTGGTCGGCGGTGGGCTGCTCGCGACTTGGATCGCGCTCCGGCTCGTGTTGAAGGAGACGGCGGAGTTTTCCCGACACTTCCCGCGCGACGATGCCGCGCCGAGCGCGCCTGCAGCGATCGAGAGCGGGGATCCTGCATCCCGCGAAGCCGTTTTCGCGCGAGTTGCGCTCCCGAGCCGTGCGCACGAGGGTCACACGCACGCGACGGCGTGCGGAGAGCCGGGGCTGCACCTTCACGACGACGGTTGCCTGCATTCCGACAGCATCGACCTCGGCGGGGACGCGCAGGATCCGACGGACTGACGCTGGTCGAGACGCGCGCGAGGTGCGCGAAAAAGTGAACGAGGACCGCGCGCGCGATCCTCACTCGGTACTTCCGGCCACGTTCACGCGCGAACTCGTCGCCGCGCGATCACTCGTCGTCTTCGTTCTCGTCGGGCCAGCCGAGCTGTGCCTTCCCTTCAGGCGAGATCCGGTGCGGCGTCCAGGGCGGATCCCAGACGATGTTGATCTGCGTGCCGGTGATGCCGGGGAGCGCGTTGATGCGCCGTTTCATCACCTCGGGGATCGTGCGCGCCTCCGGGCAGGCCTGCGAGGTCAGCGTCATGGTGACGTTGCACACGCCGGTCGTTTCGAGCTGCACCTCGTAGACGAGACCGAGGTCGACGATGTTGACCGGGATCTCGGGGTCGTAGACCTGGCGCAGTTCCTTGTAGACGTCTTCGTTCGTGACCATGGAGATCCTTCGCGCGGCGATTGCGGACGGAAAACGGGCGAAGATCCTAGCACGCGGGCCGGGGGCGCGGGGTCGTCGGAGAGGGCGCCCGCCGAATCGACGGACACGGGAGCGTGCATCCTATGCGCGTCGGCGCGGCGGCTCCTAGCGGCGCGGGGGCGAGCTCACGGCCCCGCGCAGCTCGACGAGGTCGCGGGGAAGCGGGGCTTCGATTTCGAGGTCGCGCCGAGTGCGCGGGTGCTCGAAGGCGAGCCTCCAAGCATGGAGCGCGACACGGCGGCTCTTGAAACGGACGACGGCATCCTTCCCCCGAGCGTACTTGCGCTCACCCACGAGCGGGAAGCCTGCGTGCGCCGCGTGCAGGCGGATCTGGTTGTAACGCCCGGTGACGAGGTCGATCTCGAGCTCCGTCGCGGCCGGGAAAGAGCTCAACGTCCGGTACCGAGTCGACGAACGCCGGCCCAGCGCCGAGACGCGCGCCATCGAGCCTTCCTCGAGGATCGGAAACGTCCACGCGCCCGTCTCAGGCTTCACACGGCCCTGCGCGAGCGCCCAGTACGTCTTCTTCAGTGCGCGCTCGCGGAAGAGCGCCTCGAGGAGCCCGCGCGTCTCGTCGTCACGGGCGAAGAGCACGGCTCCGCTCACGTCGCGATCCAACCGATGCACGGGGATCACGCGGAGTCCCTGTTCCGCGAGCACGTCCGGGAGCGCTCGCTCGCTGCCCGCGGGACCGCGCACGCTGAGCAGCCCGGGCGGTTTGAGGGCGACGAGGAGCGCGTCGTCCTCGTACAGGATCGGGATCGGTTCACGCACGCTGCGAGGGCTCGACGGGGTCCGTAGAATCGGCCGCGTGATCCGCTACGAAGGCACGCTCTACCGTCCTCCGTCCGAAGCCGACAGCTTGATCCTACAAGCGACGATCGGGTGCAGCTACAACCGCTGCACGTTCTGCGCGATGTACAGCGAGAAGCGCTTCCGCGTGCGCAAGCTCGAAGAGCTCGAAGCGGAGATCGCATGGGCCGCCGAGCACGCCGTGGGCGTGCGCAAGGTATTCCTCGCGGACGGCGACGCGCTCGTCGCGAAGCCCGCGTACCTCGGCGCGTTGCTCGCGCGGTTGCGCGCCGCCTTCCCCGATCTGCAGCGCGTCAGCTGCTATGCCTCGCCGCAGGCGCTGCAAGTCCGCAGCGTCGAGGAGATGCGCGCGTTGCGCGAGCAGGGTCTCGTCCTCTACTACCTCGGCATCGAGAGCGGGCACGACGGGGTGCTCGGACGGCTCGAGAAGGGCGTCGACGCCGCGGAGATGATCCGTGTCGCGAGCAAGGCCGCGGAGGCCGGCGTGAAGCTCTCGACGATGATCCTGCTCGGCGCGGGCGGGCGCGCGCTCTCGATCGATCATGCGCGTGAATCGGCGCGCGTCGTCAACGCGATCCAGCCGCGCTTCGTGAGCACCTTGGTGATGACGCCGGTCGAGGGGACGCCGCTCTTCGAGGCGGCGCAGCGCGGCGCCGTGGAGGAACTCGATCCCTTGGAGCTCGCGCGGGAGCTGCGCGAGTTCGTCGCCGGGCTCGAGCTCGAAGGCTCGGTCTTCCGATCGAACCACGCGAGCAACTACCTCGCGCTCGCTGGGAGCCTGCCCAAGGACAAGGGGCGGTTGGTCGCGGCGCTCGATCAGGTGCTCGCGCAACCGGGGCGGGCGCGGTTCACGCCGGAGTGGATGCGCGGGTTGTGAAGGGCTCGTGCGCCGCCCGCTCGTGAGAGCTCGGTGAGTCCCTGGTGCGCCGACAGGAGGCGCGCCATCCTACGGGCATGAGCTTTCGCCCTCCGCTGCTGGTCGTGGTCATCACGCTGACCGCGTCAACCGCCGTCTCCTTCCAGGCGCCGCCCAAGGCGGAGATCCACGTCGTGCGCAACGTTCGGCTGTCCGACGCCGCCGATGCGCCGAAGTCGACGCTGATCCTGCGCTCGGGCCGGATCGAAGCCGTGCTCGAAGCCGACGCTCCGACGCCGCTCGGCGCGCGCATCGTCGACGCGAACGGCGCGCTCGCGCTGCCCGCGTTCCTCGACGCCTACTCGTTCGCCGGGTTCGAGATGCCGAAGCCCGATGCCGCGAAGGACATGGCCCCGCGCACGAACAGCGACGTGCTCGTCGACATGCGGGACGCGAACCGCAAGGGGATCCTCGCCGCGTTCCATGCCGCGGACGCTCTGAAGCCGGACGCGGAGGCGGACAAGCGCTATCGGTCGGCCGGCTTCGGAGCATGGCTCGCGGCGCCGCACGGAGAGCTGCTCTCCGGATCGAGCACGCTGATCACGACGCGCGAGGCCGCCGCGCGCGACCGCGTACGCGCACCCGTCGTCTTCGCGCATGGAGGCTTCGAGTGCACGGGAACCGGCTATCCCGGAACGCTCATGGGCTCGATCGCGCAACTTAGGCAGTTCTTCCTCGATGCGCGCTGGGTCGCGGAGCTCGCGGCGCGCGAGAAGGCGAACGAGCCCGGACGGCGCGCCCCGTACGACCCCGATCTCGCGGCCGCCAAGGCGTTGCTCGAGAGGCAGAGCGTGCTGGTTTGCGAAGCGGAGAGCGCCGCGGACATCGAGCGCTGGGTGTCGCTCGCCGACGAGTTCGGTCTCGCGATTGCGATCAGCGGCGGGCGCGAGGCGTGGCGGCGCGCCGAGCTGCTCGCGCAACGGAAGGTCCCGGTGATCCTCACTCTGCAATGGGGCGAGGAGGTCGAGGACCCGCACGCGGCGGACAAAAAGGAGGGCGCGAAGCCCGGCGCGAAGGCGGAGGAACCGAAAGCGGCGGACGCAGCCAAGACGGGCGCGGCGGAAACCCCCGCGGCGGTGGACGAGCCGAAGACCGTTTCGCCGCAGGGCGACAAGCCCGCGAGCGAAGCGAAACCGGCCGCGACCGAAGCCGCGAAGAAGGACGCCGCCGCGGACGAGGAGAAGAAGCGCTGGCTCTACGACGAGCCGATGCGCGTGAAGGAGGAGAAGCGGCGGGTGTGGGTCGAGAAGCGCGACTGCGCGCTGCGCCTCTCCGAGAAGGGCGTGCCCTTCGTCTTCGGCTCTGGCAAGGACGCGCCGAAGGACCTGCTCGACCGCGCACGGACGCTCGTCGAGAAGGGGTTGCCGCGCGACGTCGCCGAGCGCGCGCTCACGACGGGCGTCGCCGAGCTCTGCGGCGTCGGGCGGCACCTCGGTCGCATCGAGGCGGGCTTCGACGCGAGCTTCGCCCTGTGGAGCAAGCATCCGCTCACGGACAAGGAAGCGCACCTCGCGTGGCTCTTCGTCGAAGGCGTGCCCTACGAATTCGAGCTCGACTCGAACGAGCTCAAGGGCAAGCCCGACGAAGGCGTCGACGCGACCGGGTCGTGGTCGCTCGTGTTCGAGAGCCCCGACGTGAAGCCCGCGTCCGCGGAGCTCACGATGGCGCGCGACGGGAAGCTCGAAGGCGTGCTGCGCTTCAAGAGCCCGTTCGACGACTCCGACCTCCACGGCGACGTCACGGGCCGAGTCGCGGGCAAGATGCTGCGCCTCACGGGCCGCGTGAAGGTCGCGAACTTCGAGGCCGAGGTCGCGCTCGACGGCGAGCTCGAGGGCTCGACGTGGAAGGGCTCGACGTCCTGGAAGTGGTCGGGCGGCGAGAACACGAGCAAGTTCGAGGCGACGCGCAAGCCGCAGACACTCCACGAGGAGGGCGACGGCCTCGACCACGTCGAGGACCACGCCGCGCACGATCCCCACGGAGGTGGCCGGTGAATTCCCGACGACGTTCGACTTCGGGGTGTCTCGCCCTCATGCACGGAGCCCTCCTCGCCCTGCTCGCGACCG
>JACRIO010000194.1 GCA_016220035.1 Planctomycetota bacterium | reverse complement strand
CAGTCCGGCGACGGCCGCGAGCGGGACGAGCGCGCGCGGTGCGCCCGCGGCGGCCTTGGGATCGAAGAGCACGGCGAGCGCGAGCCCGATCACCGGCAGCGCCAAGGCGCCCGCGCCCGTGAACAGGCCGCGCCATGCGCCGCTCGCGCCGCGCGCGTCCGCGATCCAGAGCCACGCGCCGAACGCGAGCACGACGCCGGCCGCTCCAAGCAGCATCGAGCCGCGCGTTTTCTCGTCCGTGCGCGCGAGCGCGCGCCAGCGGTGCGCGACGAGGGCGGCGACGACGACGATCGCGAGCAGGAGCGGATCGGCGCGGCCCTGGATCACGCGCTCCACCGCGCGCGCGTTCGCCTCCGCGCGTTCCATCGACGGCGCGCCCTCGAGGACGCAGCTCGCTAGGAACCCGCACAGCACGGCGACGAAGCCGTCGAGACCATTCGCGCGCTCCGCCGCGCCGCTCTGCACGCCGCGCGCGCACCACGCGAGGCCCGCGAGCGCGAGGAACACGCGCGTCCCCTCCTCCGGCGCGTGCGCACCGAACACGAAGGCCGCGGCGACGACGGCGACCCAGAGCACGCGCGCGACGCGTTCCTCCGCGCGCCGGCCGAGCTCGAGCCCGAGCAGCATCCATGGGAACGCCGCGAGGCCCTGGAGCGCGCCGTGCTCGTCCGCGCGCAGGAAGAGCGCACCCGCGGCGGTCGCGAGCGCGGCGAAGGCGGCGCCCCGGGGCGAACGGCCGAGCACGCGCGCGAGGAAACCGGCGCCGAGGCCGGCGGCGAGGACGCGCACGAGCGCGGGGAGGAGCGCCTCCGTGCTCTCGAAACCGAGGACGCTCGCCGAGGCCGGCGCGGAGGCGAGGAGCGCGTGCACGGCCGCGAGGTGTACTCCGCGAGTGGAGGAGGAGCCAGGAGGAGTGCCTGGTGACGACGACTCCCGCCGCACGGCTGGAAAGGAGGGTCCGTCGCGCGCGCAGGGCCGCGTCGCTTCGCCGAGCGCACGCTCGCTCGGACCCGCGGGGTTTCCTTTTACGAACGGCGCCTTGTTTCCGGAGGACTCGGCGGGCGTAAGCGGATACCTCCACACCCGTCGAGCGGCGCGGCAGATGCCCCTCGACACTTCCCCGGATATCCTCCCATGGCAGAGCTCATGACCACCCAACCCGCCCCCACCCGTCCCCAGACCCAGACCCACCGCGTGCTCGTCGTCGAGGACGAGGAGTCGATCGCCTTCGGCGTCCGCGACGCGCTCCAGCACGCCGGCTTCGAGGTCGCAGTCGTCCACGACGGCCCGGCCGCGCTCGACGCGGTGCGCAAGGCGCGGCCCGACCTCATGGTGCTCGACCTGATGCTGCCGGGCATGGGCGGGCTCGAGGTGCTCGGGACGCTGCGCAAGGAGCGCGTCGACATCCGCGTCGTGATCCTGACCGCGCTCGCGAGCGAGAACGACCTGATCCAGGGTTTCGAGCTCGGCGCCGACGACTACATCAAGAAGCCGTTCAGCCCGCGCGAGCTCGTCGCGCGCGTCGAGGCGCAGTTCCGGCGCAAGGAGCTCGACACCGCGCCCCCGCCGCGGCTCGAGCTCCCCGGCGGGATCTCGGTCGACCTCGCGCGCCTCGAGGTGCACCGCGACGGGCAGCTCATCGCGCTGACTCCGCGCGAGGGCGACATCCTCGAGTACCTCATCAAGAACCGCCACCGCGTCGTCACGCGCGACGACCTCCTGCTCGACGTCTGGCACTACAAGAGCGCGAACGTCGAGACGCGTACCGTCGACATCCACATCGTCGGCCTGCGCCGCAAGGTCGAGCCCAACTCCGCCGAACCGACGCTGATCCAGACGGTGCGCGGCAAGGGCTATCGGTGGTTCAGCTAGGCACGCGCCGAACGGCACTCGTCCTCTACGGCGTGCTGCTCGTCCTGCCCACGCTCGTCCTGGGCGGACTGCACTGGCGCCAGCTCGCCCTCGACCACACGACCCAGCTCGAAGCCGTGCCGCGCGGTGTCGCCGACGCCGCGCGGCGGCTTTCGGTGGCGCTCTTGGACGAAGTGAACGCGCTGCTCGAGTCCGAGAGCCGCCGCGTGCCGTTCGAATACCGCCGCCGCTACTTCCCGCCGGCTCCCTTGCTCGGTTCGATCGGCTTCTACACGTCGCCGCTCTCGTCGGAGCCGCGGCCGCTCGGCATCCTCGGCTGGTTTCAGACGAACACGCACGAGCGGAGCCGCGACCCCGAGATCCAGGTCGGCTTCGAGACCGACGAGGAGGCCGCGGAGGCCATGCACGAGGACCTGCTCGGCGCCACGCGCGACTTCGCCGCGCTCAAGATCGACGAGCTGATGTCGTCGCGCCTGCGCCGCGTGCCCAACCGCCGCACGGCGACCTACCCCGTGCCGGTCGCGGCGATCAACTTGAGCAGCGAGGAGGACCTGAAGTGCCTCAGCGACGAGGCGCCCGCGCTGCGCGTCCTCGAACGGCGCGAGGTGACGGCGGAGGTCTACGACTTCGAGGTGCGCCTTTTCCACGACTCGCGCGGCGTGACGCGCATCGTCGCGACGCGCATCGTCAACTTCGAGTCGGTCGTGGAGCTCGACGACATGCCCGCGTGCTTCCAGGCCGCGCGCAGGGGGCCCGAGTTCATGCAGGGCTTCTTCATCGACCCCACGTGGCTCGTGCGCGACCTCCCGCTCCAGCTCTCGACGCGCCTGCTCGATCCCACGCAGGAGCTCTTCGCGGGGAATCCCGGCGAACCGGCCGTCGTGGGCGAGATCGTGAGCGACACGGTGCGCCCGGTGCGGGCGCTCGGCCTCGTCGCCGAGGACCGCGACCAGGGCTTCGGCGCGTTCCGCGTCGCCGTCGACACGGGGCTCCTGCGCGACCGCTTCCGTTCGCAGATGCTGCACCTCGCGGGCGTCGCGGCCATGCTCGTCATCTCGCTCGCGACCGGGCTCGTGCTGCTCCTGCGCAGCGTCACGCGCGACCTCGAGGCGGCGCGCCGCACCGACAACTTCGTCTCCGCGGTGACGCACGAGTTGCGCACGCCGCTCTCGGCGATCCGTCTGTACGGCGAGATGCTCGCGGAGGGCTGGGTCGCCGACCCCGCGAAGCAGCGCGAGTACTACGGCCGCATCGTGCGCGAGACGAAGCGCCTCGAGACGTTGGTCGAGCGCGTGCTCGAGAAGGGCCGGCTCACCTCGAACGAGACGCCGGTCGAGGCGGACGACCTGAACCGCGTCGTCGAAGGCCTGCGGCCCACGTTGATCGGGCCCGACGAGGATCCGGCGCGCGACGTCGTGTTCGAGCTCGAGCGCGAGCTCCCCCCGGTGCTCCTCTACCCGGAGGGCGTGCGCTCGATCGTCGGCAACCTGGTCGAGAACGCGCGCAAGTACGCGCCCGTCGCCGAGGGCGGCGAGCCGATCCGCGTCGTCACGCGCCGATCGGAGGAGGACGTGCTGCTCGAGGTCCTCGACCGCGGCCCCGGCATCCCCGAGGCAGAGCGCGAACGCATCTTCGACGCCTTCTACCGCGTCGGCAACGAGACGACGCGCGTCGCGAAGGGCACCGGCCTCGGCCTGCACCTCGTCGCGCTCCAGGCGCAAGCGATGCGCGGCCGCATCGAGGTCCACTCACGCCCCGGCGGCGGAACGATCTTCCGCGTCCACTTCGTGACGGCGTAGGAGCCTGGCTCTTTTTTCACCGGTTCGCGCCTCGGCCCTCTGTCCGCCGTTGCCCCACGGCGAACCGGTGGAAAAAGTGCCTGGCTCCGTATTCCGCGCGCGAGTCATCGTGCCCCCGCCAGGCCGACCCCCCCACCCACAACTCCCCGCCTTCTCCTCCAGACTGACCGCGCACGCGTCGATCCGGTTCCGGACCTCTCGGAGCCGCCTCGATGCACATCGTCGTCCTCGGTGCCGGACCCGCCGGCCTCGCCGCTGCGTGGGAGCTCGTACGCGCCGGCCACGTCGTCACCGTCCTGGAGCAAGACGCCACCGTCGGCGGCCTCGCACAGAGCCGTCACCGTTGCGGCCTCTGGCTCGACCTCGGCCCGCGCCGCTTCGAGCCCGTGGACGCCGAGCAGCTCGCGGAAGTGCGCGGCCTCCTCCAGAGCGAGCTCGTCCCGCACGAACGCCGTGCCGGCGTCCGCCTCCGCGGCGCCGCGTTCGTGCACCCGCCGCGCGCGAACGAGCTCGCGCGCCACCTCCCCGCCGCCACCGTCGCGCGCGCCGCGTGGGACTGGACGAAGGAGCGCGCGCGCGACGCGATCCGCGCACGCGCGCCCGCCGATTTCGCGTCGTGGAGCACGGCCCGCCGCGGCCGCGAGCTGCACGAGCTCCTCGACGGCGCGCTCGCCGAGAAGGTGTACGGAATCCCCGCCGAACGTCTCGACGCGGGATGGGCGAAGGAGCGAGCGCGGACGGAGCCTCCGCACGTCTTCCACTATCCGGCGCGCGGCGGCATCGGCGCGATCGCGCGCGCCTACGCGGCGGCGATCGAAGCGCGCGGCGGCGAGATCCGGCTCTGCGCCTCGCTCGTGCGCGTCGAGCACCGCCGCGGCCGCGCGCGGCGCGTCGTCTGGGAGCGCGAGGGCGTCGAGCGCTCGCTTGCGTGCGACGCGGTCGTCGGCACGCTGCCCATCGCCGAGCTCGCGCGTGCGCTCGCGCCCGCCGTCGACGATCGGGCGCTCTCGGCCGCGAACGCGCTCCAGCACGTCGCGATGCTCTACGTCCACCTCGAGGTCGGCGAGCCGCGCGTCACGCCGGACCACTGGACCTACCTGCCGGAGCACCGCTTCCGCGTCCACCGCGTCAGCGAGGCGGGCGCCTTCGCGAGCGCCGACGCGCCGCGCGACCGGAGCGCGCTCTGCTGCGAAATCGCGTGCCGCTTCGGCGACGCGACGTGGCGCCTTCAGGACGGCGCCGCTGCGCGTCTCGCGATCGAGGATCTCGCGCTCGCGGGCCTCGTCGAACGCGGCCGCGCGCGCCCGCTGGCCGTCGCGCGTGCGCGTTTCGCGCTCCCCGTGCACGAGCTGGGCTGGGCCGAACGCGTCGGCGTGCTGCGGGCGGCGATCGAGCGCGCGCCCAACCTGATCACCACCGGGCGAGACGGGCTCTTCCGGCACGACGGCCTCGGCGCGTCGATGCGCGCGGGCCGTGATGCGGCGCGCGTGTTGATCGATCGCGCGCCGCGGCCCGCGATTCTCGCCGCTGCCGTGACGAGGCGCGCCGGATGAGCTCCCCCGAACGGCACCGCTACTCCGCGATCGAGGGCGAGCACTGGTGGTACCGCGGCCGCCGCAAGGTGTACCTGTCGCACCTGCGCGCCGCGATCGGCGGCGTCCCGGTCGGGCGCGCGCTCGACCTCGGGGGCGGCGACACGATGGGCCTCGCGCCGTTCGCGCGCGACGTCGTCGGACTCGATCTCGACGGCGCGGAGCGCGCACGGGCCCGTGCCGGTGGAGCGCGCGTCGCCGGGAAGGCCCTCGCGCTGCCGTTCGCCGACCGCGCGTTCGACCTCGTGACGGCCTTCGACGTGCTCGAACGGGTCGAGGACGAGGAGCAGGCGCTCGCCGAAGTGCGGCGCGTGCTCCGCCCCGGCGGTCTCGCGATGCTCTCCGTGCCCGCGTACGACTGGCTGCACGCGCATCAGGAAGGCGACGTGCGCCGCTACACCCGCGCGCGCATCCGCCGCGCCCTGGAGGCGGCGGACTTCACCGTCGAGCGCACCACGCACGCGAACGTCGTGCTCTTCCCGCTGATCGCGCCCACGGTGCTCGCGTTCGAGCTCCTCCAGCGCCTGCGCGTCGTCCCGACGTCGTCGCGGCACACGAACCTGTCCGTTCCGACGCCGCCGTGGCTCGCGGCGCTGCTCTACCGCGCGTTCACGTCGGAGCTCTCGCTCTCGGGCCGCTTCGACCTGCCGTTCGGTCACTCGATCGTGGCGCTCGCGCGCCGCCCGATCCCCGCGCGCACGAAGCGCGTGAAGCGCCGCGCGCAGTTGCGCGTGCGCGCGCTCGCGAGCGAGCCGGCCGCGCCGCTGCCGTCGGCGACGGAAGCCGTGAGCTCCGCGCCGCGACCGAGCGATGCGCCGCTCCCCGAGCGCGGAGCGTCCCGTGCGGACGAGCCGGTGGTCCAGGACGAGTCCTCGCGCGCGTGAGGCGCATCGAAACGCTCCGGGCGCGCCGGAGCTTCGTCCGACACGCCCGGGATTCCGTCCCCGCCTCCGCCCGTCAAGGCGCCGCGGGTTCTTCCGGCTTCTTGTCCCAGCTCCTCAGGTGCAGCCCGAAGTTCTTCTCGAGGAACTCGCGCGACCTGAGGCGCGTGTGGAACTCCGTGATGGCCGTCAGCGTCGCCTGTTGGCTCATCGACTGGAAGTCGAGCGGCGTCATCTTGCCGAGGTCGGCGTCGCGCACGCCCGCCACGCGCACGAGGAAGGCCTTCGATCCGTCGCGCGCGGCCTCGGCCTTGACCACCGAGTTCTCCTTCTTCGTGTAGAGCGGCGCCGCCTGCTGGAAGAAGGTCTGCGCCGGCGTCGGCGTTTCGCCAGCCTTGGTCGGCACGGTACGTTCTTGCCAGTCGCGACGCTGGATCTCGAGCCCGCCCTCGCGGACGGCCTTCGCGAAGGCCTCGGCGTCCGCCTCGGGCGTCCACAGCGAAGCGGCGGGGTCCGTGTCGGCCGGACGGGTGCCGAGCTTGTCGCGCAGCGCCTCGAGGCGCGCCACGGCGAGTTCCCCCTGCTTCTTCTTGACCCAATCCTCCTTCACGCGCGCCTCGATTTCGGGGAACTCGGGCATGCGCGTGTCCTGACGCTCGATCAGTTTCACGACCACGATCGCGTTCTTCGTGATCACGGCGTGCGCGTTGATCGAGCCCGTCTTCAGCTGCGGGTCGAAGATCACGTCGGCGACGTAGCGGCCGTAGCCCTCGAGCGCTTCGTTCGAGAAGTCGGCCCGCGAGGTCGGATCCGGCGTGTTGCGGAAGCCGAAGCGGTAGGCCTGGCCCTCGCCGAGGAAGTCGACCACCTCGCCCTTCTGCTCGCGCGCGACCATGTCGGTGATCCATGCCTCGACCGCGTTGTAGATCGGCGCTTCGACCAGGCACTGCTCCTTGACCTGCTCGAAGGGCAGGTAGAACTGCGACGGATCGAAGTTCTTCGGGTCGGGTCGGAAGTCGGGGTTCGGGAAGCGGGCGTAGTAGAAGCTGTCGTAGTACGTCTTCGCCACCGCCTCGGCGTCGCCGGCGGCGGGCGGGTACTTCGCGAGCAGATCCTCGGCCTTCGTCCCCGCGCCGAGGCTTTTGTAGACGACCTGCGCGCGCGCCATCTCCTGCGTCTTGTACTTGTTCTTCTCCGCCTCGGAGAGCGCGTCGAACCACTTCTTGAGCTCTTCGCCCGCGGGCGCCTGCGCGCGCGCTTCCTCCGCGAGCTGGTCGGTGGCCAGCTCGACGTAGTCGAAGGCGTACTCCTGGTGGCGGCCCTTCCAGAGCTTCTCGACCTCGGCCGGATCGGGAGCGACGAGGCTCGACCCGATGAGCTGGCGGTAGCGATCGACGCGCAGGATGCGACGCAGCATCGCTTCGAAGTCCTTGGGCGAGATGCCGTAGCGGCGGGTGCGCTGGAGGTAGAGCTCCTGGCTGCCGACGCGCGGCGCGAGGAACTCGCCGAGCTCCTTGTCCGTGAAGCCGATGCCCGCCTGCTGCGCGAGCGCGTCGAAGAGGATCAGCTCGGCGACGTCGTCCTCGTTGTCCTTGCGGCTGCTGTTGCCGGTCAGGATGTCGAGCACCTTCGCGTAGTTGCGCTGCACCAGCACGAAGTCGACCCCCTTCACCTCCTGGACTCCGAGCGTCGGGTGGTTCCAGGTCATGAACGCGCCGCGCCCGGTCGAGCCGCACGAGAAGAGGTCGATGATCTCGCCCGAAATCGAGAACGTGCCCAGCGTCAAGAGCGCGAGGATGAAACCGAGGAGGAAGCGGCCCTTGCTCGTGCCCTTCGGCGCGTGGATGAGCTCGTCTTCGGCCTTCGGTTGGACCTCCAGTTCCAGGTCCTTGTCTTTGAGTTCTTCCTTGGACATCTCTCGTTCCGTGGTGCGCGGCCGGCGCGGAGGCCGTGAGCGCTGGGATCCGGCCGCGGCCGGCGTGGCCTGGGGCGGTGCGGGGGGCGATCGGGAAGCGTGGGAGTCTACGGGGGGGCCTTCCCGCGGCGCAAGCGATACGGAGTCAGGTGACTTTTTCCACGATTCGGCGCCAGTGCTGTAGTCCGCCGCTGCCGTATCGTGAAAAAAGTCACCTGACTCCGTATCGGTCAGTCCTTCGCGAGCTCGGTGTCGCGCGGGAGCTCGTCGAGCGCGCCGAGCCCGAAGCGATCGAGGAAGTTCTTCGTCGTCCCGTACTGGAGCGGGTGCCCGGGCACGTCGGCGCGCCCGGTGACGCGCACGAGGCCCCGATCGATCAGCGTGCGCAGGATCGGAGCGGCTTGCACGCCGCGGATGGCCTCGATCTCGGCCTTCGAGACGGGCTGGCGGTACGCGATCACCGCGAGGGTCTCGAGCGCGGCGGCGGACACGCGCTCGGCCTTGCGCGCCTTGAAGAGGCGCTGGACGACCTCGCCCACCGCGGGGGCCGTGAGGATCTGCCACCCGCCGGCGAGGAGGCGCATTTCGAGCGGGAGACCGCTCTCTGCGAGCCGTTCCTTCACGACGACGATCGCGGCGCGGACGCGCTCGGCGCGCGGGCTGTCGAGCAAGGCCACGAGCCGCTTTTCGGAGAGCGGTTCGGGTGAGGCGAAGACCAGCGCGGAGACGGACTGGAGGAGCTCGTCGTCCGTCAGCAGGTCGCCCTGACCCGGCGCCTCGGCGGGTTCGAGCTCGGGCGCGGGCGGGAGCTCGGCGTTGGGTTGGGTCTCGTCGACGCTCGCGACCGAGGACGCGGGCTCCGTCGACGCGGAGCTCTCTTCGACGGCGTCGCGCACACTCGCGCCGTCCGCGCGCTCGGCGCCCTCTCCCTCGGCCACCGCGACCGCGTCACCGGACCCGATGGACTCCGCGGAGGTCGCCTGCCCCTCGAGGGACTCCCCGGCGCCGCCCGCATCGCCTCCCTGCCCACGCTTCGCCCGCGAGTTCCTCATGATGCACCCGAGTTTCCCCGATTCCGGCGCGACTTCAAGGCGCGAGCGGCGATCACCGCACCGGTTCGCCCGCGAGGCGCAGGAACGGGGCGATGTCGACCTGGTAGCGGCGCAGCATCGCGGTGCGCCACTGGCTGAACTCGAGGTCCTGGATGCCGCGTTCCTTCAAGCTCGCCTCGACGACCTCGCGGATCGCGCTCCAGCTCCCGACCAGCGGCGTGGGGCGGGCTTCGACCTTCGCGAGCAGCCACGCGCCCTGGTTGTAGCGCGGTTCGCTCACCTGGCCGATCGGCGTGTCGAACGCGAGCTTGCTCATCGCCGTGTCCGAGCGCACGACCGGCGGCACGCGGCCGCCGTCCTTCGCGGAGGAGTCGGCGGAGAGGCGCTTCGCGACCTCCTCGAAGGCCTCGCCCTTCGCGAGCGCTTCCTGCACCGCCTTCACGTCGGTCTCCGTCTTCACGACGATCACGCGCACGACCGCGTGCTCGCTCTGGAGCAGGAACGCGCGCGTGACGCGCTCGGCGAGCACCTGGTTCAGCGCGTCGGCGCGCATCGTCTCGCGGTAGCCGAGCGGATCGAGCCCGAGCACTTGGTCGACCCACGCGTCGAGCTGCATCCCCGGGCGGCGCTTCTGGAGCTCCTTCTCCGTCTCCGCGACCGCGTCCACATAGGTCTTCTGCACGAGCTCCGCGTTCGGCTCGACGCCGAGCCGCCCCGCTTCGGCGGCGACGAGGCGCGTGAGCACGAGGTGGTCGAGCTCGTCGAGCGCCTCCGCGGACTTGTGGTGCACCCACTGCGCGAGGAGCTCGTTCACGTCGATCGGCTTGCCCGCGACGTTGGCGATCGGAACGCCGCTCGTCGCGCCGCGCATGGGCGCGGTCGACGGCTCGGTCGGAGGCTTCTGCGGGCCGGGGCTCGTCGTCGGGGCGGGGCTGACGCTCGCGGTCGGCGCGGCGCTCGGGCTCGGAGCGCTCGCGTTCGAGGCGGGCGCCGTGGGCGTGCTCGTGCCCGGCGCGCTCGGCTTCGTCGCGTCACCCTGCGTGTTCGCCGCGCTCGCGCCGCCCGTGCTCGCAGCACTCGCGTCCTTCTTCTCCGCGACGGGCGGCGTCCACGCCGCGGGTCGATCGACGGGACGCGGGTTCGAGACCGCGCCGCACGCGGCGAGGAAGGCGAGGAGGAACGACATCGAGCATCCCTTCGGGAGCGCGCACACGCGCTCCTCCACGACGGCGGCGATCGAAGGCATGGGACGAGCGGCGCACATCACCGGTACAGGATCCGCCGCACGGCGCCGATGCCGTGGCAGGTGTCGCACTCTCTCTTGAGGTCGGTCGTCTGCTTGCCGACGGCGCTCTTCGAGACATTCGCGCCGGCGAGCGCGTACTCGATGATGCCCTTGCCGCCGCACGTCTGGCACGCCTGGATCAGGGGCATGGGTGCCACCTCGTAGTCGCCCGAGTTCTCGACGTAGTACGCGACGATCCAGTTCGCGCGCGCCGTGTACGGGAACTCCCTCCAGAAGCCCTCGCGGTCCTCCTTCTTCTCGTCGGCGGACAGCGCCTGGCGCGCGACGTTCTGCGCGTCGAAGAAGCGCTTCAACTTGCTCGCGAGGTCCGCGCGCGCCTTGTCCTGCTCGGTCTCGGGCTTCTGCTCCTTGTGGCCGTCTTCCTCGTGGCCGCGCAGGGCGACCGCCTTGCCGAGGAGCCACGTGCCGAGGCCGTACGACGCCGTCTGGTAGCGGATTTTCTTGCGGTTCTTCCAGAGCTGGCGCGCGGTGTCCTCGGTGGCTTCCCTCGAGACCTTGACGAGGTCCTTCGCGACCGCGGTCGCGATGTCCTGCTTCAACTTCTCGTCGAGGTACGCCATCACCTCCTCGAGCGGCTTCGCGGCGGCGTCGCGCGCGAGCCGGCCGGCGTGGAAGTTCCACGCGCGCACGGTTTCCTTGGAGAGGAACTCGGTGCGCGCCTTGATCACCTTGTCGTGTTTCTTCTTCGCCTCGGGGAGGAGCGCGCTCTGCGGGAACTTCTCCTTGAACGCGTCGGCGCGCGCGAGCGCCTCGTCGAAGCGACCGCGCTTCGTGAGCTGGTCGATCTCCGACAAGTACTCGAGCTCGGCCTGCGCCTTGGCCTTCTCCTGCGCGCGCGCGAGCGCGTTCGAGAGGTCCTGCTTCCTGAAGTTCGGGTCGAGCTCCGCCGCCTTCTGGTAGTGCTGGATCGCGCGCGTGAAGTCGAAGACGCTCTCGCAGTCCTGCGCGACCTGGAACTGGCCCTCGGCCTTCGCGAGGTCGTGCTTCGCGAGCGCCTGCGCGTAGAGCTCCTCGCCCGTGTAGATGTCGCGCGCCGGCGCCTGCACGACGTCGCTCGCCTGCGCGATCTCGGTCTTCGGGATCGGGATCGTCGCCGCGGCGGTCTTGAGCAGGATCGCGGTGTCCGTGCGGTCGATGATCTTGCCGATGAACTCGAGGCCCTT
>JACRIO010000193.1 GCA_016220035.1 Planctomycetota bacterium | reverse complement strand
TGTGGACGTCCAGGCCGATGTACTTCGCTATCTTCGTCATTGGACCGGCTCCTTGTGCGGCTCTGCGCCGCGGTTTGGGTTCTGACGGCCGCAACGTAACCCGCGATCGTCAAGGAGCCCGGTCCACCCATCCTGTTTAGAGCACGCGCCTCAGTCCGGACGGCGGTCGAGGATCGCACCGCACTTGCGGAAGTGCTGTCCCTGCTCGTGCGTGAATGCGGCGCCGCGCAGGTCGACGAGGTAGAAGTCGCACTCCAATACGTGGGCGCCGCGCAGGTCGGCGCGCTGGAGGTTCGCCTTGCGGATCGTCTCCGGAGGCAGTCGGTCGTGATCCTGGAAGTCCGCGGAGTAGAAGCCCGTGCGCGTCCCCCACGACGGCGGCGCGCCGACGAGCAGGCCGCTGCGCGTCGAGCCGAGGACGACCTCCCCCACCGCCCCGGCATCGAAGCCGAGGAGCGTGCGACTCGCGGCCCGTGCGATACGCGACACGATGCGCGTCCCGACGGGCAGCAGGAGCGGCGCAGACTCGTCAGAAGCATCACCCACTTCAACCACTCCCCACGTCACCCCCGCGCCGCGATCGCGCGCGAGTTCGCCTTCGGCGCGCGCTCGCGCTTCTTCTGCAGCTTCTTTCCGACCTCTGCGATCGAGCAGAGCACGGGTTGGATCTCGTGGCCGAGCGGCGCGAGCGAGTACTCGACGCTCGGCGGCGACGTCGGCTGCACGACGCGCGTCACGAGGCCGCGCTCCTCGAGCTCGCGCAGGCGGGTCGTCAGCACCTTGGCGGACACACCCGACAGCAGGCGGCGGAGCTCGCCGAACCGCCGTGGTCCGTCGCGCAGATACCACAGGATCTTCAGCGTCCAAGCGCCGGCGAGAAGCTGGAGGCACTCCTCCAAGGGGCAGTCGGCGGGGATCGTGAGCGCGCGTTCGACGGACTGCGTGGGAACCATGGAGCGCCAAGGTCACCTCGAAGTACCTGGTTGTCAACGGTAACCACCGCGACGAGGATGCGCGCACTTCGCGGCGAGAACAGCGCGCGAAGAACCCATTCCCCGCTCCCCGAAGAGAACCGCCATGTCCAAAGTCGTCATCGTCTACCACTCCGGCTCCGGCCACACCGCGCGGCTCGCGCAGGCCGTCGCGCGCGGCGCGCAGTCCGTCTCCGGCACGCAGGCACTGCTCGTGAGCGTCGCCGACGTCGAGAAGCACTGGGCCGATCTCGACGCCGCCGATGCGATCGTCTTCGGCGCGCCGACGTACATGGGCAGCGCCTCCGCGCAGTTCAAAGCGTTCGCGGACGCGACGGCGAAGCGCTGGTTCACGCTCGCGTGGAAGGACAAGCTCGCCGCCGGCTTCTCGAACTCGGGCAGCCCCGCCGGCGACAAGCTGAGCACGCTGCAGGAGCTCGCGGTCCTCGCCGCGCAGCACGGCATGCTCTGGGTCGGTCTCGGCCTGCACCCGATGGTTCCGTCGCAGAAGCACCCGGGACAGCTCGTGAACCGCGCCGGCGCGTTCTTGGGAGCAACCGCGCAGTCGCCGCACGGCGCGCCGGATGCGGAAGCGCCGCCGCCCGTGGATCTCGAGACGGGCGAGCTGCTCGGCGCGCGCGTGGCACAGGCCGCCGCGCGTTGGGTGCGCGGGAAGTGACGCTCGTGGCGGAGCGCGGTTCCCCGCGCGATCAGCGCACGTGGAGCTCGGCCTCGATCGACCGCGCGACGTGCTCGCACGCACGCTGCAGCACGTTCGCCTGCTCCGAGCCTTCCGGCGCGACGCCGGCGTCTACGACGACCTGACGCGGCGCGGCGTCGGAAGGCGGCAGGACCACGATCCGCAACACGGACCGCACGCACACGGGACCGTCGAGGCCCAGGCGCCACGCGCCGATCCACTCCACAGGGCGCGCGTCGACGAGCACGCCGCTCCGCTGCGCGTCGGCTGCGGAGCGCTCGTCGTCGAAGGGTCGCCACCGCGTGACGCGGTAGCGTTCGCGCTCGAGCGCTCCCCGCACGGCGGATTCGACGGCGGCAAGGCGCGCGTCCGTCGAGCACGTCGATCGGAGCACCCCGTCCTGCACAGGAGCACGGCGCAGCGCCGCGAGGCCCCAGCAGGCGGCGAGGAGGACGACGAAGCTGCCCACGTGGAGCGTCATCGTCGCCGCGATGGGCCGCCAGAAGCCGCGCCACGAGCTCCATGCTCCCCTCGTCGCCGCGCACGCGCCAAGACCGCAAGCGAGCACGAGCGCGGCCGCGAGGACCACGAGTTCGGGCCGCGACGCGAGCGCGTCGACGAGCGTCCGCCCCGCGGCTTCGTCCGCCGCCATGCTCCGTGCCGCGAGCGCCTCGAAGTGCTCGAGCCCGCGCCGTTCGGGGCTCCACAGCGTCGTCCCGAGCGCCCAACGACTCTGGAGCGCGAACACGAGCAGACCGAACGCGACGGCGAACGCGACCACGCCGCACGCGAGCCGACCCGCGCGCTCGACGGGCGAGAAACGCGCGAGCCGCGCGACGAGCTCCGGACTCGCGCGCAGCCTCCACGTGAACACGGCGAAGAGCACGAGCGCCTGAACGGCGGCCGCGGCGGCGAGCAACCACGCTCCGCCGTCGTACGCGCGCGCGCACCACAGCCACGCGATCGAGAGCAGCGCGAACGAACCGAGCGCGCCCTTCCACGAGCGCGATGCGGTCGCCGGCGCCGCACGGACCGCGGGCGCGGAGCGCGCGGCGTCCGTGGCCGCGTCGAGGTCACGCACGATGCGTTCGAGCTCCGCGCGGAGCTCGCCCGCGCTCTGCGGACGGCGCGCCGGTTCGCGCTCGAGCGCGCGCAGCACGAGTTCGTCGACGTCGGCGTCTACCGCGCTGCGGCGCGAAGGCCGTTCGAAGCGACCGAGCGGCAGCGAGCCCGTGAGCATTTCGTAGAGCACGACGCCGAGCGCGTAGAGGTCCGCGCGGTGGTCGGCCGAGTGCGGACGTTCGTGCTGCTCGGGCGCCATGTAGTGCAGCGTGCCCAGCACCTGCCCCGTGACCGTGAGCGCCACGGCACCGTCCTGCACGAGCTTCGCGAGGCCGAAGTCGGCGAGTTTCATGCTCCCGTTCGGGCCGATGAGCACGTTCTCGGGCTTCACGTCGCGGTGGACGACGCCAGCAGCGTGCGCGTACTCGAGCGCCGCGGCGAGCTCACGCGCGATCGCGAGCGCGCGCCGCGGCGCGAGCGGTCCCGCGCGAACGAGTGTGCGCAAGTTCGAGCCGTCGACGTGCTCCATCGCGAGGTAGAGCACGCCGTCGCGCTCGCCGATGTCGTGGAGCGCCACGATGGAGGGGTGCGCGAGCCGCGCGAGCGCGCGCGCTTCGCGCAGGAAGCGCTCGGCGAACGCGGGCTCCGCGGCGAGGTCGGCGTGGAGGAGCTTGAGCGCGACGATGCGCTCGAGTCGGCGGTGTCGAGCACGGTGAACCGTGCCCATGCCGCCCGCACCGATGAGCGCGAAGTCCGCGTACTCGGGAAACAGTCCGGCGAGGCGCTCCGCGGAGAGGATCTGTTCGCGTGGATCGCGTCGCACCGCGCGCGCGGACGCCGCGGCCCCGCGCGCGAGCGCCAGGAGGCAGCGCGGACAGTGCTGCAGCTCGGCCGGGATCGAAGCGCCGCAGGTGGTGCAAGGGGCGGGCATGCGGGCGGGAGGGACGCAGCGTAAGCCTGTTCAGGCGAGCGCGTCGAACAAGGTCGCGAGCTCGGCGTCGACGTCCTGGGTGTGGAGCGTGTCGGCGATTTCGTCGCGCAGGAGTTCGCCGTAGCGTTGGCGCAGGCGGTGGAGCGTGATCTTGATCGCGTTCTCGGTGACGGAGAGTTGGGGGGCGAGGGCGGCGTAGGGGGCGAGGTTTTCGGCGGTGGTCAGGTAGGGCTCGAGGAGGGACCACGCTGCGGACTTGCCGGCGGCTCGTTGTTCGGCGCCGAGTTTGGACAGTGCGCGTTGGAGGACGATCAGGGCCCACTCGCGGTCGAAGGCGCGGTCGGGGGCGTCGTGGATGGCGGGCTCGAGGGAGAAGCGCGTCTCGGCGTCGTGCGTGGTGAACTCGAGCGGGAGGGGTTGCTTCCCACCGCCGCGCTTCTCGGCGCGCTCGCGTTCGCGCTCGTTGATGAGGAAGTGCTTCAGCGCGGTGAGGAGGTAGGCGCGGAAGCGACCCTTCTCCGGGTCGGCGCGCGCGAAGTCGTTGCGTTCGAGCAGGCGGGAGAAGAAGTCCTGCACGAGGTCGCGCGCGGTGTCGGCGTCGTGGCCCTTGCGGCGGACGTAGGCGTAGAGCGGATACCAATAGGTGGAGCAGAGCGTCTCGAGCGCGGCGCGCTGGTCGGGCGAGGGCTGGGCGCCCGCCGTGAGGACGATGCTCCAGCGCGTGGTGAGGAAGGAGGCGCGCTGGAGGTCGGGGTCGTTCGTCATCGGGAGCTCATGCGTGGGTCGTCCACGCCGCGAAGGACTCCGACGTCTTCACCGGCACGAACTCGGTGACGCGGTAGCGCGAGAAGCCCGCGCGTTGGAACGGGTCGGCGGCGAGCAGCGCGTCGATCTCGGCGCGGTCCTTGGCACGCGCGAGGATCACGCCGCCGGTGCGCGGCTCCTGCGGGCCCGACGCGAGCAAGAGACCGCGCTCGAAGGCCGTGCCCAGGTGCGCGCGGTGCGCGGCGAGGAGCGTGTCGAGCTTCTCGAGCGGCACGAGGTAGGTGGACTCGATCACGAAGTGCTTCCACGCGGACGAAGTGGGCGCGGCTCCCCCACGGCTCGCGGACGCTTCTTTCGCGCACGCGCGGCGCCACACGATGTAGTCGAGGTTCTCGGGCGTCGCGCCGGACGCGCGCAACAGGCTCGCGATATGGCCACGGTGGTGCGTGCCGTGGTGCACGAGGTGGCGCACGATCGCTTCGAGCGGGTCGGAGCACGCTTCGCCCTTCGAGTTCTGGAACGTCACGCGCCGCGCGAGCTCCGCGGGCGTCGCGGCGCGCATGCGCTCGCTCCAACGCGTCGAGAGGCGCGTGAAGCGCTCGAGCGCGTCGCCCGGGCGCACCTCCGCGGGCCACACGGGCAACGGCGCGTAGTCGCCGCCCTCGACGCGCACGAGCCACAGCTCCGACGCAGCGACGACGTGCGCGAAGAGGCGCTCGGCCTCGGGGAGCGGCTCCCTCCGCGCCGCGAGCGTCTGTCCGAGACGCGTGTTGGCCCAACGGTCGTATTCGAGGAGGTGCAGCGCTTCGTCGCGGTCGAGCATGGCGGGATTCTGCCCTCGCGCGGAGCGCGCGTCATCCCTGCGCGAGTCGCGCATGCAGACGCGCCTTCACGGCGGGCCACTCCGCCCGCGTGATCGAGAACATCACCGAATCGCGCACGAACCCGTCGGGGCAGACGATGTGCTGGCGCAAGACGCCCTCGCGCACGGCGCCCAGGCGCTCGATCGCGCGCTGCGACCGCGCGTTGCGCGCGTCCGTCTTCAACTGCACGCGCAGCGCGCCGAGCGCCTCGAAGGCGTGGGCGAGGAGCAGGAGCTTCGCCTCCGTGTTCACCGCGGTGCGCTGGAACGCGGGCGCGATCCACGTCCAGCCGATCTCGAGCCCGCGGTGCGCGCGCCGCAGGTCCATGTAGCGGGTCGAGCCGATCGCGCGACCGTGCGCGCGCTCGATCTGCGCGAAGGGCACCACCTCGCCCTTCTCCGCGAGGCGGAGCGCCTCGTCGATCCAATCGAGGACGTCCTCGACGCGCTTCGGCCGCGCGCGCGGCATGTAGGACCACACACGGTCGTCCTGCGCGGCCGCGAAGAGCTCCTCGGCGTGCTCGCGCGCCAGCGGAGCGAGGCGCACGCTCGCGCCCTCGAGGGTGACGGGCTTCGGGTCCACTTCCCGAAGGTAGCGGTCCGCGCGCAAGCGTTGAAGGGCGCTATCCTCGCGAGACCTCATGCTCCTCCTCCGCGGCATCGCCCTCGCGCTCGTTTCCGCGCTGCTCTCCTCGCTTGCCGACGCGCAGCGCCTCCCGTTCACGCGCTACGACGCCGCCGATGGACTGCCCGCGAGCCGCGTGAACGCGCTGCTCCAGGACCAGCACGGCTTCCTGTGGTGCGGCACGTGGGAAGGCCTCGCGCGCTTCGACGGCGAGCGTTTCGAGAGCTTCGGCGCCGCGGACGGGCTCGCGAGCCAGCTCGTCACGACGCTCGCGCTCGATCCGCGCGGCGGACTGTGGGCCGGCACGTACGCGGGGCTCGCGCACCTCGTCGAGGACCGCGCGGCCGAGCGGCCGTTCGAGCTCGTCTCCCTCGGGCCCGGCCCGCGCGACGACGAGGTCGGCGCGATCGCGTTCGAGGACGCGGACGCGCTCTGGTGCGGGACGAATTTCGCGCTCCACCACGTGACGCGCGCGGCGGACGGGCGCTTCGTCCCGCGCCGCGTGCTCGACGAGGGCGTCCCGTGGTCGAAGTGCTTCACGCGCGACGCGGGCGGGCATCTCTGGTGCGCGACGACGCGCGCGCTCGTGCGGCTCGAGCACGGCGCCGTCGCCGAGCGCGTCGCCCCGCTCCCCGCGGGCGGCGGCGTGATCGCGTTCGTCCCGCGGCCCGACGGAGCGACGTTCGTCGCCACGGCGGAGGTCTTGTACCTCGCTCCCAGCGATCGACTCGGTTCGATCGCGACGTGGGGACGGGTCGAGCTCCCGCTCCGCGCCGGCGAGCTCATCCGCAGCGCGCTGCTCGACGCGGGTGGCACGCTGTGGCTGGGCACGCGCCAAGGCGTCGTGACGTGGAAGGACGGACGCGCGCGCCGTTACGGACCCGAGCAGGGCTTGATCGACGACATCGTGCTCGCCTTGTGCGAGGACCGGGACCGCAACGTGTGGATCGGCACGTCGGCGCAGGGCCTAGTGCGCCTGCCGACGCGCGCGATCGAGAGTTGGACGATCGAGAGCGGGCTCCCCGCGCCGGACACGGCGTGGCTGTTCGAAGCGCGCGACGGCGGCATGGTCGCGAGCACGACGCGCGGGCTCGCTCTCCTGCGCGATGGGCGCGATGGGCGCGATGGGCGCGATGGGCGCGACGGCCGCGTCGAGCTCCCGCCCGCGCGCGAGAAGCCGCTCGTCCCCGGGATGAGCCTGCACCAGGACCGCCGCGGCGACTGGTGGATGATCGACGCGGGCCGTGTGCTCTACGCGCGCGGGCCCGAGCTCGATCCGCGCCGCGCGGTCGTGCTCGGAGAGGAACGCGGTCTCCCGCGCGGCACGCCCTACGGCGTGTTCCTCGAGGACGCGCGCGGCGACGTGTGGGTCTCCGTGCTCCCGAACCTGCTCGCGCGCGGCAGCGTCGCGCCGGGCGAGCTCCCGCGCTTCGAGGTCGTGCGCGTGCCGGTCGACGCGAACGTCGAGGGCGCGCCGCGCGCGTCGTTCGAGCTCGCGAACGGCGACGTGTGGCTCGCGCCGTTCCGCGGGTTGTGGCGCCGGCGCGGCGAGCGCGTCGAACCGCTCGACGTCCACGGCGACGGGAAGCCGGTGGAGCTGCGCTGGATGCTGCGCGCGCGCGACGGCACGGTCTGGATCGGCACGCGCTTCCGCGGCGTCTGGTCCACGCGGGATCCCGAGAGCGAGCGGCCGCGCTTCGAGCCGCTCCACGCGCTCGATCCGCTCGCGAGCCAAGCCGCGTTCACGCTCGCGGAGGATCGCGACGGGCGCCTCTGGTTCGGCACGGGCCGCGGGCTCGACCGGCTCGACCCCGATGGGCACTTGCGGCACTTCGGGACGGCCGAGGGGCTCGCGGGCGAGATCGTGCACCACCTGCTCGTCGATCGCGCGGGGTTCCTGTGGGCCGCGACGACGGGCGGCGTTTCGCGCATCGACACGCGCGCGCTCGACCAGCCCGCAGCGACGCCGGGCGTGCGCTTCGTCGCGCTCAGCGTCGCCGGCGTGGAGCGCGCGATCGGCGTGCGTGGCGTGCGCGAGCTCGACCTCGAGGCCCTCGCCTCCTCGCAGGACAACCTCCTCGTCGAGTTCACGGCACCGTGCCTGCGGCGCGAGCGCGAGCTCGCGTTCGAGTACCGCCTCGGCGACGACGGGCCGTGGACGGACCTCGGCGCGCGCCGCACGTTGAGCTTCGCGGGGCTCGCGGCCGGCGAGTACGCGGCCTCGGTGCGCGCGCGCGTCGCGGCCAGCGCGACCGCGGAGGAGGCGCGCCTCCGCTTCTCGATCCGGCCGCCGTTCTGGCGCACGCCGTGGTTCGCGCTCGGCGTGCTCCTGCTCGCCGCCTCGATCGCTTGGACGCTGCACCGCTCGCGCGTGCGCCGCCTCGTCGCGCTCGAAGCGGTGCGGTTGCAGATCGCGAGCGACGTGCACGACGAGATGGGCGCGGGGCTCGCGCAGATCGCCGTGCTGGCGGAGGTGGCGCGACGCGACGCGACGGCGAGCGTCGAACCGCGCCTCGTGGAGGTCGCGCGGCTCGCGCGCGTGCTCCGCGAGTCGATGAGCAACATCGTCTGGGCCGTCGATCCGCGCCAGGACAGCTGCGCGGCGCTCGTCGCGCGCCTGAAGCACGCCGCGCACAACCTGTTCGCGTCCGAGGGCGCGCGCGTCGAGTTCACGACGCCGCCGGACGAGGTGCTCGAGCGCCTCAAGCTCGCCCCCGACCGTCGGCGCCAGCTCTTCCTCGTGCTCGAGGAGGCGCTCTCGAACGCGGCGCGGCACGCGCGCGCCGAGCACGTGAAGGTGGAGCTCGCCCTCGACGGCCGTGCCCTGCGCGCGAGCGTCGCCGACGACGGCCGCGGCTTCGACGCGGGGGCCGCGCACGCGGGGCACGGCCTCGCGGGCATGCGTCGGCGCGTGGAGGCGCTCGGCGGGCGGTTCGAGGCGCACTCGACGCCGGGGGAAGGCGCGCGCATCGCATTCACGGTGCCGCTCGACCGCGCCTGACCCGCATCGAAACCCGCATGCTCTCGGCGTTGTCGCCGCGCGCGCGGGCGCATAGCCTCGGCCGGGACACCGATGACCACGCCCCCCATCACCGTCGCGATCGTCGAGGACCAAGCGCCGCTGCGCGAGGGCCTCGTGCTGCTCGTCGACGGCATGCCGGGCTTCGCGTGCGTCGGCAGCCACGGCTCGATGGAGGACGCGTTGCGCGCCTTCGCGCGCGGCCCCGCGCCGAGCGTGCTGCTCTCCGACATCGGCCTGCCGGGCATGTCGGGCATCGACGGCGTGCGACGGCTCGCGGAGCTGCACCCGAAGCTCCTGATCCTCATGCTCACCGTGTATGCGGACCACGAGCACGTGTTCGAGGCCATCTGCGCCGGCGCGCACGGCTACCTGCTCAAGGACACGCCGCCCGAGCGCCTGGTCGAAGCGCTGCGCGAGCTCGCGGGCGGCGGCGCGCCGATGTCGCCCGAGATCGCGCGCAAGGTCGTCACGATGTTCCAGCGCACCGCGCCGCCCCGCGACGAGCACCATCGACTGACGCCGCGCGAGCTCGAGCTCCTGCAGGCGCTCGCGGAGGGGCACAGCTACAAGACCGCGGCGCGCGCGCTCGGGCTCTCGATCGACACGGTGCGCTTCCACGTGCGCAACGTGTACGAGAAGCTCCACGTGCACTCGAAGTCGGAGGCGGTGATCCTGGCGCTCAAGCGCGGGCTCGTGCGCTGACCCTGCATGGACGTGCGGCTGCGCCGCGTCGACGGCGCGGATCGAATCGAGGCCGAAGAGGACGAGCGCGAAGCTCGGGAAGGAACACCGATGACCGTCGATCAAGCCAAGCTGAACGAATTCATGGGCCGCGCCGTCTGCGACATCGGAGCGACGCTCCACGCCGGCCTCGTCGTCGCGGGCGAGAAGCTCGGGCTGTTCAAGGCGCTCGCAGCTATCGGGCCGGCGACCCCGGCGGAGCTCGCGCATCGCACGGAGACCGCTGAGCGCTACGTGCGCGAGTGGCTCAACGCGATGGCCGCGGGCGGCTACGTCCAGTACGACGCGGCGACGAAGCGCTACTCGATGAGCCCCGAGCAAGCCTTCGCGCTCGCCGACGAGACGAGCCCCGCCTACTTGCCGGGCGCCTTCCAGCTCGTCACGTCCGCGCTCAAGGACGAGCCGAAGATCACCGCGGCCTTCCGCACCGGCGCGGGCGTGGGCTGGCACGAGCACGACGCGGGGTTGTTCGAGGGCACCGAGCGCTTCTTCCGCCCGAACTACGTCGCGAACCTCGTGACGAGCTGGATCCCGGCGCTCGAGGGCGTCGAGGAGAAGCTGAAGCGCGGCGCGCGCGTCGCCGACGTCGGTTGCGGCCACGGCGCGTCGACGATCCTCATGGCGCAGTCGTATCCGAACTCCACGTTCGTCGGGTTCGACTACCACGCGCCGTCGATCGCGTGGGCGCAGAAGGTGGCGAAGCAGGCCGGCGTCGCGAGTCGCGTCGAGTTCGCCGTCGCGCCCGCCAAGTCCTTCCCGGGCCGGGACTACGACCTCGTCGCCTGCTTCGACTGCCTGCACGACATGGGCGACCCGGTCGGCGCTGCGCGGCACGTGCGGCAGGCGTTGAAGCCGGACGGAACGTGGATGATCGTCGAGCCGTTCGCGAACGACAAAGTCGAGGACAACCTGAACCCCGTCGGCCGCGTCTACTACTGCGCGTCGACGCTCGTGTGCACGCCCGCTTCGCTGTCGCAAGAGGTCGGACTGGCGCTCGGCGCTCAAGCCGGCGAAGCACGGCTCCGCGAGGTCGTCGAAGAGGGCGGCTTCCGGCGCTTCCGCCGCGCGACCGAGACGCCGTTCAACCTCGTGCTCGAAGCGCGGCCCTGATCCGCACGGACGCTCGCGGATCCGCCTTCGAGCGTGGATCGTCGCGGGAACGGTCCATCCGATCGAGCGCGACGATGCGTACCATGCCGCTCGGGAAGCCCCAGACCATGATCACCCATCGTTCCGTCCTCGCGTTCTGCTTCTTGGTGCTCACCGCCTGCTCGACGACGCGCTCCGACGTCGCGTGGGAGCGCGGCGTCGATCCCGTCGACCGCCTGGGCACGCACCACCGCGCCGTGTCCACCACGTCGAGCGACGCGCAGCGTTGGTTCGACAAGGGGCTCGTGCTCACGTACGCGTTCAACCACGACGAGTCCGTCCGCTGCTACGAGAACGCGCTCGCCGCCGACCCGAAGCTCGCGATCGCGTGGTGGGGCATCGCGTACGCGAGCGGGCCGCACATCAACAACCCGGCGCTCGACGACGAGCACGCGAAGGTCGCCTGGGACGCGCTCGCGAAGGCGAAGGAGCTCGCGACCGGAGCGAACGCGGCGGAGCGCGCGCTCATCCATGCCTTGGAAGCGCGCTACGCCTGGCCGAACCCCGCGGAGCGGCGCGCGCTCGATGTCGCCTACGCCGACGCGATGCGCGCGGCGTGGAAGGCGCACGCGGACGACGCGGACGTCGGCGCGCTCTGCGCCGAGGCGATCATGGACCTCTCGCCCTGGAACCAGTGGTCGAAGGACGGCGCGATGCAGCCGGGCACCGAGGAGGTCGTCGCGACGCTCGCGCGCGTCCTGCAGCTCGACCCGCGCCATCCGCTCGCGCACCACCTCACCGTGCACGCGTGGGAGGCGTCGCAACACCCCGAACGCGCGCTCGCGTCCGCCGATGCGCTCATGGAGCTCGTCCCCGGCGCCGGACACCTCGTGCACATGCCCGCGCACACGTACGCGCGCGTGGGCCGTTGGCACGCCTCCGCGATCGCGAACGAGCGCGGTGCCGCCGCGGACGCGGCGTACTTCGCGCGGCACGGACCGCAGGGCTTCTACAACGTCTACCGCGCGCACAACCACCACTTCCTCGCGTGGGACTGCATGATGGAAGGCCGCTCGGTCGACGCGATCGCCGCGGCGCGCGCCATGATCGCGAACGTGCCGAAGGAGTTCGTCGACGCGGCGGCGCCGATCATCGACCCGTACCTGACGATCGAGATGGAGGCGTTGATGCGCTTCGGCCGCTGGGAGGAGCTCTTGAAGGTGCCTCTCCCGGCCGCGAACCTGCCGCAGTCGCGCGCGTTCCGGCTGTTCGTGCGCGGCGTGGCGCTCGCGGCGCTCGGCCATGTGATCGAAGCGAAGGAAGCGGAGCAGGGCTACCGCGACGCCGTAGCCGCACTGCCCAAGGACGCCGTGTGGGGGCTGAATCCGGCCGCGAGCGTGTTCGCCGTCGCGTCGCGCGTGCTCGAGGGCGAAATTGCCGCCGCGGACGGACGCACGGACGAGGCCGTGCGCGCGCTCACGAGCGCCGCGAAGGCCGAGGACGCCCTCGCCTACGACGAGCCGTACGACTGGATGATCCCGGCACGGCACGCGCTCGGCGCGGTGCTCCTGCGCGCAAAGCGGTGGACCGACGCGGAGCGCGTGTACCGCACCGACCTCGAACGGTTCCCGGAAAACGGCTGGTCCCTATGGGGCCTCGCCCGCGCGCTGCGCGAGCAGGGCAAGAAGGACGAAGCGAAGGCCGTCGGCGCGCGCTTCGAACGCGCGTGGGAACACGCCGACATCGTGCTCGGCACGAGTTGTCTCTGCATCCCGAACCCGTGATGTCGCGCGCTCCGCGGAAGGCCGGTCCGAAACGCGCTTCCGCGCCGCGCCCGCGATCGGCCGCGACTCTCCGCGCGGAACACGCGCGCGCGCCGCGGCGCCCGACGCCCGATGCGGTGCTCGCGCGCCTCTGCAAGCTCGCGCTCGCGCTCCCGGGCGCCAGCGAGACGGTCACGTTCGGCCACCCGGCCTTCCGCGTCGCGAAGAAGCTCTTCGTCGTGCTCGAGGAATACCGGGGCGAGCTCTGCCTCGTGTTCAAGGCCGAGCTCCCGCGCCAGCAGGAGCTCGTGCTCTCCCCGCGCTTCTTCGTCGCCCCCTACGTCGGCAAGCACGGCTGGGTCAGCCTGCGCGTGCACGCCGCGCCGCTCGATTGGAAGGAGATCGCGGAGCTCGTGCGCGAGAGCTGGAGGCTCGTCGCGCCGAGGAGACTCACTGCGGAACTCGCGCCACCCGCCCCCGCCGATCGCGCGGCGGCCCGGCGTCCTTCGACGAGACCCTGAGCGTCGCGACCAGGTTCGTTCGCCGCTCGACGACGACACCGGACCATCGGTCCACGCCGTCGACGACCCGGCGCGACGCTCGCGCTCGACTTCGCGCTCACCGCCGCATGAGCAGGATCGAGTGCCGGATCCCCCACTGCGCCATCAACGCGCCGTCGTCGAAGTCGCGCATCGGCTCGCGGTCGATCCCGAGGCCGTCGTACGCGACCTGCAGCATGTCGTCGGGCGGGTAACCCGTGTTCCAGCGGTACGCGAAGAGGGCGCCCTGCTGCGAGAGCTCGAAGGCGATCGGCACGGTCGTGCGCGTCCACTCGTCGTAGAGTTGCGTCACGAGCCAGCCGTCGTCGAGCTCGCGCCGCGCGACGGGCTTCGTGCGCCAGAGCGTCATCTCGCCCTTCTCGTTCTTGCCCGCGGTGTGGAACACGAGGAGCTCGCCCTCGGGCGTGAAGCGCGCGACGGGGCGCGTCGTGCAACCGACCGGCGTGTTCGCGCCGCCGGCCCAGCGCTCACCCAACTTCACGAGCGAGAGCCGCCGGAAGCGCGCGACCTTCAGCGCGTGCTTCGCGCCGGTCGGGTGCGTACCGGCTCCGGCGAGCACCAGCTCGTCCGTCGCGTGGTCCCACGCGCAACCCGGCGGGACCTCCGACTCGAAGTCGAGCTCCCGCGGCGCGTCGAGCTCCATCGGACGGTCGAGGTTCGGTTCGTTCGAGGCCGCGTCGACGACGCCCGCCGCGCGCAGCGCCCAACGTCGGTTCTCGAGCTCGACGAGCAGCGCGGGGTCGGCGCCCACCTCCGCCGGCGCCGCGCGCGCGGTCCCGAGACCCGCGGGTCGGCACCGCGGGCCCGCGCGCAGCCTTGCATCGTCGTGCTGCGTCGCGAGCTTCCACGCGTCCCATCCGTCCGACACGCGCGCGAGCACCCACGCCGCGCGCGCTCCGCCCGC
>JACRIO010000192.1 GCA_016220035.1 Planctomycetota bacterium | reverse complement strand
GGCGGAGCGGGCCGTGCGCCAGCCAAGAATCCGCTCACGACGTCACGCCGCGAGCGGGCGGCGAAAACCCGCGAAAGGCCAGTCTCAGTACTCCGTGGTTCGTGTTATCCTGGTTTCCATCAATTGGACGTGAGACACGGCCAACGTGGTGAGTCTGACTTCGAGCTTAGATCTACCCGTTCAGAAGCGCGGATCTCAAGTTACAGCCCCGTGATCCCTGGCACACGCTCGACCCCATTTCCCAGGGGTTTGGAATACTGCGCTCATCCACCTCAGGGCTCATTGATCACCTTGAGGTCCATCCCCAATACGCGCTCCGCGATCCCCGCGAGCGCGCGCTCGTCCCCCACGAGGTGCACGGTCGTGTGCCGGTGCGTCGCGCGCCCGCCGGGCGCGAGCGCGAGTGCCGGCGAGGACGTCTCGAGCTCGTAGAAGTTCCCGAAACCCTTCCCGCCCGGCGTCGACGGGCCGTCGTTGTAGCTGTTCACGACGTCGCCGCCGTAGGGCTCGTCCTGGAGCTTCCACAGGGAGTTCACGTACTCGCCCGCCGGCCGCGGCAGCGAGTACTGCACGAGCGTGAGCACCTTGTTCTCCGCGTCCCAACTGCCGAGCACGTCCTTCGCGCGCTTGGGCCCGACGCCGAGCTTGCTCCGGCACTGCGCGTCGGCCGTGAAGAGCAAGACCCCCGCGTCGGCGAGCACGCGGAGGCGCTCCGCCGGCACCTTGCCGAAGTACTCGTCGTTCACCACGCGGCCGAGCGCCGACTCGGGCCCGGGCTCGAACGGCACGACGACGGTGCTCGCCTTCGACGCGTTGAACATGCCGAGGATCCAGATCGAGAGCAGGCCGCGCTCCTTCGTCCACGCGTCGCGGCCGAGGTTGACGAGCGTGTTCTCCGACTCGAACGCGACGCCCCGCACGCCGCTCGGGAGCTCGACACGCATCGCCGCGAGCACCTCCTTCGCGTCGCGGAGGCGGATCGAGCGCGTGACCTCGACGTCGAACTTCGTCCCCGAGCAGTTCGCGAGCTGGAAGCGGCGGCGGAAGAGCGCGCGGTCGCTCGCCTTCTCGATCAGGTCGAACGGCTCGGTGTCGATCGCGGGGGGCGTGTACCAGTCCGCGAGCTCGAACTTCGCGCCGGGGCCGAAGAAGACGGAGTACTGACCGCCCTCGGGCCCGATCCAGAAGCGGTCCTCGCCGCCGAAGACGTTGTTATGGTCGGCGAACTTGCGCGACGCGATCAGCTCGCGGTTCACCCAGCCGTGGGAGCGGCCGCTCGCGCCGTCCGCGGTGCTCGTCATCACGCGGCCTTGGTAGGCGGGCACGAGCGCGACCTGCGCCTCTCCCATCGCATCGGAGAGCACGATCGTCTCGACGTGCTGCCGCAGGAAGGCGACGTCGTCGCCGAAGGTCGCGGGACCGGTCGCGGTCGACTTGCAGGCGGTCATGGAGAGAAGGAGGGCGAGGGGGAGCTTCGTGTTCATCGCGGGGACTCGGGGGACGCGCGGGGGCGTCATCCTAACGGCGAGCGCGACGTGCGCCGCGGGAGGAGGACGCGCGACTAGACTGCGCGCACCCCCATGCTCCGACGCCTCCTCCCGCTGTTCCTCCTCGCCGCGTGCGGCGCGCCGCCGATCCCCGAGACGACGAAGGAGCGCGAATCCGCGCCGCGCCCGCTTTTCGACGGGAAGACGCTCGCGGGTTGGGACGGCGATCCGCGCTTCTGGCGCGTCGAGGACGGCGCGATCGTCGGCGAGAGCACGGCGGCGAACCCGCTCGCAGCGACGACGTACCTCCTGTGGCGCGGCGGCGAGGTCGGCGACTTCGAGCTCGCGTTCGACTTCAAGATCACGGGCGGCAACTCGGGGCTGCAGTTCCGCAGCCGCGACCGCGGCGGCTGGCAGGTCGCGGGCTACCAAGCGGACCTCGAGGACGGGCCGAGCTGGACGGGGTGCATATACGAGCAGGAAGGGCGCGGCGTGATGGTCGGCCGCGGCGAGGACGCGCGCTTCACGAGCGCGGGCAAGACGAGCACGCGCTTCGGCGACTCGGCCGCGCTGCTCGCGAAGGTGAAGCCGCGCGAGTGGAACCGCTACGTCGTGCGCGCGCGTGGGCGTGAGATCGAGCTCGAGGTCGCGGGCGAGCGCATGCTCCGCTGCGTCGACGAGGACGACGCGCGCTTCGCGGCGCGCGGGATCCTCGCGTTCCAACTCCACCAGGGCCCGCCGATGAAGGTCGAGCTCCGGAACGTCGTGCTGAAGGAGCTCCCGCCCTCGACCGAGCCCGCGCGGGCCGTCGAGCGCCCGAAACCGGCCGGCGAGCGCGTCCCGCAGTGGCTCTGGAGCCGCGCGGAGGCCGGCGAGCACGAGCTCGCGGCGTTCCGGCGCGCGATCGAGCTCCGCGCCGCGCCCGCGCGCGCGCGGCTGCGCGGGAGCTTCGACAACCACGCGCGCGTGTTCGTGAACGGCGCGCTCGTCGCGACGGACGACGAGTGGGAGTCGCCGATCGAGGTCGACGTCGCGGACCACCTCCACGCGGGCGCGAACGAGCTCGCGCTCGTCGCGAAGAACGACGGCGGTCCCGCGGGCGTGTGGTGCGAGCTCGTGGTCGAGAACGAGCGCGGTCGCGCGCTGCGGCTCGTCACGGACGCGAGCTGGAGCGCCACGACGCTCGCGAAGGACGGAAACTACGATGCCTGGACGCCGAGCACGTTCGACGCGCGCTCGGCGGGCAGCGCGCACGCACAGCACGAGCTCGGGCAGGGCCCGTGGGGCACGACAGGGCTCTCGAACGACGTTGCGAGGTCCGCGGGCACGGTCGAAACGCCCGCCGAGCCGGAGGAGCGCGCTCCCGAGGGCGACACGCTCGAGCTGCCCGAAGGCTTCCGCGCGGAGCTGCTCTACTCCGTCCCGAAGGCGCGCGAGGGCTCGTGGGTCTCGTTGTGCACCGACGACCGCGACCGGCTCTACACGTGCGACCAAGACGGGAAGCTCTACCGCGTGACGCCGCCGCCGCTCGGCGGAGACCCGAAGGACACGCGCGTCGAACGCGTGCCGCTCGACCTCGGGCGCGCGCACGGGCTCTTGTGGGCGTTCGATGCCCTCTACGT
>JACRIO010000190.1 GCA_016220035.1 Planctomycetota bacterium | reverse complement strand
TCGCCGTCGCGAGCGCGCGCGCCCGATCGGCACCGTCGCGCGCACAGGCTGCGATCATTGCGAGCGTGAAGCTCGCCATCGCGGTTCGCCGCCGCGCGCCCGTTCGAGTCGACGTCACGCGGCGAGTGTAGCGCTCTCGCCGCGGCTGCGATCGGATGGCACGACCCGGCCCGTGAGCTCACGCCCACGGGCCGGTCGTGCGCTCGGGACGGCTCGCAAAGGCCCGAGCGCGATGCGGTAGCTCACTTCCGCTTGTAGCAGACGCTCGACTTGCGGGCGCCGTTCTCGTCGCCGAGGAACAGGAGGTCGTTGGTCGGCTCGGAGGCCGGGATCAGGCTGATGCACTTCGCGACCGGGTCGCCGACCTTGGTGTCGACGCCCTGGTGGAACCAGATCAGCGTGTTGCAGCCGTCCTTCTCGTGGATCACGTACGGATGCGTGTTGCCGTCGATGGTCAGCATGCCGGCCATGATCAGGTTCTTGTCCTTGAGGCGGTCCATCGCGTTCGAGAGCTTGTCGAGCACGTTGGAGTCGTTCGTGAACGCGAGCTCCGTGAACTTGGCCATGCGGCTCTCGGGGGCGAGCTTCAGGGTCATCTCCTTGTCCAGCAGCCAAGCGCCGGGCAGGTACTTGGGCAGCGGGTTCTTCAGCACGGGCGTGATCGTGAGCTGCCAAGCCAGCGCCGCGGTCGCGAGGCCCGCGACTCCCACGACGGCGAGGGTCTTCTTGAGGTTCATGTCGGCACTCCTTCCGATTCCATCGGCGGCATGAGGGCTGCCGGTCCGCCGGCATCGATGCTCGGCTCACGTCGCTCGCACGCGGGGGGTCGCGGGGCGGAATCGAGCGCTCCACGGCGTGTGCGTGGGATCGTGGGACGCGGAAGCGCGCGCTCACGTGATCTCCACTGCGCACGCGCCGTTCCCGCAGTGCGCACGCGGCCGTGCGCGCTCCGTACTCCGCGCGGGCCCGAGGACGGTGGCCCGGCGGGGTAGTCCAGGCGGACGGAGGAAGCACCCCGCGCCCGCGCCTCCGTTCGAAACGCCGCGAGCGGCCGGAGCCGCCCGCGTCGCGCCGCGCCAGCGTGGCGCGCGTCAGCGATAGGCCTCGACGCTGGGGCAGGCGCACACGAGGTTGCGGTCGCCGTACGCGTTGTCGATGCGCGCGACGCGCGGCCAGAACTTGTGCGCGCGGAGCCACGGCGCGGGGAACGCGGCCGTCTCGCGCGAGTAGGAATGCTTCCACTCGCTGGCCGTGACCATCGCCATCGTGTGCGGCGCGTTCTTGAGCGGGTTGTCCTGCTTGTCGAGCTTCCCACTGCCGACCGCGTCCGACTCGTGCTTGATCGTGATCATGGCCTCGACGAAGCGGTCGAGCTCGCCCTTCGACTCGCTCTCCGTCGGCTCGAACATGAGCGTGCCCGCGACGGGGAAGCTCATCGTCGGCGCGTGGAAGCCGAAGTCCATCAGCCGCTTCGCCACGTCGTCGACCTCGATGCCCGAGCTCTTCAGGACGCGCGTGTCGAGGATGCACTCGTGCGCGACGAGACCGGAGGCACCCGTGTAGAGCACCGGGTAGTGCGCGCTCAGCGCCTTCGCGACGTAGTTCGCGTTCAGGATCGCGACCTGCGTCGCCTGCGTGAGGCCGTCGCCGCCCATCATGCGGATGTACATCCACGAGATCGGGAGGATGCTCGCCGAGCCCCACGGCGCCGCGGAGATCGGGCCGATCGCCGACGAGCCGCCCGTCTTCACGACGGGGTGGCCGGGAAGGTACGGTGCCAAGTGCTTCGCGACGCAGATCGGACCCATGCCGGGACCGCCGCCGCCGTGCGGGATGCAGAACGTCTTGTGCAGGTTGATGTGGCAGACGTCCGCGCCGATCTCGCCGGGGCGCGTGAGTCCGACCTGCGCGTTCAGGTTCGCGCCGTCCATGTACACCTGGCCGCCCGCGTCGTGGACGAGCTTGCAGATGTCCTTGATCGCGGCCTCGTAGACGCCGTGCGTCGACGGGTAGGTGATCATGAGGCACGCGAGCTCCGTGCCGTGCTCCGCGAGCTTCTGCTTCAGGTCGCCGACGTCGACGTTGCCGCGCACGTCGCATTCGACGACCACGACGCGGTAGCCCGCCATCGTCGCCGTCGCGGGGTTCGTGCCGTGCGCGGAGTGCGGGATGAGGCACACGTCGCGCCGGCCAGCGCCGCGCTCTTCGTGGAACGCGCGGATCACCTGCAAGCCCGCGTATTCGCCCTGCGAGCCCGCGTTGGGCTGCAGCGAGCACGCGGCGAAGCCCGTGATCTCGGAGAGCCAGCGCTCGAGGTCGGCGAAGAGCCGCTGGTAGCCCTTCGTCTGCGTCGCGGGCGCGAACGGGTGCAGCCGACCGAAGCCCGGATAGGTGATCGGCAGCATTTCCGCCGCCGCGTTCAGCTTCATCGTGCAGGAGCCGAGCGGGATCATCGACGTCGTCAGCGACAGGTCGCGCGCCATCAACACGTGGAGGTAGCGCATCATCTCCGTCTCGGAGCGGTGCGTGCGGAACACGGGGTGCGTGAGCACGTCGCCCGTGCGCGCGAGCGCGCCGAACTCGAGCGGTCGCACGTCGGGGATCAGCGCCTCGAGGAGGGACAGGTCCGCCTTGTCGCCCGTGAAGCACGCGATCAACTCGGCGAGCTCGGCCGCCGTCGTCGTCTCGTCCAGCGCGACCCCGACGCCGTCGTCGTAGCGCCGCAGGTTCATGCGCCGCTCCGCCGCTCGGTCGAGCACCTTGCGCGCCTCGGACGCCGGGCAGTCGACGCGCAGCGTGTCGAAGAAGATCCCGGGCCGCACCTTCTTGCCGGCGCGCCGCAGGCCCTCGGCGAGCACCGCCGTCATGTGGTGGACGCGCGCCGCGATCCGGCGGAGCCCCTCGGGCCCGTGGTAGACCGCGTACGATCCGGCGATCACCGCGAGCAGCACCTGCGCCGTGCAGATGTTGCTCGTCGCCTTCTCGCGGCGGATGTGCTGCTCGCGCGTCTGGAGCGCGAGACGCAGTGCGGGCTGTCCGTTCCGGTCGATGGAGACGCCGACGAGGCGTCCCGGCATGGAGCGCTTGTACGCCGCGCGCGTCGCGAAGAACGCCGCGTGCGGTCCGCCGAAGCCCAGCGGAACGCCGAAGCGCTGCGTGTTGCCGACCGCGACGTCCGCGCCGAGCTCGCCCGGCGCCTCGAGCAGGAGCAGCGCTAGGAGGTCGCACGCCATGACGACGGAGGCACCCTTCGCATGCGCGCGCTCGGCGAAGGCGCGGTAGTCGCGCACGACGCCGTCCGTGGCGGGGTACTGCACGAGCACGCCGAAGCACTTCTCCGCGAAGTCGAACGTCGCCGGATCGCCCACGATCACGTCGAAGCCGAGCGGCAGCGCGCGCTGCCGCACGACCACGATCGTCTGGGGATGGCAGTCGGCGGCGACGAAGAAGGCCTTCGCGGCCTTGTCCTTCGCGACGTCGAAGCAGAGCGCCATCGCCTCCGCCGCGGCCGTGCCCTCGTCGAGCATCGACGCGTTGGCGATCTCGAGCCCCGTGAGGTCGAGCACCATCGTCTGGTAGTTGAGCAGCGCCTCGAGCCGGCCCTGGCTGATCTCGGGCTGGTAGGGCGTGTACTGCGTGTACCAGCCCGGGTTCTCGAGGATGTTGCGCACGAGCACCGGCGGCGTGACGCAGTCGTGGTAGCCCATGCCGAGGAACGAGCGGAACACCTGGTTCTCCGCGGCGATCTCGGCGATCTCGCGCAGCGCGTCGCGCTCGCTCCGGCCCTCGAAGAGCTGGAGCGGCTCCCTCGAGCGGATCACGGCCGGCACCGCGGCCGCCGTGAGCGCGTCGAGGCTCGCGTAGCCGAGCGTCGCGAGCATCGCGCTCGTCTCGCGGGCGTCGGGCCCGATGTGGCGGTCGGCGAAGCGGTCCTGCGGGAAGGGTGCGTCGTTCTTCATCGCGGGGCGGAGGTGCGTGGTCGTCTCGGTGAGCGTGGGCATGACGAGGGGTCGCGATGGCGCGCGTGGAGCCTCTGCGCGCTCCGGACCGTGGGCGGATCCCCACCGGCGTGGAGCGCGTGCCGCGGACCGAGCGCGCGCGCCGCGCCGCTCGGCCGCGGGCCGGATCAGTGCTTGTGCGCCGCGAGGAACTTCTCGTAGGCGGGCGCGTCCATCAGCTTGTCCAGGCTCTTCGAGTTGGGCCGGATGCGGATGAGCCAACCCTGGTTCCACGGGTCCTTCGAGAGGATCTCGAGGTGCTCCTCCGTCGCCGTGTTCGACTCGACGACCTCGCCGCCGATCGGCGCGTTCAGGTCGGCGACGGCCTTGACGGACTCGATCTCGCCGAAGGTCTCGCCCGCGTCGAGCACGCGGCCCGCTTCGGGGAGGTCGCAGTAGACGAGGTCGCCCTCGTTGCCGTTGGAGAGCTCGGCGACGGCGAAGTCGGTGATGCCGATGAGCATCGTCTCGCCGTCGGGCTTGATCCACTCGTGAGATTCCGTGTAGCGGCGGTCGTTGGGGCGCATGGGGAGCTTCGGGGGGACGCGGGGGTCCGTGTTGGAGGAGTCGGGGAACGGAGCGCGCGTGCCTTCGCGGCGCGCTCCGCGTTCGGGTTCACTTGCGGGTGCGCGAGAAGAAGGGGAGCGCGCAGAACGTCGCGGCCTGGCGCTTGCCGTTGATGACGAGCTCGCACGTCTCGCCGGGGTTGCCGGCGCCGGCGGGGACGTAGCACGTGCCGATGTTCACGCCGAGCGTGGGGGAGACGGAGCCGGAGACGACGTAGCCGAGCTTCTCCGCGCCGCGGTAGAGCTCGTAGCCCTGGCGCGGCACGCGCGGACCGTCCGTCTTCAAGCCGACGAGGCGCTTCGTCGGCGCCCTCGCGACGCGTTCGAGCGCGCCGCGGCCGATCCAGTCGCCTTTCTCGGGCGCGAACGAGAGGCCGAAGGAGAGCCCGGCTTCGACCGGGTTGTGCGTCGCGTCGATCTCGTGGCCGTAGAGCGGCATGCCCGCTTCGAGGCGCAGCGTGTCGCGCGCGCCGAGGCCGATCGGGAGGAGGCCGTGCGCCTTGCCGACCGCGGTGAGCTCCTCCCACACGCGCACGGCGTCCTGCTTCGGCACGTAGACCTCGAACCCGTCCTCGCCCGTGTAGCCCGTGCGGCTGATGCGCGTCCCCGCGATCCCGCACACGCTGCCGAAGCCGAACTTGTAGTAGCCGATCTTCGCGAGGTCGCAGTCCTTCACCAGCGGCTGCAGGATCGCCGCCGAGGTCTGCCCCTGCAGCGCGAGCATCGCGAGCGCGTCGGTCTGGTCGTCGATGACGACGTTCTTCCCGCGCGCGTGCTCGCGCATCCAGGCGAGGTCGACCGTCGTGTTCGACGCGTTGACGACGAGGAAGACCTCGTCCTTCCCCTTGTAGACGAGCAGGTCGTCGATCGGGTTGCCGTCCGCGCGGCAGAAGAGCCCGTAGCGGATCGCGCTCTCGGGGATCTTCGCGACGAAGCACGTGACGAGGCTCTCCACGAACGCGACGCGCTCGGGGCCGGTGACGCGCACGCGGCCCATGTGCGACAGGTCGAAGAGCCCGGCCTTCGTGCGCACGGTGCGGACCTCGTCGAGGATCGGGCCGTACTGCACCGGCATGTGCCAGCCGCCGAACTCGACCATCTTGGCGCCGAGGCGGACGTGCAGGTCGTGGAGCGGGGTGTGCTGCATGGCGCGGGTCGTCGTCGCGGTTCGGGGAAGGTGGGGGTGGAAAACGAAGCAGGGGCGCGGAGCGAGCCGTCTCGCCGCGCCCCTGTTCTGTCGCGTCGCCGCGTGTTCAGGGTTCTTCCGGATCGGG
The DNA here is from genome assembly GCA_016220035.1 of Planctomycetota bacterium. GTDB lineage: Bacteria > Planctomycetota > UBA1135 > UBA1135 > JADJNY01. The sequence goes on along the minus strand of JACRIO010000190.1, from coordinate 5,633 downwards.
TCCTGGTGCCTGAGAGATTCGCGCGCTGGCGCTTGCCCCTTCGGCGTCCGGGTGCGTTGGCCCCGGAACTCTCCCCGAGCTCGGTGGGATCCGTTGTGAGGGCGCACAATCTAATGAGCGGAGGGAGCGCCGCCAAGCGCCCGCGCCCACCTCCTTGGAGCCGGGGTAGAGTTGACCGTGCTCCTCCGTCCCCGCCGCCCCGCCCCGGGCTCGTCGCGGTTCCGTGCCGCCTGTTTCGCCGCGAGCGCCCTCCTCGCGGCGGCCGCGCCGGTCCACGCCCAAGACCCCTTCGCGGCCGGGCTGCGCTGGACGCGGGCCGCGACCCCGGCGGACCCCTGGATCCCGCGCTCGGTCGCGTTCGGGGCCGAGGACGGCGTCGTGTGGGCCTCGGCCACCGGCGCGGGAGCGCACCTCGAGCTCGACGGCGCGAGTGCCTTCGGCGCCGTGCCGCCGCTCGCGCGCGAGGACGGCGTCGCGAACGCCTTGTCCGTGCTCTCCGTCGCGGCGGGGAGCGCGCCGACGGCGTGCTTCAGCGTCGCGCAGTTCGGCCAGCCCGACGCGGCGCACCGGCGCACGCAGCTCGCGCGCTACAGCCCGGTGCAGGCGGCGGAGGGCGGCGCCTTCGTCCCGGCGTGGTCGCACGATCCGGGGCTCGTCGTGAACGGCCCCGCGCGCATCGCGTGCGACGCCCGCGGCACGCGGCTCTTCCTCGCGCTGTGGAACGACGCGGCGCACACGGTGCGCGTCGAGGCGCTCGACGGAGCGAGCGGCGCCGTGCTCGGCCTCGTGGACTTCCCCGCGACCGGCTTGTCGGAGCTCGCGGCCTCCGCCGACGGCGCGCGCATCGCGGTCACCGCGGGGACCGCGCTCTGGATCGGCGACGCGAACGCCGCGCCGTTGCAGACCCTGTCCCTCGCGGCTTCGACGCGCGCGATCACGTTCTCCGGCGACGGCACGCGGCTCGCTGTGGGCGGGAGCGGCGCGCTCACGGTCTTCGCGGAAGGGCCGGGCGGGTACGCGAGCGCGTTCACCGTCCCGGCGGCTGCGAACGAGCTCGCGGCGCGCGCGGAGCTCGCGCGCGACGGCTCGACGCTCGCGATCGGCTGGTGGAACGCGGCTAGCGGCGTCGACGTGCGCCTCGAGGTGCTCGACGTGCCCACGCACGCGCGGTTGTGGCAGACGGTGCAGCTCGGGACGCCCGGCGGCCTGCAAAACCTGCCGGAAGTCGTGCGCGTGAGCCCCGATGGAGCGCGCATCGCGCTCGGGACGTGGGGCGACGGTTCGGCGAACCCCGAGCTCCAGCTCTTCGACCGCGCGAGCTCCACGCCCCTGCTCGCGGTCGATCTGCCCGGCAGCGTGCAGGCGCTCGCGCTCGACGCGAGCGGGACGCGCGTCGCGGTCGGCTTCAAGAACGCGCACGCGAACCAGTTCGCGTCGACGGGCCAGTTCCGCCTGTACGACACGGGCGAGCGCGACCTCGTCGTGCGCGGGGACGCCCGGATCGGCGGCGCGCTCGAGCTTTCAGCGAAGCACGCGGGCGCGTCCGAGGTGCTCTACCTGTTCGGGCAGCGCGCGCCCGCGCCGCTCCATCCCGCGGGCACGGTGGGCGACCTCCTCCTGCGCCGCGCGCGGCTCGTCGTCGTCGCCGTGGGCGCCGACGCGGACGGACGCGCGGACCTCGCCCAGCCGAGCCCGGCCGATCCCGTGCTCCGCGGGCGGCCGTGGCACGTGCAGGCGGCGTTCCGCGTGAACGGCGTCCTGCACTTCTCGAAGAGCGTCGTCGATCCGTTGATCTGGTGACGCGCGCGCGGTCGCCGCGGAGCGGGTTCCCGCGGCTTTCGGAGCGAAGGCTTTTCCGCTTCGTGGACGCGACGTCGGCGCGGAGGAGCACGCCCTCACGGGTCGTCTCAAGAGTGGCACGGACGGGTTCCGATACGACCGCCGCGCGCGCCGACCCACGGTGCGCGAACTCTCCGTACGTCCCGCGGCCGAAAGGCGCGCTCGATCTCGATTCCACGAGGATCCCCGCAATGACTCTTGGGAAACACCTGGGCATCTCCATCCTGTCGGCGCTCGCGCTCCTCCTCAGCGCCTGCTCGGGCGGCGGCTCGTCGTCGAGCACGAACGCGATCCAGACGGCTCTCCAGGACCTCGTTCTCGACGAGGACGGCGCGACCACGGTCGTCACGTTCGCTTCGACGAGCGGCCTCGGCGGGGCCACGACCTCGAACTTCGAGGCGGACGGCGGCCAGACGCCGACCTCGGTGAGCGTCGACGACGACACCGTCACGATCACCTGGGACGCGCGCGTCACGCCGAGCCACACCGTGCGCGCGGTCGGGCTCTCCGGCGTGTCGACGACCTTCCACGCGGTCGCGACGAGCGACGACAGCGCGCCGACGTTCACGATCACGAGCGCCACGATGGACCCGCTGTTCGGCGGGGACTCGCTCGTGCTGCAGTTCAGCGGCCCGCGCGTCGTCGAGGCGGCGGCGGAGCTCGACACGAACTGGGCGCTCACGGTCGACGGCGCGACGCGCGACCTCACCGGGGCGACGCTCGACTTCGATGCGCTGGCGCAGACGCTCACGTTCACGCTCCCGACGACGGCCACGCTGCACGCGGACTTCTCGATCGCCCCGATCGCGGTCTACTCCGTGGCCGACGTCGCCGCGGACACGACGGCGGTCGACGGCACCGCGAGCGGCGACGCGACCGCGCCCACGCTGGTCACGGCCGAGCAGAACCTGACGGAGGACGAGTTCGGCCGCGTGATCGACTTCACGTTCGACAAGCCCATGGACGCGGACCTCGCGATCCAGCTCGGGCACTTCGGCGTGGACCTGCCCGACGTCGCGATCTCCGCGGAGATCGTCTCCGACGTGACGGTGCGCGTGATGTTCAACGGCCCGATCGTCCCCGGCGTGGAGGACGTGACGCTCAACGGCCTCGTCGACGCGCACGGCAACGACTTCACGGACACCGTGCAGGCGATCAGCCAGCCCGCGCCGGTCGCGAACGCGTTCGACGGCCAGCCGTCCGCGGTGACGGTGCCCAACGCGAACAACGACTACGTCGTCGCGGTCACGACGCAGGCTTTCGACCCCGAGTCCGCGGAGGATCCCGCGAACTGGACGCTCGAGATCGACGGGAACACGATCGACCTCACCACGACGACGCTCGCGTACGACCTCCTCACGAAGACGTTCACGATCGACCTCGGCTTCGACATGTCGAACGGGGACTCGTTCACGCTCACGGGCAACGCCGTCCTCGAGGTCGACGGCGAGACCTTCTCGGGCACGGACACGGCGACGATCACCGGCGACACCGCGCCGCCGGCGCCGAGCTCGGTCACGCAGAACCGCACGTACGACGAGAGCGGGAGGACGCTGGACGTCCTGTTCAACGAGGACATCGACGAGACGGCGGCGGAGACGCTCGGCAACTGGGCGATCTCGGGCCCGCACACGCTCACGAGCGCCACGCTCCTGCCCGGTTTCGACACCGTGCGGCTCGAGTTCGACAGCGCGGTCATCCCCGGCGACTACACGATCGACGTGTCGGGCATGAAGGACCGCGCGGGCAACACGATGCTCGTCGCGTGGTCGGGCCTCGCCGTGTACACGACGGACGCGGTCCCGCCCGACCTGGATCAGGCGGCCGCCGCAGCGGTCGAGGGCGCGAACAACGACACGGTGACGGTCACGTTCGACGACGACATGATCGAGAGCGAGATCGAGGACACGGACAACTGGACGATCGAGTCGCCCATCGGCACGCCGATCGACCCGACCGGCTGCACGATCACCTACGACGACGCCACGAAGACCGCGACGCTCGAGTTCACGACGGCCGTGAACCTCCAGCGCGGCGACGACTTCTCCGTGACGTTCACGAGCGCCCGCGACATCGGCGCGAACCTCGTCGAGAACACCGTGCTGACGGGCACGATCGACGCGGAGACGACGCTCCCGACCGTGGGCGCGATCTACCGCTCCTCGAGCTCGACGGACACGCTCGTCGTGCGCTTCAGCGAGCCCTGCGCGAACCTGGACGACCTGTACGACGCGACGACGAACCCGACGGGCACGCGCTACGCGCTGCGCACGGCCGGGGGCACGCTCCGCGGGTACCCGACCTCGGCGGTCGTGCTCGACGACGGCCTCGGGGTGTCGCTCGCGTTCGGTCAGGTCGTCAGCGCGCTCGACCGCGTCGACGTGCTCGGCGTGACCGACCTCGCGGGCAACCCGTGCTTCCCGGTGTTCTCGCTCCCGACCGTCGCCGAGGACCTGACCCAGCCCTCGCTCGACGTCGGCTCCTCCACGCTCGTCTCGGTCTCCGGCGCGAGCAACGACGTCGTCACGGTCGTGTTCGACCGGCCGATGAACCCCTGGGGCTTGCTCGACGCGACGCATTACGCGTTGACCACCGGTGCGACCACGGTCGACCTCGCGGGAGCGCGCTTCACCTTCGACGGCACGAGCACCGTGACCATCGAACTCGCCAGCGGCACCGGGAACGACCTCGCGACGGGCGACGCCTACGACCTCTCGGTCGACGATGTCTGGTCCGCGCAGGGCACGCAGCGCACCACGGCCGACACGGAGAGCGGCATCGTCTGTGCCGGCGACTCCACGGCTCCGACGGTGGCGGTCGGGAAGGTGCGCGTCGATCCGACGACGGCCGATGCGCTGATCATCGAGGTCGACGAGGACGTCGATCCCACCGAGGCCGAGACCGCCGCGAACTACGACTACGACGGCGGCAACGTCGCCATCCTCGCCGAGCGCATCGGTCCCCGCGCCATTCGCGTCACCTTCGCCGTCACGCCCACGGCCGGCAACGACGTCGACTTCACCGTGACGGACCTCGCTGGGAACGCCTCGGGCTCCATCACGCGCACCATTACCGCGGCCGATGCCGCGGCGCCGCTCGTCGTGAGCGTCGCGGGCACGATCGCCACGGGCTACGGTGGCGACACCGTGACGGTGACCTTCGACGAGATGGTCGATCCCGGCACCGCCCTCGATCCGGCCGGCTACACGCTTCTCTCCGGCTCGACCACGCTCTCGCTCGTTGGCGCGTACATGACCTACTCCGGTGCTTCGAATACCGTGACGATCCTCCTCGCCGGCGGCGAGGAGCACGTGAGCGGAGCGGTCCTGACCGTCACCGTGTCCGGCGTGTCCGACGCGTCGGGCAACACGATGCCCGCGGCCGTGACGACCTACGGGACGACGAGCGGCGATACGACCGCGCCGGCGTTCGATGGTGCGTTCGTCAACTACCGCGCGGACTCGTCGGGCAGCGTCGTCGACGTGCAGTTCAGCGAGGACGTGAAGTCGAGCTTCGTCACGACGACGACGAACTGGACCGCCACCGGCCGCACGGTTACCGGCGTGGAACTGCTCGAGCGCAACCACTGCCGCGTGACGCTCTCCGCCGCGCTCAGTGCGAGCGGAACGCTCGGCCTCAGCGGCCTCCTCGACTTCGCGGGCAACGCCTCGGGCGCCATCACGACCGATCCGCGCGAGTGACGGGCCCGGCCTCCCATGCCGCCGGTCGCGCCGAGTGCGCGGCCGGCGGTTTTTTTTTCCAGCGGGCGCCGCGCGCGTCCACGGCGCGGTCAT
>JACRIO010000191.1 GCA_016220035.1 Planctomycetota bacterium | reverse complement strand
GACGCCGGTGTGGACACGCGCTCTCGACGACCGCGAGGAGCACGTTGAAGCGCGCTCTCGACGTTGGCGAGGAGCACGTTGAAGCGCGCTCCCGACCGCCGCGAGGAGCACTCCGTGCACGCCATCGATGTCACGGGGCTGTTCGTCGCATCCCCTGATGACCGCGCCTGTTTGCGTGTTCGAAGTCTCGAACTTGATAGGGCGCACATCGCCGAGTCGGCTTCGAGCCGCTGGAACCGCTCTCCCGGGGCTCATGCGCGAAGCCAGGGGACGCCATGGGCCTGCGCGCGCTCGGCTCGGATCCTTCGTCGCGCCCGAAGCACGATGCCGGTGTGGAATGTGATTTCGAAACGCACACGGCGCCGATCGCTCGGCGCCGTGCTGCGTTCTCGCTCGATGTCGAGGCATCAGGGCGCGTAGAGCGCGATGATCCCGTTCGTGCGGTTCGACGTCGCCGGCGGGCAGAAAACCGCCGTCGCGTTGCGGTAGAAGCTCTGGATGTAGCGCGTGCCGCCGGCGGCGGGGATCGCCGCGCGCGCCGCGATCGTGGGATCGCCCGGCCCGGGGAACGTGCTCGTGATGCCGCTCACGGGCTTCGTGCCGAGGCGCACGATCGAACCCGACACGCAGCCGAGACCGTCGTCCACCACGACCGGCGCGCTCGGCGCGTCGCCGAGGAAGAACACGCAGGCCGAGCCCGTGAGGAAAGTCGAGGTCAGCACGACCGTGTCCGCCGACACGCTCGCCGTGCCCGCCGCCGTGAGCCGGCCGCCGTCGCCCCAGGTCGAATTCGCGCAGCCGTTGTTGGGCAGACCGCTGTTGCCGCACGGGCAAGGCGTGCCCGAGCCGTCGCCGCGGCAGAACGTCGCGAGCACCGAACCGCCCGGGCCCGATCCCGGCACGTCGACGTTGGTCACCGCGACGTTGTTCACGACCTTGAACTGGCCGAGGTTCGCCGTGCCGAGTACCGGCGACACGTTCGCGTCGAAGCGGAAGCTGTAGGTCGAGCCCCACCGCAGCGCGTTCGCGTTCGGGTTCTGCGCGAAGGTCTGCGTGCTCTGCCAGGTGACGAACCCGCCGCCGACCGTGACGGCCCAGTCCGTGCCGTCGAAGTTGACGCTGCCCAGGCCGTCGCCCCCGATGTACGCGACGTCGTTGAACCCGACGTTGATCACGCCCCCGGTCGCGGGCAGCGGGATCTGGAACGACGCCACCGAGCGATCGCTGTTCTGGTTGTAGAGCGCGTACTCGTAGTGCCACATCCCGTTGCCGATGTCGGTCGCGCGCGAGGAGAGGATCAGCTTCGCGTTGCCGTCGAACGGTGCGGTCGAGCCCTCGGTCACGATCACCGTCTGTTGGTTCACGGCCGGATCGACCGCCTTCCACGCCTCGATGCCGGGCTTCATGCGCTGCGTCCCGCCGATGAAACCGAACGCCCCGGCGTTGTAGGAGAGCTCGCGGTACGACGTGTTGTTGTCGTTGTTGTTCGCGGCGGAATCGTCGGGCGTCACGTACTGCATCTCGCCGAAGTAGCGAATGCTCGCCGAATTCGTCTCGAGCCGCGTTTGGTCCATCTGGATGCGGCCGTTGTTTCCGCCGACCGGGTGCGGCGGCGGGAAGGTGTACGCGCCCGTGTTCGCATTGACCTGCCACTTGGGACCGAGGCCGGCTTGGTCGCCGTTGCGTGCGGCGGTGTAGGGATCGGAGCAGCCGATGCCGAGGTGCGTGCCGTCCGTCGCCTGGCAGTTGTTGCAGCAGAGCGAATCGGAAAGCGCGTAGAAGCCGTGCTTCAGCCAGCTCTGGCCGAGCTGCTCGAACTGGCCGGCCCCGTTGGCGAACTTGTACTTGAAGACTCCGCCGCCGATGACCGGGTGCTGGTTCGTGCTCTGGATCCAGTTGAGCCAAAAGTCGCCGATGTTGCACGACGTCGTGCCGAGCGCGATCGCGTCCATTCCCGAAGCGACGGGGTAGTTCTGGACGCCGTTCAGGTCGCCGACGATCACGTCGGGCCCGACGCTGCCGGGGACGGGACACACTGGGAACTGCTGTGCCTTCGCGCCGAACGCGAGGACGGTGAGCGCGGAGACGATGGACGCGCCGCGGAAGGAGAGAGCTCGCTGGCTGTGCATGAGAGGGTGCTTCGATGCGCCTGGGTGCAACGCGTCCACAGGGTCCGATGCTCCCCGCTTTGCCGACCGGGGCGACCTAGACACGCTCACGGCGCCCCGAGAGCGCCGCTCTTCGAAGGGTATACGCCCGAGCGCATCCCGCCCAGGGCGGCGAGCGATGAAACTCGCTCCATGCACGGAACGAACTTCCGGCCGCCTCCGCGCGCGCCTTGCCAAGCGCTCTCCGGCCTCCCTAGGCTCTCGCGCTTCGACCATGCGCCACTTCGCCGACCAGATCGCCCAGGCCCTCTCCGCCCTCACGGGCGTCACTCCCGCCGAGATCAGGATCGAGGAGCCCCGCGACCGCGCGCTCGGCGACCTCGCGTTCCCGTGCTTCGCGCTCGCGAAGGCGCAGAAGAAGGCGCCGCCCGCGATCGCGGCCGAGCTCGCTGGAGCCGTGAACGCGAAGCTCACGGGCATCACCGCCGTCGCGACCGGCCCCTACCTCAATTTCAAGGTCGAGCGCGCGCTCCTCGCCCGCACCGTGATCGCCGCGATCGACGCGCAGGGCACGCGCTACGGCCGCTCCGACGTCGGCCGCGGCAAGACGATCGTGATCGACTTCTCGAGCCCGAACATCGCGAAGCCCATGCACGTGGGCCACCTGCGCTCCACGATCCTTGGGCAGGCGCTCGTGAACCTGCACGAGGCGCTCGGGTACCGCACGGTCGGCATCAACCACATCGGCGACTGGGGCTCGATGTTCGGCGGGCTCGTCGTCGCGCTGAAGCGCTGGGGCGGCGCGCGAGCGAGCGCGGACGGCAAGATCACGGTCGAGCGAGCGCGCGAGCTCGGGATCGATATCGAGGGCGACCCCGTGCGCGGCCTGCTCGAGCTCTACCAGCGCAGCAAGCGCGTGCTCGACCCCGCCGCACCCGAACACGACGCCGCGTTCGCCGCGGAGGCGCGCGCGGCGTGGATCGAGCTCGAAGGCGGCCGCGAGGGCGAGATCCGCGCGTTGTGGCGCTGGGTCACCGAGGTCTCGATGCGCGGTTTCTCGCGCACCTACGCGCGCCTCGGCATCCGCCACGACCTCGTGCGCGGCGAGAGCTTCTACGAGCCGTTCCTCGCGCCGACGTTCGCGCGCTGCGAGCAGGCCGGGATCACCGAGATCTCCGACGGCGCGACCATCGTCGCCCTGAAGGCGATCGACAAGGGCCTCGCCGAGACGCCGTGCCTCTTGAAGCAGCGCGACGGCACCACGCTCTACGCCACCCGCGACCTCGCGGCGCTCTTCCATCGCTGGGAGGAGTTCCACTTCGAGCGCTGCCTCTACGTCGTCGGCGCGGAGCAGAAGCTCCACTTCCGCCAGCTCAGGGCCGTGCTGAAGCGCCTCGGCGCCGACTTCGAGCCGCGCGTCGAGCACGTCGACTTCGGTCTCCTTCTCGGCACCGGCCGCACGAAGCTCGCGAGCCGCAAGGGCGACGTCCTGATCCTCGACGAGCTGCTCGACGAGGTCGTCGAGGAAACGGCGCGCGTCGTGCGCGAGAAGAACCCCGACCTCGCCGGCCGGGAGCAGATCGCCGAGCAGATCGGCATCGGCGCGCTCGTCTTCAACGACCTGAAGCGCGAGCGCATCAAGGACGTCGTCTTCGACAAGGCCGAGGTCCTGAGCTTCGAGGGCGAGACCGGCCCCTATGTCCAGTACACGCATGCGCGCATGGCCTCGATCCTGCGCAAGGCGGCGGCGAGCGGCCAGGGCGGCGCGGTGCCCGACTGGGAAGCACTCGCCGACGCGGCCTCCGTGCTCATCCGGATGTCGCAGTTTCCCGACGTGGTGCGCTCCGCCGCCGACCACGCCGAGCCGAGCGAGCTCGCGCAGGCGCTCCTCGCTCTTTCCCGCGACCTCAGCACTTGGTATGTCGGGAGCCGCGTGCTCGACCAGGAACCGCCCGTCACGGCTGCACGACTGGCGCTCGTGCGCTCCTGCAAGACCGTTCTCGCGAATGGGTTGCGCCTCCTCGGCGTCGCCGCCCCCGAGGAGATGTGAACTCTCGCCTCAAGTCGTCCTGCGCCGAGGCCGATACCACGAGCCGGCCCTTCGCCCCCTTTTCGGACTGCGGCGACCGAAAGGAGACGTCGGGCTCGCCCCCGGAGCCGTCCTTGATCCACGAGTACATCCGTGACGTTCCCGACTTTCCGAAGAAGGGCATCCTGTTCAAGGACATCACGCCTCTGCTCCAGAGCTCCGCGGGTTTGAAGGAGACGATCGCGGCGATGGCTCAGGCGTTCGAACCACGCGCGTTCGATCTCGTCTGCGGCATCGAGTCACGCGGCTTCATCTTCGGCACGGCACTCGCGCACCACCTCGGGAAGGGCTTCGTGCCCATCCGCAAGCCCGGGAAGCTGCCGTGGAAGACGGAGAGCGAGAGCTATCAGCTCGAGTACGGCACGGATCGGATCGAGATCCACAAGGACGCCGTGCGCCCCGGACAGGGCGTGCTGATGGTCGACGATCTGCTCGCCACCGGGGGAACGATGGAAGCGGCGTTGAAGCTCGTTCGCAGGCTCGGAGGCAAGCCCGTGGGCTGCTCCTTCGTGATCGAGCTCGACTTCCTCGCGGGGCGCAAGCGCCTCGAGGGCACGCCGGTCCACGCGCTCCTCCACTATTGAACCCTCGCCGAAACGCACGTCCGACGCACCCAACGCAAGGCCCATGAACAAGAAGAAGCCCGTCGAACGCCACAAGAAGGACGAGTCCAAGCCCGCGCCCGAGCCGCGCGGGAAGGAGCTCTCCGCCACCGCCACGCGACCGCGCATCGAGATCGAGAAAGTCCATGCGCCGGAGCTCGTGGCGCAACCGACCGAGGAACTCTGGGACGTCTACCGCAAGGCCCGCAAGGCCAAGGACGATGGCCAGATCGAGAAGCTGCGCAACGTGCTCATGGAGCGGCATTATCCGCTCGTGCGCTACATCGCGGAGCGGTTACTGCAGACGCTGCCGAAGTCCATCGAGCTCGACGACCTCGTCAGCGCGGGGCTGTTCGGCCTGATGGACGCGATCCGCGGCTTCGATCCCGATCGCAACATCAAGTTCAAGACGTACTGCACGACGCGCATCCGCGGGTCGATCCTCGACCAGCTTCGCTCGCAGGACTGGGTGCCGCGGCTCGTTCGATTGAAGGCGGGGCGCATCGACAAGACGCTGCAGCGCTTGACGGGTGAATACGGCCGCGAACCCACGCACGCCGAGCTCGCCGGGGCGCTCCAGATGGATCACTCGGAGCTGACGGTCGAGATGAACAGCGCGAGCGCGAAGACGATGTTCTCGCTCTCGGAGAAGTGGGAGGACCGGGATGACGACTCCTCCATCGAGAAGGTGGATGTGTTGGAGGACCGCAGGGCGGTCGACCCGATCGGCGAGCTCCACCGCAGGGATATGCTCGACTTCATCACGAAGTCGCTCACGCACAAGGAGCGCTTCATCATCACGCAGTACTACCAGGTCGGTCACACGATGCGGGAGATCGGGGAGATGCTCGAGCTCACCGAGAGTCGGGTGTGTCAGATCCACTCGAACGTGATGAGTCGGTTGAAGAGTCTGCTGGGGCAGAAGTCGGGGACGTTGCTCATGTGACGGGGTGCTCGGAAGGCCGGTGAACGAACGCGGGGCGCTCGAGGGCGCCTCGCGTGCGTTTGGGGGGTAGGCACGGAGGGGGCGCGGGAGGGAGGTGAACGGCAACTCGGCGGGAGAGGGGGAGCATGCCGCCACACAAGTGTGCTCCGCATCACTGGCTCCGCGTCGCCGCAGCACGCCGGGTCGCCCTCGGAGGGCTGCGCGCGGAGCCCGCCG
>JACRIO010000188.1 GCA_016220035.1 Planctomycetota bacterium | reverse complement strand
CGTGGACAACACCTTCATGAGCCCGTACTTCCAACAGCCGATCGCCCTGGGCGCCGACATCGTCGTGCACTCGACGACGAAGTACCTGAACGGCCACAGCGACGTCGTCGGCGGAGCAGTGGTCGCGAAGTACGCAGCGCGCGCGCAGGAGCTCGCGTGGTGGGCGAACTGCACCGGCGTCACGGGTGCGCCGTTCGACAGCTTCCAGACGCTGCGCGGGATGCGCACGCTCGGGGTGCGGCTTGAACGCGCGTGTGCGAACGCGGGGGAACTCGCGCAACGGCTCGCGAAGCACGCGGCCGTGCGCGCGACGCACTACCCGGGCCTCGAACGGCATCCCGAGCACGCGCTCGCGCGGAAACAGCAGTCGGGCTTCGGCGCGATGCTCTCGTTCGAGCTCCACGGCGGCGCGCGCGCGGTGGAGCGCTTCGTCGAGGGCCTGGAGCACTTCACGCTCGCCGAATCGCTCGGCGGGGTGGAGAGCCTCGTCGCGCACCCCTCGACGATGACGCACGCGTCGATGAACGCCGAGGCGCGCGAGCGCGCGGGCATCACGGACGGGCTCGTGCGCCTCTCGATCGGCATCGAGGACGCGACCGACCTGTGGACCGACCTCGAGCGCGGCCTCGAACGCGCGCGTTCGCCGCGCAGACGATCGCAAAGCGCGGCGATCACCGCCGAGCCCAGCCGATGAGGAGGTGACGCGGCGCGCTCGCGCGCGGTAGGCTGCGGCCCAAAACGCCGCGCCCTCCGCGCGCGAGAAAGCCCGACCCATGCTCGACAAGAACGACCTCCGCGACGTGATCCTCAAAGAGTGCGACATCTGTCTCCACCTCTTCGGCAAGCTGCCGAAGGGCGCGGAGAGCTACCGCCCAACGCCGGCGCAGCGCTCGACGCTGGAGCTCACGCAGTACCTGTCGCACTGCGGCGAGAGCGGAATTCGGGCGTTGCTCGACGGCAACTGGAGCGCGTGGGAGGTGAACTCGAAGCGCGCGGCGACGATGACGCTCGCGGAGTTCCCGGCGGCGATGGAGCGGCAGAAGCGCGCGATCGCGGGCATCTTCGAGACGCTCACGCCCGACCAGTTCTCGAAACAGGAAGCGACGATGCCCGCCGGCGAGAAGCTCAAGCTCGGTCGCGCGCTGCTCGAAGGCCCGGTGCGGTGGATGACCGGCTACCGCATGCAGCTCTTCCTCTACGCGAAAGCCGCCGGCGCGAAGGAGATCGGGACGGCAAACTGCTGGATGGGGATCGACTGGCCGAAGGCGGGCGGAGCCTGAACCTCGCCCGATCCGGCCCTCGATTCGCGATCAGGACCGATAGTCCGCGTTGATGCGCACGTAGTCCGCCGAGAAGTCGCACGTCCACGCTTCCGCGCTGGCCGTGCCCTTCGCGAGGTCGACGCCGAGGATGACCTCGTGGTTGTTGAGGAGGTGCAAGTGCGCGGCGCCCTCGTTCTCGGGGTGCGGCTTGCCCTCACTGTAGACGTCCGCGTCGCCGATCCACACGCGCGCTTGGCGCGGGTCGAAGTCGACGCCGGCGCGGCCGGCGGCGGCGAGGATGCGGCCCCAGTTCGGGTCGCGGCCGTGCACGGCGGTCTTCGTCAGGGGGCTGGTCGCGATCGTGCGGGCCACGATCGAGGCGGCTTCCTCGGTCGGCGCGCCCTGCACCTGCACCGTCACGAGGCGGGTCGCGCCTTCGCCGTCGGCGGCGATCGTGCGGCACAGTTCCTGGCTCACGTCGAGCACGGATTGGAAGAGCAGGTCCTCGCTCGTCGGGCTCGGCGTCTGGGCGGACTGCGCGCGCGAGTTCCAGAAGAGCACCGTGTCGTTCGGGCTCGTGTCGCCGTCGACGGTCAAGCGGTGGAAGCTCTTGTCCGCGATCGTGCGCAGCACCTGCTTCACGTCCTTCACGGCCGGGCCGTCGCTCAACAGGAAGCCGAACATCGTCGCCATGTTCGGGTGGATCATGCCCGAGCCCTTCGCGACGCCGGTCACGCGGAACGGCGGGCCGCTCCGCTCCTCGACGGCGACCGTGCGCACCTTCGGCACGAGGTCGGTGGTCATGATCGCCTGCGCGAAGTCGCCGAGACCGCGCTCGTTGGCATGGGTCACGAGGCCTTGCAGCGCGCCCAGGATCTTCTCGACGGGCAAGCGCGCGCCGATCACGCCCGTGCTCATGAACAGCACCTGTTCGGGCGGGCAGCCGATGAGCTCCGCGAGCGCGCCCTGGATCTTGCGGTTGTCCTCGAGGCCTTGTTCACCGGTCGAGCAGTTCGCGTTGCCGCTGTTCACGAGCAGCGCGCGCACTTTCCCGCCCGACTTCTTCAAGCTCTCGCGGCACACGATCACGTGGCTGCCGAGCAGGAGGTTCTTCGTGAACAGCGCCGCGGCCGGGAACGCCTGCGCGCCGACGATCAGCCCGAGGTCGAGCTTCACCTTCTGCACGCGGATGCCGCAGTGGACGGCGCTCGCCTTGAAGCCGCTCGGGAGCACGGGCCGCGCGTCGCTCACGCGGCCGCGGGAGAGGATCGGTTGTTCCATGGGAGTGGGGGTCTTCGGTTCCATCACTTCGTGTTCGATGCGGCGGCGCGTCGCGCGAGCTCGGTCTTCCAGGCGTTCACCTCGGCCTGGACACGGGCGGGGGAGGTGCCCCCGAGCACCGACCGGCGCGCCAGCACGGCTTCGACGGACAGCTCGCGCCGGAAGTCGGCGGTCGTGAGGTGTGCGAGCTCAGGGAGGAGCGCTTTGCGCGCGTCGTCGGAGAGGTCGTCGAGCTCGACGCCGCGCTCGAGCGCCGCGCGCACCGCCGCGCCCGCGCGATCGTGCGCGGCGCGGAACGGGACGCCGGCGTTCACGAGCAGGTCGGCGAGGTCGGTCGCGTTCAGGTAGCCCTTCTTCGCCTCGCTCCGGCAGCGGTCGGCGTCGAAGCGCGCGTTGCGCACCACGATCGCCGCGACCTCGAAGCACGCGCGCGTCGTGTCGACGCCGTCGAAGAGCGCTTCCTTGTCCTCCTGCAGGTCCTTGTCGTACGCGAGCGGCAGGCCCTTCATCGTCGTCAAGAGACCCGACAAGCGCCCCGCGACGCGCCCGCACTTGCCGCGCAGGAGCTCGAGGGAATCGGGGTTCTTCTTCTGCGGCATCAGGGACGAGCCCGTCGCCACGGCGTCCGAGAGGTGCAGGAAGCCCGCCTCCTGCGACGTGAAGAAGATCCAGTCCTCGGCGAAGCGCGACAGGTGCACGAGGGCGAGGGAGCACGCGAACAAGAGCTCCGCGACGTGGTCGCGGTCGCTGACGGCGTCGAGGCTGTTGCGTGTCGCGCGCGCGAAGCCGAGCGCCGTCGCGAGCGCGGCGCGGTCGACCGGGAATGCCGTGCCGGCGAGTGCCCCGCTGCCGAGCGGCGACGCGTCGCACCGCGCGAGGAGATCGGTGAAGCGCGTCCGGTCGCGCTCGAGCATCTCGACGTACGCGAGCAGGTGGTGGCCGACCGTGATCGGCTGCGCGCGCTGCAGGTGCGTGTAGCCCGGCATCGCGAGCGCGGCGTTCGGCTCGGCGAGCTCGACCATCGCGCGCTGCACGTCGACGAGCGCGCGTTCGAGCTCCTTCACCGCGCCGCGCGTCCACAGCTTCAGGTCGGTCGCGACCTGGTCGTTGCGCGAGCGGCCCGTGTGCAGCTTCTTCGCGAGGTCGCCGACGAGCTCCTTCAAGCGCCCCTCGACGAAGCTGTGGACGTCCTCCGCGTCGGAGCGCGCGAGCACGGACGGATCGCGCTCGATCTCGGCCGCGACGGAGCGCAAGCCTCTTTCGAGCTCGCGCGCCTCCGCCGCGGTCAAGACGTTCGCCTTGGTGAGCGCGTGCGCCCAGGCGATCGAGCCCTGGACGTCCTCGCGCCACATGCGCTGGTCGAAGGGGAAGCTGCGATTGAAGGCGTCGAACCGCGGATCGATCGCACCCTCGAACCGGCCGCCCCAGAGCTTCTTCACGCGCGGACCTTCTTGCCGGAGGTCTTGGACGCGAGCTTCGGCGCGCTCGCCTTCGTCGCGACCGAGACGAGCTTGGAGGCCTTGGGCGGCGTGTTCCCGCCCTTCGCCTTCTTCGCGCTCGAAGTCGATCCGTCGACGCCCTTCGCGCGCCGCACGCTCGCCGCGACCATGCCCGGGAGCCCGTACAGACGCACGAAGCCCTTGCTGTCGGCGTGGTCGTACGCCGCACTCGGCCCGAAGGTCGCGAGGTCCTCGCTGTAGAGCGAGTAGGGGCTCGACGCGCCGAGCGCCGTCGCCGTGCCCTTGAAGAGCTTCACCTGCACGCTGCCCGTCACCGTCTTCGTCGCCTCGGCGAAGTAGGTGTCCATCGCCTCGCGCAACGGCGCGAACCAGCGGCCCGTGTAGACGAGGTCCGCGTAGTCGGGCATGAGCTTCTCGCACATCCGCGCCGTGTCGCGGTCCAGCGTGAGCGCGCGCAGCGTGCGCAGGCCCTCGAGGAGGATCGTGCCGCCCGGCGTCTCGTACACACCGCGCGACTTCATGCCGACGAGGCGGTTCTCGCAGATGTCGACGCGACCGACGCCGTGCGCGCCGCCGATCGTGTTGAGATGGGCGACGAGCGCTTCCGGCGCCATCGTCTTCCCGTCGACGGAGACGGGGACGCCCTTCTCGTAGCCGAGCGTGACGATCTTCGCGGTGTCCGGCGCCTTCTCGGGCGACACCGTGAGCATCCACACGTCGTCCGGCGGCGCGTTCCTCGGGTCCTCGAGCGCGCCGCCCTCGTGGCTGATGTGCCAGAGGTTCCTGTCGCGCGAGTAGATCTTCGTGCGGCTCGCCGTGATCGGGATCTTGCGAGCTTCCGCGTAGTCGATCGCGTCCTCGCGGCTGCGAATGTCCCACTCGCGCCACGGCGCGAGGATCTTCAGGTCCGGAGCGAGCGCCTGGTACGTGAGCTCGAACCGCACCTGGTCGTTGCCCTTGCCCGTGCAGCCGTGCGCGACGTACTTCGCGCCGACTTCGCGGGCGTAATCGACCTGCACCTTCGCGAGGATCGGGCGCGCCATGCTCGTGCCGAGCAGGTAGCGGCCCTCGTACACGCTCATCGCGCGCAGGTTCGGCCAGACGTAGTCGACGAGGAACTCGCGCCGCACGTCGACGACCTTGCAGGACTTCGCGCCGGTCTTCTTCGCCTTCGCTTCGAGGCCCGCGAGCTCGCTCTCGCCCTGTCCGACGTCGCCGCAGACGGCGTGGACCTCCAGGCCGTAATGCTCCTGGATCCACGGGATGATGATCGAGGTGTCGAGTCCGCCCGAATAGGCGAGGACCACTTTGTCAGCCATGGTTCGTGCTCTCTTCTTGGTGGTGTGCGGTGGTGGGGCGGATCACGCGCTCTTGTCGCGCATCAACAGCACGAGCACGGCCTTCTGCACGTGCAGGCGGTTCTCCGCGATGTCGTAGACGATCGAGTTCGGGCCGTCGATCACGGGCGCGGTCACTTCCTGGCCGCGGTGCGCGGGCAGGCAGTGCATGAAGAGCGCGTCGGGCTTGGCCCACGCCATCATCTCTTCGTCGACGCGGTAGTCGTTGAAGGTCGACGAGCGCTCCTCGATCTCGTCCTCCTGGCCCATGCTCGCCCACACGTCCGTGTAGACGGCGTCCGCGCCGCGCACGGCCGCCTCGGGGTCGTTCAGGATCTGGATGTCGCTGCCCGACTCGCGCGCCATCAGCATCGCCTCGCTGATCACGCGCGCGTTGGGCTCGTAGCCCTCGGGCGAGCACACCGAGATGTGCGCGCCGAGGCGCGCCGCGACGTGCACGAGCGAGTGGCACGTGTTGTTGCCGTCGCCGACGTACACGATCTTCCGGCCCTTCACGGTGCCCCACTTCTCGGTCAGCGTGAAGATGTCGCTCAACGCCTGGCACGGGTGCAGGTAGTCGGAGAGCCCGTTGATCACGGGGATCGAGCAGTTGGCCGCGAGCTCCTCGAGGGCCCTGTGCTTGAACGTGCGCGCGACGATGCCGTGCACCCAGCGCTCCAGGTTGCGCGCCATGTCCTTGAGCGACTCGCGCGATCCCAGACGGACGTCGCGGTGGTCCATGAAGACCGCGGAGCCGCCGAGGTCCTGCATGCCCACGTCGAACGTGAAGCGCGTGCGCAGCGAGTCCTTTTCGAAGATCATCGCGAGGCGCTTGCCGGCGAGGAGTTGGTTATGCTCCGCGCGGCCCGCCTTCAACGCCGCGGCGGCGTCGAAGATAGTCTCGATGTCGCCCGTGCCGAGCTGGGCGATCGTGAGGAGGTCCTTGGACGGCAGCGTGCCGAACTCGACGGTGGTGGTCATGGAGTGGAGGCTCCGGGTCTTCTGTGTGAGCGGGAGAGGAAGGTCGGCGGCCGTGCTCACAGCTCGGCCAGCGCCTCGCGCAGGATCGAAACCCCGCGCGCGATCTGTTCGGAGGTGACGACGTAGGGCGGCAGGAGGCGGAGCACGTCGCCCGCGGTGCGGTTCGTGATCAGGCCCTTCGCGTAGAGCTGCTTCTGCAGGTCTTCCGCGCCGCGCGCGAGGCGCACGCCCTGCATCAGGCCGCGGCCGCGGAGCTCGGTGATCACGGTGAACTCGCCCTTCAGGTCGGCGAGCCCGGCGCGCAGTTCCGATCCACGCGCGCGCACCGCCTCCTGCAGGCCGCCTTCCTCCATCAACTCGAGGAAGACCAAGGCGCCGCGGCACACGAACGGACCGCCCGCGAAGGTCGAGCCGTGGTCGCCGGGCTCGAACACGTCGGCGAGCTCCTTCGCCACGACCGTGCAGCCCATCGGCAGGCCCGCCGCGATCGGTTTCGCGAGCGTCGCGACGTCGGGCTTCACGCCCGCCGCGTCGGCGGCGAGGAACGTCCCCGTGCGGCCGCTTCCGCACTGCACTTCGTCGTGGACGAGCAGCGTTCCGGTCTCCGTGCAGAGCTTCCGCGCGGCGCGCAGGAAGTCGTGGGGGAGCTCCTTCACGCCCTGCTCGCCCTGGATCGGCTCGACGAAGAGCGCCTGGAACGTGCGCGTCGAAAGCAGTGCTTCGAGCCGCGCGACGTCGCCCGGCGCCACGAACTCGACGCCCGGGAGCAGCGGCGCGAACGGCTTTCGGTACTTCTCCGTGTGCGTCAGCGACACCGAGCCCATCGAGCGGCCGTGGAAGCTGCCTTCGAGCGCCACGAGGCCGGTGCGCTGCCTCTCGCCCTTCTTGTACGCGACCTTGCGCGCGATCTTGATCGCGCACTCGTTGGCCTCGGTGCCGCTGTTCGTGAAGAACACGGCCTCCATCCCGGTGAGCCGCGCGATGCGCGTCGCGACGTCCTCCGCGAACGGATGGCGGTAGAGGTTCGAGAGGTGGATCGCCCGCGTCAGTTGGTCCTGGAGTTCGCGCACCAGGCGCGGGTGGTTGTGCCCGAGCGCCGACACCGCGATGCCCGCGAGGAAGTCGAGGTAGGTCCGCCCGTCCTTGGTGCGCAGCTCCGCGCCGTCGCCGCCGACGAAGACCTCGGGGGCTTGCGCATACGTGTTGAGGAGGTGGGTCGTCATCGTGCGTCGTCCGGGACGAAGCGCGTCCCGATGTCGGGTTGCAGGGCTTGGAGCACGGCGTCGTCGCCCGCGGCCGGCGCGATCTTGACGAGCCCGCCTTCGAGCTCGCGCAGCGCCGCGAGCGCCATTTCGACCTTCGGGAGCATCCCGCCGGTGATCACGCCGTCCGCGCGGAGTCGCGCCGCGCGCGCGGGCGAAAGCGTGGCGAGGCGTTGCTTCGCGCCGTCGAGCACGCCGGGGACGTCAGTCAGGAAGAGGAGCGCGTCGCACTCGAACGTGCGCGCGAGCGGGCCGGCCGCCATGTCGGCGTTCACGTTGTAGAGATGATCGGACGCGCCGGCTTCCCCGTCCGCGAGCGGCGCCACGGTCGCGATCACGGGCGTGAAAGCGCCTTCGAGCAACGTCTCGACGAGCGCGCGGTTCACGCGCACGACGGTGCCGACGTAGCCCAGATCGACGGCCGCCGTCGTCTTCGCGACGGAGAACGAGCCGCCGTCCGCGCCCGAGATTCCGGCCGCGCTCACGCCCGCGGTCTCGAGTGCGAGCACGAGCTCCTTGTTCACGAGCCCCGCGAGCACCATCGTCACGACGTCCGCCGTCCTTGCGTCCGTGACACGCAGGCCCGCGTGGTAACGCTCCTCGAGGCCGAGCTCGCGCACGACCTCGCGGATCTGATTGCCGCCGCCGTGCACGACGACGAGCTCGTGACCCGCCGCCTTCGCGCGTGCGAGCGAACGCGCGAGCGCCGCGCGCGGTGCCGCCTCTTCGAGCTGCGCGCCGCCGATCTTGACCAGGATGCGCATCAGACGAGCCCCGCCGATTCTTCGCAACCGAGCATCAGGTTCATGTTCTGGAGCGCTTGGCCCGACGCGCCCTTGACGAGGTTGTCGATCGCGCTCGTCAGCACGCAGAGCGGCCCGCTCTCGGCGACCGCGAGGTGGCACTCGTTCGTGCGCTGCACGCGATTCAGCTCGGGCTGGCCCTTGGCGAAGACGCGCACGAAGCGCTCGCCCGCGTAGGCCGATGCGAGGCACGCGCGCAGGTCCGCCGCGGTGACGCCGTCCTTCGGCTTCACGTAGACCGTCGACAGGATCCCGCGGAACACGGGCAGGAGGTGCGGCGTGAACACGAGGTCGTCGAGGCCGGATTCTTGCCGGATCTCGGGCGCGTGGCGGTGCGTGCCGACGCCGTACGCGAGGAAGTTCTCGTGGACGTTGCCGAAGTGCGTGCGCTCCGACGGATTCTTCCCCGCGCCGGACGTGCCGCTCTTCGCGTCGCAGACGACGGTGTGCGCGCGATCGACGAGTCCTGCGGCGAGCAGCGGCTTCAGCGCGAGCAGGATCGACGTCGGGTAGCAGCCGGGGTTCGCCAAGAGCTGCGCCCGCGCCACGGCGTCGCGCGCGTGCTCGGTGAGACCGTACACGGCGCCCGCCAGCAGCTCCGGCGCGGCGTGCGCGTGGCCGTAGACCGCGTGGTAGCTCGGGGCACTCTTGAGGCGGAAGTCCGCCGAGAGGTCGACGACCCGCTTCCCCATCGCGACGAGCTTCCGCGCGAGTTCCGCCGACGTCCCGTGCGGCGTGCACAGGAAGACGCCGTCGCAGCGTTCGACGCGCGCCCAGTCGAGTGGCTCCACGGCGCGGTCGCACTCGAGCTCCGGAGCTTCCGGCGCGACGCCTTCGCGCGCCGCGAGGAAGCCGTCGAGCTGGAGCTCGCGGTGGCTCGCGAGGAGGCGCGCGAGCTCGCGGCCGGTGTAGCCCGAGGCGCCGAGGATGGAGACGCGTTTCATGGTGCGGTGGGTGTGGTCGGGAAACGGAGCGAGCGCCGGCCAGCGTGCTCCGGCGCCCGCTCGCTCTGGACGAGGAACTCGTACGACGCCGCGCCGCGCGCATTCACGGCGGCACCGTCGACGGAATGGGGGAGCGGGCTCGCGGCGTTCCGGCTCGCGAGCGCGCCGTGGCGGCTCGCGTTCATCGCCTGCGGCGCTCCTTCAAGTCGACGAGCTGCTTCGTGACGCGCTTCGCCTCCGTCGCGCTCTTCGTGACGACGAGGATGGTGTCGTCGCCGGCGACGGTGCCGAGGATCTCCTTCCAACGCGCCTGGTCGAGCGCGATCGCGAGCGGCTGCGCGCCGCCGACCGGCGTCCGCAGGACCACCAGGTTCTCCGCCGCGGTCGCGCCCGCGAGCCAGGTCTGCACGGCGTGGACGAGCGCGAGCGAAGGATCGGCGGCGTCGGTCTGCACCTCGGTGGGGAGCTCGTACCCGCTCGGCCCCTTGAGCAGGCCCATCGCGCGCAGGTCGCGCGAGAGCGTGGCCTGGTTCACGGCCATGCCGACCTCTCCGAGCAGGTCCACGAGCTCGAACTGACTGTGGATCCGGCGCTGGCGCACGAGCTCGGCGATGCGCTGGCGGCGCTGCTCGCGCGTGATCGGGGCGGAGGGCTTCGGGGTGGCTCGCATAATTCTCGTCTCGGCGTGCATGATCATGCCATGCCCCGCGCGGCCGTCAAGCGGTCCGTGACCAGAGTTACGGTTGCGCGTTCGTCGCGCGGGGGCGCGCGGGCCGTCTCGAACCCGCCGGCGTGCGGAAAACGCCGTGGAAAACCCGCTCAGACGCCCAGCGCGGGCGCCGGGCCCTCGACGAGGCGCGCGCCCACGGCATCGAGCGCCCGCGCGAGCTCGTCCAAGTACTGGCGGCGCGGGATCGAGCGTGCGCCGAGGCGCGCGAGGTGCTCGGTGGGCGCTTGAGCGTCGCACAGGCGGAACCCGCCGGCGCGCAGACGTTCGAGGAGATAGGCGAGCGCGGCCTTCGAGGCGTTCGTGCGCCGCTGGAACATGGACTCGCCGCCGAAGAAGCCGCCCTGGACGACGCCGTAGAGGCCGCCGACGAGCTCGTCTCCCTCCCAGACCTCGACCGAGCTCGCCGCGCCACGGCGGTGGAGCTCGGTGTACGCCGCGAGGAAGTCGGCGTCGATCCACGTCTCCTCGCGGCCTGGCGCGGGTGCGCGGCAGCCTTCGACCACGGACTCGAAGTCGGCGTCGACCGTGAAGCGCCACGCGCCGCGCCGGACGCTCTGGCGCACGCTGCGCGCGACCCGGACCGTTTCGAGGTCGAACACCGCGCGCGGATCGGGCGACCACCAGTTCAGCACGGGCTCGGCGGACCACGGGAAGAGCCCCTTCTGGTACGCGGCGACGAGCACGTCGGGCGCGAGACTCCCACCGAGCGCGACGAGGCCGTCCGGGTCGGCTTCGACCTCGGGATCGGGGAGCGCGGGACCGAGCAACCAAACGACCACGCGCACAGGCTACCGCGCGCGGGGCCGTGATCGACGGCGTTCCGGGCACGGGCGCTTCCTCGATTCCGGTGAAGGACCCGGTCCTCCGCGCGTGGAGCCCCGCGCTCCGTGCGGGGGCGTCGGCGCGACGCTAGATTGCCGCGCCCGCGCTCCCGGGCGCGCCGCTCCACCGTCCCGACCCGAAGGTACCCGTGTCCGAACTGCTCACCTCCGAGAACCTGCTCGCGCTCCTCACGCTGGCGCTGCTCGAGATCGTCCTCGGCATCGACAACATCGTGTTCCTCGCGATCCTGACCGGGAAGCTGCCCGAGGAACAGCGCAGCAAGGCGCGCCGCGTCGGGCTCGCGCTCGCGATGCTCATGCGCATCGGGCTCCTGCTCGCGTTGTCGTGGGTGATGAAGCTCACGAGCCCGCTTTTCGAGCCCTTCGGGCACGCGGTGAGCGGGCGCGACCTCATCCTGCTCGGCGGCGGCGTGTTCCTGATCGGCAAGGCGACGTGGGAGATCCACGACAAGCTCGAGGCGGCGACCGAGCACGGTCCCAAGGCCGGCGGCACGGCGCGCTTCGGCGCGACGCTCGTGCAGATCGTGCTGCTCGACATCGTGTTCTCGCTCGACTCGGTGATCACGGCGGTCGGCATGGCGAACCAGATCGCGATCATGGTGACCGCGGTCGTGATCGCTGTCGGGGTGATGCTCGTGTTCGCGAACGCCGTGTCGGACTTCGTCGAGCGCCACCCGACGATCAAGATGCTCGCGCTGTCGTTTCTGATCCTGATCGGCGTGATGCTCGTCGCCGAAGGCGGGGGCAAGCACATCGAGAAGGGCTACATCTACTTCGCGATGGCGTTCTCGCTCTTGGTCGAGCTCTTGAACCTGCGCCTGCGTCGCAAGGCGAAGCCGGTGGAGCTGCGCCACGTGCACATCGAGGACGAGGGCGAGGCGAAGGGCGGGACGTGATCACGACCGGCGCGGGGAAGGCGGCGCCCCGACCGGGACTGGGCGCCATCCTCGCGAGCCCCGGCGTGTTCTCGATCCTGTTCTGGGGCGCATCGTTCGTCGCGACGCGCGTCGCGCTCGAGGGCTTCACGCCCGCGGGCCTCGTCGCCGCGCGCTTCCTGCTCGGCGGCGCCGTGGTGGCGCTCGTCGCGGGCCTGCGGCGGACCAAGCCGTGGCCGCTCCGCGAGGACCGCGCGCGCTCGCTCCTGCTTCGGCCTCGTGCTCGGCGTGCACATCCTCATGCAGGCGTACGCGCTGCAGCTCACCTCGGCGATCCACTCGGGTTGGATCGTGTCCTCGGCCAGTGCGCGAGCGGCCTCGCGTTTTTCTGCTGGGCCGCGACCATCGAACGCTTCGGCGCGCTGCGCGCGGGCCTGCTCATCTATCTGCAGCCGTTCGTGACGCTGTCGCTGTCGCTCGGACTGCTCCACGAGTCGGTCGGATGGAGCACGCTCCTCGGCGGACCGGTCGTCCTGCTCGGCGTGGCGCTCGCGGCGCGCCGTTGATCAGGCGAACGGTCCCGCGACGTCCTCGAGCTCGTGGATCACCGGCGTGAAGCGCGCTTCGTGCGCGGGTTTCGCGCGCGGCGGCTCAGGCGACCATGCGGTGCGCGCCAGCGGCGCGCGCGGGGCGGGATGGAGCTCGACCACGGGCTCCGATTCGTCGCACGCCGCGAACTCGAGCTCGTGCGCGCGCTCCTGCCACGCGCGCAACTCCTCCGCGGCGATCCCGGTCGCGGCGGCGAGGCGCGCCGCGGGGACCCGCCCGAGCTGCTCCCACGTCCGCACGCCGGCGCCCACCAGCCGCTGGCACGCCGCGAGGTCGAGGCCCGGCGCGCGGCCGGGGCGCAGGAGCCCGGGGGTTTCGTCGCGCGGCGCGGCGTCGGCGCGCGTGGGCGCCGGGGACGCGATCTTGGTCGACGGCAGCGCGGAGCGCGGTGCGAGCTCGTCGAGCGGCCACGAGCGCACGTTCGCGCGCGGCGCGGGGACCTCGAGGCGCGGAGCGGGCTCCGACGCGCGCTCCGGGACGCGCGGCGCGGGTTCCACCGCGCGCTCCGGCCACGGCGGGGTCGAGGCTTCGAGGACCGTCTCCTCGACGCGGTTCGTCCAGGGAGCCGCGCTCGCGCAGCGCCGCGCCTCGCGCAGGAAGCGGCGCGCGGTCGCGGGCGTTCCGCCGAGCCACTCGGCGAGCCGATCGACCGGGACCGCGGCCAATTCCGCCGGCCGCGCGATGCCGCGCGCGCGCAGGCGACGCCACGTCCCCGGACCGTCCGCGTGGAGATTGCAGAGCACGAGCAGGGCATCCATCGTCGTTCTCCTCGGGGTCAATGCTCGGTCGAACCGCGTGCGTGCTGCGTGTTTCGCGCGCGCGGTGCAGCCGCAGCGAGGACGGCCGCGGAGCGCGATACGTACGGGGTGTCCCAGGCGCGGGCGCGCTCGCCGCGCGCGGGCTCGACGCGGTTGGTTTCGGGCGTGGAGCGCCGCGTCCACCGCTGGAGCTCCTCCGCGAGCGCGTCGAAGTCCTGCGCGCTCGGGCTCGCGGGCTCGAGCACCTGCACGGGCAGCCCCGCGGCCGCGCACGCGCGCAGGGTCGAGCTCGTGCGCACGAACGTGTCGAACAAGAGCGGGCCGAACTGCGCGTGCAGCGCGATCGCGAGCTCGTGCGCGAGCGGTTCGCGCCGGTCGAACAGCGTTCCGACCGCGCGCAGGGCGAACGGGCGCTCCTGGCGCTCGGCGACCTCTTCGAGCACATCGACGGCCTTCAGGGCGCCCTGGAGCGCGAACGTGCCGCACTCGATCACGAGCACCGCGGTGTCGGCCGCGCGCAAAGCGTTCGCGGCGAGCACGCCGTCCGTGCGCGGCGGGCAGTCGAGCAGGACGAAGTCCCACGCGGTGGGGCTGCGCTCGAGGGCGCGGCGCAAGAGCTGCTCGGGCCCGATCATGCGCTCGGCGAGTTCCTCGAAGTGCGCGAGCCCGCTCGTGGCCGCGATCAGGTCGAACCCGCCCGGCGCGGGCAGCACGGCCTCGCGCGGCGTGACGCGATCGCGCAGGACGTCGCTCACCGTCGGCTCGTGGAGGATGGCCCAGCCGAGCCCGAGCGTCGCGTGCGCCTGCGGATCGAGGTCGACCAGGAGCACCCGCTCGCCGCGCGCCGAGAGTGCGCCCGCGAGGTTGACCGCGGTGGTCGTCTTGCCACAGCCGCCCTTTTGATTCACGAACGCCAAGACGTGCATGCGGACCTCCCTGGATGCCGTTCGATCCCGTTCCGAGAGCGCACGATGCTCCCGAAGCAAGCGCGTCGCAGCTGGTTTTCTGCATGTTGCAGTAGAGGTTGTCTCTGCAGGGAGATGCAGAATGCGACTTGCAACACGACGGGGGGCTCGCCGCACCGGTTCCATGCCAGATCCACGCCTCCGTTTTCCCAAGGGGAGCGGGCGCCCCGCGCCGGCAAGGCGCCCGTCCAGCCCGGCGGGTCAGCCCGCCCGGAGTTGGTGCTGGGTGCGCGCCAGCGAACGGGGCCAGCTCCCATCGGGCCCATCGAGCTCCCGACGCTCGGAATCCCGCTCCCGGTCGCCGCCGCCCGGCCCGCGACCGTATCCTGGCCCGCCGCTCCGGGTAGGACGGGCCGCGCGCCCGCCTCCTCCGACGCCCCAACCCATGCGTTCCCCCGTCCGCCCCGCCTTCGCCTTCCTGTTCCTGTGCGTCGCCGTCCCGCTCGCCGCGGCGCAGGTCGCGCTCCCTCCGAGCACCTCGAAGTCGCGCGGCAACCTCGCGCCGCACCACGTGTGCTCGGTGTGCGGCGCGCGCAACTACAGCGTGCCCTCGAACGCGCGCGTCGGCGAGGACGGACAACCGATCGCGTACTGCGCCACCTGCAAGAAGGAGACGGCGCACACGGGCGGTGCTTCGGAGCCCGGACTCCATGCACCGCAAGGTTCGGGTTCCGGCGCGACCGGCACGGGCGGCCTGCGCATCCCGCCCGGCGGCGAGGTGCCCGGTCGAGGAGCGAAGCCCGACGCGCCGTCGAATCCGGCGCCGAACTCGGGGGCGAACGCGCCCGCCCCCGCACCCCAGGCGCCGCAGTCCGCGCCCGCGGGTGGCGCGAAGCTCGCCGACGGCCCCGCCGCGTTCGTGTTCCAAGAGCTCACGCGCCTCGAGACGACCGACGATCCGCTCGTCGGGAAGGCGGTCGACACGCTCGCTTCCATGGGCGAGGCCGGCCTCGCCGCCGCGCGCGCCGAACTCGCGAGCGAGCGGCCCGCGCGGCTCTTCGTCGCGGCGCGGGTGCTCCTCGCGGGCGGCGCGGGTGCGGACGTGGACCTCGTGCTCGTGCGCGCGAGCGCCAAGCTCCCGACGGTCGTCTGCACGCCGCTCGCCGAGGCGCTCGCGAAGGCCGACCCCGTGCGCGCGAGCCCCGCGTGGTTCGCCGAAGCGCTCGCGCACCCGACCGGTGCCATGCGCGTCGCCTGCGAGCGCGTGCTCCGCCGCGAGCTCGGTCCCGCGCTCGTGCCGGTGCTGGTCCCCGTGCTCGCCTCGAAGCGGCCGGAGGTGCGCCACCTGGCGCTCGGCCTGCTCGCGGACGTCGACGACCCCGCCGCCGTCGATCGGCTCTTCGCGCACCTCGCCGACCCGCGCGCCTCCGTCGCGCAGATCGCCGTGCACGCGCTCGCGTCGCGCCCCGGCGCGGACATCGACGCGCGGCTCCTGTCGCGCGCGTTCGGACAGCGCTGGATCCTGCGCGACGAGGCCTACGCGCTGCTCGCGATCGTCGAGCGCGAGGAGCGCACGCTGCATCCCCTGATCGACGAGCGCCACGTCGACGCTCTGCTCGGCGGGCTCCAGGCGAGCGACCGGTTCGTCTCGGGCACCTGCGCCGCGGCGCTCGCGGGCATCGGCTTCCGCAGCGCGCACCCGCGCGACACCGCGTGGCTCGACCAGCAAGTGGTCGACAGCCTGGTCGTCGTCGTGTCGGGCCGCGTGTTCCACGACGACCTCTCCTCGCTCACCGGCACGGCGGCCGCGCGCCTGCAGCTCGTCAGCGGACAGGAGCTCGGCCAGGACGGTCCGAAGTGGATCGAGTGGTGGCTCTCCGCGCGCGACGGTCACGTCGCGCGGCGCGCGTGGATCGAGGTCGCGCCGGGCGACGAGGACGCGTTGCTCGTGCGCTGGCGCGCGGACGGCGACGCCGCGCTCCTGATCGGGCCCGCGGCGAAGGCGCCCGTCGCGGCGAGCACGGGGCGCGTCGCCGAGAGCGTGGTGCACCTCACCGAGGCCGAGACGCGCGGACTCCTCGCCGTCTTCCAGAAGGAGGGCCTGTTCGGGCCGGAGAAGCTCCCCGGCGCACGCGGGCGGCGCGGCGCGGGCGAGCGCGCGCTCGAGCTCACCGTCGCCGGCCGCGGGAAGGCTTTCCAGGTCGGCGAGGATGCGCGCGAGCCGTGGTTCGAGCGCGCCGCCGCGGCCGTGAGCGCCGCGCGCGAGCGCAACCGCTGGCAGCGGTTCGCGCCGCCCGACCGCTCGCAGTACTCGTTCTGGCAGGAGCAGTCGCCGTGGTGGTCGCTCGAGCACACGCCGGCGGAGCGCGCGGTGCGCTCGAAGGCGCTCGTGTTCGCCGCGATCACGGGCCAGCGGCCGTCCGAGCGCGAAGCCGGGATCCAGGAACTCGTGCGCATCTACGTCGAGCCCGAGGCGCGCGATGCGAGCGACTTCGATGCGTTCCTCGTGCT